>DATNOR010000123.1:0-5794 GCA_035601235.1 Gemmatimonadales bacterium
GCGCACCGCTCGCTTTCCCGGTCGCCTCGGGGTTTAGGTCCACCACGAGACCGCGATGCATGCCGCTCAGCCCAACCAGGTTGCCCGCCTGCCCGATGAACGTCGCGCTCGCGCGACGCGCCGGGTACCAGGAATCCTCGACGCCCGAGTGCTGGACCTCACGCACGACGTTCAGCTTCCAGTCCTGCGGCTGGCGCGGTTGATAGCGGAGGCTCTTGAACGGGATACGCACCTCGACTTCGTATCCCCAATCGGTGACGCGCCCGCGCGACTGAAACACGAAGTCGGGACTCAGGTCGGGTTGCTCCCGTCCCACCACCGCGCCGCCGATGAAGCCGCTCGCGGTGACGTTGGCTCCCTCGATCAGGGAGCCGTCGCCCTGCACGCCGAGCGGATTCACGGCAAACATCAAGGCCTGCTTCCCGTCGTGAAACGTGCCCAGCAGGATCTGTACGTTGTCGTCGCCGAAGATCTGGTCACGATTCGCCAGGGTCATCGTGGGACGGCCGTGCCGCTCGAAGGCACGAATGCCGAAATAGATCGCCGTGGACGAGTACCAGACCAGCACCTGAGTGGAGTCCGCGGCGGGGAGGCCGTCGTTGGGGGCGTACTGCGAAAACCCCATCAACAGGGCGGCGTGGGCCCACACGGAGTCGGCGAGGTCGCCGTCGATGACGACATCGCCCTCCAGCCGTGGAATCCGCACGTCGAGCTGATGCTCCCGGCCCGAGTAAGTCGGTGCCGAGTCGCAGCAATGGAGCAAGGCGACCAGGGCTAGCAGCATCACCGATAATTATGCTCGCGCCGGGCCGAGTCGGACACTGACCGGAGTTAGGAACGTGTCAGAATGCTCCACCTTGCATTCCGCCTGATGCGACCGCAGAATCGGTGGTCTATGCTTCGCTCCCTCCCGCCTCTCGCAGCGCTCGCGCTCGCCGTGCCGCTGGCCGCGCAGCTGCCCGAGGGGCACGGTGGCCACGCGGAGCAGCTGGGCCGGGTGCGCTTCCAGACGTCCTGCCACGGTGCGGCGCAGCGCGGGGTCGAGCAGGGCGTCGCCTACGTGCATTCCTTCTGGTACGAGAAGGCGACGGAGGCCTTCAACGCCGCGGCCGCCGCGGACTCAAGCTGCGCCATGGCGTTCTGGGGGCAGGCGATGAGCCTGCTGCACCCGCTCTGGACCCCGCCCGCACCCGCGGACGCCCAGGTCGCGATGCTCGCGATCGACCGCGGGCTCTCGCGAGCCAGGACCGCACGCGAGCGCGATTATCTGGGGGCGATCCGCGCGTACTACGCCGACTACGATCGCACCGACCCCACGACGCGACTGGTCCGCTACGCGACGGCGATGGACAGGGTCCGGCGGCAGAGCCCGTCGGACGGCGAGGCGGCGATCTTCTACGCGCTCGCCCTGATCGCCGTGGGACAGGCGAACGCCACTGACACGACGTTCGCCTACCAGAAACGCGCCGACTCGATCCTCGAGCCTTTGTTCCGGCGCGAGCCGCGACACCCGGGGCTCGCCCATTACCTGATCCACACGAACGACGTGCCGCAGCTCGCGGCACACGGGCTGTACGCCGCGCGGCGCTACGCCCAAATCGCGCCGGACGTGCCCCACGCCCAGCACATGCCGTCGCACATCTTCACGCGGCTCGGGGCGTGGGACGACGCCATCGCGTCGAACATCCGCGCGGCCGCTGCCGCCCGTGCGTATGAGATCCAGCGCGGGCTCAACGCCATGTGGGACCAGCGCACCCACGCCCTCGACTACCTCGCCTATGCGTTCTTACAGGAGGGGCGCGATACCGCGGCACGACGCGTCGCGGCGGAGGCCGCCGCGGCGCCGGCCGGCTTCCCGGCCGGCTCGCTCCCGCACGAGTACGCTATTGCCGCTATTCCCGCCCGCGTGGCCCTGGAGCGGGGCGCGTGGGGGGAGGCCGCGAGGCTCGCCATCCGTCCTGCCCCCGAGTGGCCCGCCGCCGAAGCGATCACGCATTTCGCGCGCGCCATCGGCGCGGCGCGCGGCGGCGACACGGCAGCGGCCCGCCAGGAGCTCGTCGCCCTCGCGCAGATCGAGAGCACACTCACGGCGAGCGCGGGACCGCAGGCCTACTGGGCCGGACAGGTCGCCATCCAGCGGCTCGCGGCCGGGGCGTGGCTCGAGCTGGTAACGGGTGATACGGCAACGGCCGTGCTGCACGCCGGGCAGGCGGCCGATCGCGAGGACGCCACGCAAAAGCATCCCGTGACACCCGGAGCGGTGCTCCCCGCCCGGGAGCTCGAGGGCGATCTGCTCCTCGTGGTCGGGAAGCCCGCCGCTGCGGCGCAGGCCTACGCGACCGCGCTGGCGCTCTCGCCCAACCGCGCCCGCAGCCTGTTCGGCCTGGCCCGCACCGCCGAGCTCACGGGCGACAGGCCCACGGCCTTGGCGCGGTACCGGGAGTTCCTGAAGCTGATGGCCAAGGCCGAGGGCGGGCGGCCCGAGCTGGCGATCGCGCGTCGGGCGCTGGCCAGCCGGTAACGAGGCTCGGTATCGAAATGGCTCGCCTGTTCTGGCTGACCGTGATGGCGGCGTTTGTCGCCGCTCTGCTCGCGGGCGCCTCGTGGGCCGCCGCCCTCTCGGCCGTGGGCACGCTGCTCGGCGCGCCCCCGCCGGAAATGGGGCACCAATCCACCACGTTGCTCTGGCAGGGCGCGCCCCAACTGGCTGGCCACCCGCGCGTGTGGCGCTTTGCGTTCGGGCCAACCGTCATCCCGGGCGCGCCCACGGTGCGCATCTACGTGTCGCCCTTCGGCCGGGTGGTGGCGACTGACCCGGCCGATCTGGCGGAGCGCGTGAAGGCGCTCCACCCGTACTGATGCGGCTACTTGACGGTGAACGTGACCGTATCGACGACGGGGGGATTCAACGGGACGTGTCGCCAGTCCGCGATCACGGCGATCACCCGATGCGGGCCCGGTGCGAGGGAATCGAGCTGGAACTCGGTCTGGCCCCGCCCCAGGTGAATGATGCCGGGCTTGCCTTTGGGAATCGTGTCGCTCAGCGGGGTGAGGTCGTGATCCACGAACAGGTGATGGTGCCCCGTGCCGGGCTCCTCGACCGTCGCGGGGGTGATCCGCACACCGGTGGCCGTCAGCTTGACGAGCACCGGGCTGGTCACCGTGGCCCCCTTGGTGGGCGAGGTAATCTTGACCGTGACTTTCTTCGCTCCCTGCCCTTGCGCGGTCGGCGCGAGTAAGGCCGCCGTGCACAGCGTCAGGATGACCGCCATCGACGTTTTCACGCTGGTTACCTCCGGTTCGCGGGTCGTCTCGTGTCACAAACTACAGGTCCGTTCCGGGAGTGAACAGACCCACGCCGGGCTAGCGCCTAGACGGATCGCGCGACGGCCCGCATTTCGGCGCTGCGCGGCTCGGCCAGTGACTTCCAGAACGCCGCGCAGACTGAGTCGGACCACCAGCTGCGACAGCGCTCCATTTCCGCGAGGGCGCGCTCGCGCGGCAGCGCCGGGCGGTACGGGCGCGTCGAGGTGAGCGCGTCGTAGACGTCCGCGATGCCGACGATCTGCGCGGACACGGGGATGTCGTCACCGCGCAGGCGGTCGGGGTAGCCCGACCCGTCGTGCCGCTCGTGGTGCCAGCGGATGATCGGCTTGATGTCCCAGGGGAACTCGACGGCGGCGAGCAGCTCGATCCCCCACACCGGGTGCATCTGCATCACCGCGCGCTCGTCCGGCGTCAACGTGTCGGGCTTGCTCAAGACTTCGTGGGGGACGCGCACCTTGCCGACGTCGTGGAGATAGGCGCCGACCCGCACTGTGGTCTGAGCGTGCTCGTCCATGCCGAGGATCTCCGCCACGGCCACGGCGCGCTGCGCCACCCGCTCACAGTGCCCGTAGGTGTACGCGTCGCTCGACTCGATCGATTGACCCCACTCGCTGACCACCGCGAGGTACGTGGCCTCGAGCTCGGCCATCTTGCCGTCGACGTAGACCAGCTCGGAGCGCGCGTCGAGCCGTTGGAACAGCGCGTGGGCGACGTTCAGGAGCGTCAGCGCTTCCAGATTACGGCCCATCGCCTGGTACAGGACGGCCAGCTCGCGGCGGGCGGCGGCCTCGTTCAGGGCCGAGCAGGCGGTCACGGCGAGCTCGATCGCCGCGCGCAGGCGCGCCTCGGCCAGGGCCGGCCGGCCCGTCTCACGGTACACCATGCCGATGATGCGATACGCCTGCGCTCGGAGCACTCCGCCGTCGATCCCGTCGAACCGCCCCAGCGCGGCCTCCGCGTTGCGCCTCGCATCATCGTAGCGCTCGCGCGCGACGTACACCTCGGCATGATTCAGGAGGCACAGTCCCTGGAGGTACGCGTCGTCCGCTCGGGCCGCGATGTCGTGGCTCTGGGTGAAGTACCGGTCGGCTTCGTCGAGCAGCTGCCGCTGCGCGCTCACCATGCCGAGGTTGTGATACGCGATGGCGCACCCGTGCTCGTCGCCGCAACTCTTGTACGCCTCCAGGGAGCGTGCGTAGCACGCCAGCGCGCTCTCGAAGTCGCCCTGAATGTTCGCGAGGATGCCCAGGTTCTGCTCGACGCGTGCCCGCAACTCCCGGCTCGAGCCCCCCAGCTGCACCGCGCGCAGAAAGTGACTCCGCGCATCGGCCAGTGTGCCGGCCTCGAGGTCGATCCCGCCGAGGGTATTCAGGGCCTCGGCCGCGAGCACGTCGTTGCCCGTTCCCCGGGCCTCGACAAAGCTCCGCCTGCACAGTTGGCGCGCCTCCGCCGACTGGTTACGGCGGTGCTGG
Organism: Gemmatimonadales bacterium; assembly: GCA_035601235.1. Lineage (GTDB taxonomy): Bacteria > Gemmatimonadota > Gemmatimonadetes > Gemmatimonadales > GWC2-71-9 > AG41. The sequence goes on from DATNOR010000123.1 coordinate 4,800, forward strand.
ACCACCGCGAGCCGCCGCAGCGCTTCCGCCAGCACCGCCTGCTCGCCCGTGCGCTCGGCCGCGCTGATGGCCGACTCGTAGCCGGCGACAACCTCCGTGAGGGATGCCTCCCCCCCTACGCCCCGCTCGCGGGCGCGCGCCTCGTGCAACGCATCGGCCGCGGACCGCACCGGCGCGCGCAGCGTGGCCGTCATGGTCCGGTGCGCGGCGGATGCAGCGCCGGCGATTGCGGCATGCCGGCAGGCGGGAGCGCACGGCGCGTCACGTCGTCCGTTCGCGGAATGGCCCGATCCCGCAACCAGGCATCCAGCTTCGCGACCTCCACCTTCGCCCCCAGCCGGTCGAGCGCCGCGCGGGCCGACTGTGCCATCTCGCGCGCCGCGGCGTCGTCGCCGTCGCGACTCAACAGTTGCGCGAGATCGCGCTGGGCGAGGGCCACCAGCAGCGGCCGCTCGTGCTTCGTCGCGCGGGCGATGACTTCGCGGAGCATGCCGGCGCCGTCCCGGGTCTTCCCCATCATGCCCAAGGCGACGGCGAGGATGCGCAAGTCCTCGGTTTCGCGGACCGCGTCCTTCAAGTCACGGTGTACGACGACCGCGCGCTGCGCTTCCCGGACGGCGAGCCCGGGCTCCCCTCGGGCCACCTGGATCTCCGCCCGTCCCGCGAGGGCCTGGGCCTTGAGCTGCCGATCGCCCAGCCGCTCGGCGTCGTGCACCGCCGTGTCCGCGACTTGCATCGCGTCGTCGAGACGTCCCTGCTCGCGGTACGCGATCCCGAGATTGTGCTGCGACTCGGCGACGCCGCGGTCGTAGCGCGCCTGCTGATACGCGGCGATTGCCCGGGTGAACGCTCCGACCGCCCGTCCGTAGTCCCCTTCCAGGTTCGCGATGATGCCGAGGTTGTTGGCACAGCGCCCCAGCGTGGTCATGTCGTTGTCCTGCATCGCCTCGTCCTGCGCGCGCGTGAAGAAGTCCGTGGCCTCGCTGATGCCGCCC
>DATNOR010000124.1:0-13223 GCA_035601235.1 Gemmatimonadales bacterium
TCCGGCCCGATCTGTCGGCTGGTGGGGGCGTCACCGTGCGAATGACCAACGGGTCACGACTGTTCCTGGAGGCGCGCTACCACGACCTGCTCGGCTCGCCGAGCCCCCCGACCTGGCTCGTGCCGGTTACCTTCGGTATCCAGTTCTGACACGCGCGGAGTGAGCCACCGCTTGTCCGCCCGCTCCGCGTCGCTGAGCGCTCCTTGGGCCGACGCCACGAATCACCGCCACGACGCCGAAACGGGGGCCACATGAGAGGTCGTACCCATCACCTAGCGCTGATGTCGGGTTTCCTCTTCATCCATCAGCCAGGCCGCGCTCAGCAGGCCACTCCAGGCCCCGTCACCACCGCATTTCAGGCAGATGCGGAGCGGCTCGCTCGCAACCTCGTGGCCGCAGCCGACGACATGCCGGCGACCAAGTATCAGTTCAAGCCCACACCAGCGCAGATGAGCGTTGCCGAGGTAGTGCTGCACATCGCCGGCGACAGCGAGTTCGGCTGCGCGGCACTGGGCGGCGCGAAAGCTCCCGCCGAGCCCAAGCTCACTCCCGCGGACAGCGTGCCGAAGCTGGTCGCCCGGCTCACGCGATCCTTCGCGTTCTGCCGCGCGCAAATGGCCAAACTCAACGACGGCGGGTTAGGCGACAAGATTCCGGGGTACGAGGGGCAAACCACTCGGGCGGCGATGATCTTCGAGCTGCACGAGGACTGGGCCGATCACTACAGCCAGCTGGCCAATTACCTCCGTCTCAACGGGATTCTGCCGCCGACGGCGCGGGGCGCACACTAAGGACGAACTGATGACCACGCCCCGCACCCACGCCCGGTTCCACGGCGATCCGCACCTCGTCGGAGTCGCCGGACGCGGTGACGGCGCGGATGGTGTGCGTGCCCGGGACGAGCTGCCAGCGCCGCGCGAGCGCTAATCGCCCGTCGACCCACCAGCGAACCGCACCGACCTCACCCGCGGCCCGCAAGGCGATCGTGGCATAGCGAGCGTCGACGCCAGGCGGGACGCGGTACTGGTCGCCGTCCTGTGGGGAGACGATGCGGAATGGCCCGGCACCGGCCGCCGGTCCAGCGACGTCGGATTGAAAGCCCGTCTGCTGAGCCCACTCGGCGTATTCGGGCGGCAGGCGCGCGCCCCCGCCGCGGTGCCAGTCGCACTGGCGCTCCGGCTCTGTGCCGGGCAGAAACCATTCGACCATCGCAGGGCAAGCGGGCGTCGCGCGCAGCCCCGACAGCCGGCAGATCGTCACCGGCACCGCTCCGGCGCTCGCCGGCGACGGTAGCGCGCCTGGCGCATAGCTCTCTGCCGTCAGCATGATGGCGCGGTGCAAGAGCGGGCCTGCCCCCGTTACCCCGCTCACGTCGTCCATGGGGCGGCCGCTGAAGTTCCCCACCCACACGGCAACGGTAAATCCGCCGGTCGTCCCCACCGCCCAGTTATCCGTGAAATGACGACTCGTCCCGGTCTTCACGGCGACCGGAAACGGGAAATCGAACGGCGTGCTGAGCCCGAATCCCGGAATGCGCGCGACCGGATCGCTCAGGACGTCGACCACGAGTGCCGCGGCGCCCTGCGACATGACCCGGCGACCCTCCTGCGAATCGGCGCGCACTCCGCCCGGCACGGTCCACCACCAGTATGGTCGCCACACGCCGCCGTTTGCGAACACGCGGTAGGCGTTCGCCAGCTCCAGCAGGGTCACGTCGCCGTTTCCAAGGGCGAGCCCCAGACCGTAGTAGTCGGCCGTCCGATCGAGCGATGCGAACCCCGCGAGTTGGAGGGTCCGCAGGAGGCTCGCATCGCCGACTCGGTTCGTAAGCTCGATCGCGGGCACGTTGTACGAGCTCGCCAGCGCCTCGCGGGCGCGCACCGGTCCGTGAAAGGCGCGGTCGTAATTGCGGGGGCGATAGGGTCCAGTGGGCGTCTCGTAGATGTGCGGGATGTCGGCGAGAATCGAGGCCGGTGTGTGGCCCCGATCGAACGCGAGACCATAGAGGAACGGCTTGAGCGCGGATCCCGGCTGCCGCGGCGAAACCACCATGTCTACCTGACCTGCGCTGTCCGCCCAAAAATCCGGTGAGCCGACCCAGGCGAGAATCTCGCCCGTGCCGTTGGCGAGGACGACCACGGCCGCCTGCTCCACGCCGCGCTCCCGCATCACCTGCACCGTGTGTCGCACCTCCGCTTCGAGCCGCATCTGCAGGGCGAGATCGAGCGAGGTACGTCGCACGCCGTCGAGCGACTCCCCTCGCTCGTCGTTCCACGCGAGCAGGCGACTCGTGAAGTGCGGCGCGAGGAACGGCGGGGCGGACCGGTGCGGGAGCAGCGGCTCCGCGGCTGCGCGTGCCAGCTCGGGATCGGCGGCGTAACCTGCGTCGCGCATGCGAATCAGCGCTGTGGCGCGTCGCGCCTGCGCTCGCTCGGTCGATATGAAGGGGTTGGCCGTGGACGGCGCGCGCGCGAATCCGGCGAGCAACGCAGCCTGGGCGAGGCTCAGCCGAGTGGCGGATGCGTCAAAGTAGAGGCGCGCGGCCGCGGCGACCCCGATCGTGCCCTGGCCGAGGGGGACCCGATTGAGGTATTGCTCGAGGATCGCCTGCTTGGTCAGGTGACGCTCCAGCCGGAGCGCCCAGAGGACTTGCAGCGCCTTGGCGCTCCACGTGTGGCCACTGGCCGCGGGGCGGAGCAGCCGGGCCAGCTGCATGGTGAGCGTCGAGGCGCCCGACACCACATGCCGGGCCCGCAGGTTATCGCGCGCCGCACGCAGCACGGCGCGCCAGTCCATGGCGCCATGCTCATAGAAGCGCCGGTCCTCCAGCGCGATGAACGCCTGCAGGATCTTGGAATCCACGTCCGACAGCGGGAGCCAGCGTGCCAGGCTGCCGTCCGGCGCACGCGTGGTACGGAGCGGCAGCCCGTGCCGGTCGGCGAGTGTGAAGCTCGGCGCCGGCGTCGCGGCGAGGAGACCGGCCGGGAGCGGCCGAGCGACCCAGGCCGCCAGCGCGAGCGCCAGGCCCGTAGCCAGGACACCGCCGAGCGCGAGCAACGTGCGACCCCGGTCGCTCATGGCGACTTCACCGTCACGCTGAACACGCCGCCCTCGCTGCGGCCATGGACGGCGGGATTGTACATCTCCTCCGCGTGCGCGGGTGGCCGCACGAAAACGCCGGGCGTCGTCGCGCGGGCCACGTACGTCGCGCTGTACGTACCGGGCCAAAGCACGGTGGCGGCGTACACGACTCGGTCGTCCCGCATCTCCTTATGGTCGAACGGGGACCACCAACCGTCGTCCCAGCTTCCGTAGTACCAGCCCCACCGGTAGCTCGACTCGCCTTCGGTCTCCTCGTGCTCCGCCTGTTCCGGCGGGGTCGCGCCCGGCCCGACGAGCACGCCGCTGGTGCGGAGACTCAAGTCCACCGCTTCGAGCCCGGCAGGTAGCGGATCGTCCAGCACGACGAACTGCCGCTCAGCCGGGAGCGTGATCCGCAGCCGGACGCGCACGAGTTGCCCTTCGGCGACGCTCACGATGGGTTTGCCGGTCGCGAAGTCCTCGTACCAGCGCTCCACCTGGATCCCCTGCTGGTCCGGCGTGACGGGCCGGTTTCGTGGGACTTCCCGCACCGTGACGTAGTAGTAGACCGGCGTGTCGCCACCCGGCGGCGTCTCGAGCGCGAGCCGGAGCATCTTGGAACCGCTCGGACCGTCCGTCAGCAGCCCGGTGAGGGGGGCGGCGGAGTCGATCACCACCGCGCTCGCTGCGCGCCCCGGCGCCTCGATAACCACGCGGCTGCCGCTGCGGACGCGAATCCCGCGCGCCGCGGCGCGCTGTTGGCGCCGGGCGAACGCGGCGAGCGCACCGACCGCCGTGCCGTAGTCCTGCGTATTCCAAGGCGAAAGCTGGCCGGCACGGCCCTGCGCGATGAGCGTCTCCACGAGCGGACCAAGCAGCCGGTGGCTCGAGTCGGCTGCGAGCGTGGCGGTGAGAAGGCGCGCGACCGGTCGCTCCCAGGAATAGAAGTAGAACGGGCGCCTGGTCGAGTCGGGGACGACGGCGCGACGCCCCTCGACCTGCACCGACGCCCAGATAGGCTCCAGGAGCTGGCGCGCCGCTCGCACCGCGCCGCGGCGCGCCACGACCTCGGCGAGCCGCACACGGTCCTCCCACGCGAGCTGGGGCGCGAGCTGTAGCAGGTCGTTTTCGCCCGCGAGATCGGACCGGCCGAGGCGGCTCAAGAAGTCCACGGCCGCGACTCGATCCGCGAGGCGTACGCGGAACTCAGTGTACCAGTAAGCGACGGGTGCCTGAATGGGGAGCTCGTTGTGAAGGCTCTTCGACAAATAGTCGCCGAGCCGCGACAGCACGGTGTCGCTCACCGCCATCCCGGCCGCTCGCGCGGCGATCAGCGCCTCGCCGGCGTAGGCACTCAGCCACGGGGTGGTCCAGTCGTGCGCGTCCCACAGGCCGATGCCCCCATCCGGTCGCTGACGCCGCGACAGCGCGCCGACGGCGTCGGCGATCTGGTCCTTCGCGTCGGGCGGCAGCTTGACGCCCGCTCCCAGCGCCAGACGCGCCTGGTAGAGTGCGATGAGCGGCAGCACTTCGCTCGCCACCTGCTCGCTGCAGTCGTACGGATAGACACGCAGGTACTGGTACGCGCCCTGGACCACGGCGAGCACCGATGTGCCGAGGTTCAGCTCCACGCGCGAGCGCGCAGGATCGATATCGGCCGGAAGCGCAAACTCGACCGTAGTGGTATCGCGCAGCACCCCCGCCGCAGTGGAAGCCCGGGGGTGGTACGCGGGGCGCACCGGCAGCGGCTTTTCGACGGCGTCGGCGTCGCCGCCGCTCGACACGCGGAACCGGAAGGTCGCCACGTCCTCGGTCGTGTCGCGGAAGGCGAAGCGGACCTCGCTCCCCCGGCCGGCCGTCAGCGTCACCGTGCGCGCGGGATTTCCGTTGAGCACGACGCCACTGGCGACGGCCCCGACGCTCACGGTGGGCGTGCCGCCGGCGCGCTGGTTCACCACGACGCCCGCGGTGAACTCGTCGTTGCGCCGCAGGAACCGGGGCAGCGCCGGCCGGGCGAGCAGCGGGCGCGTGACGAGCAACGCCGATCGCCCGCTGCCGTAGCGATCGCCCGCGGTGACTGCCACGGCCATCACGCGAAACGTCGTCAGGTTGTCCGGGAGCTTTGCGGTTGCCACCGCGCTCCCCTCGGCATCGGTCACCACGGAGCCGATGAAGAATGCGGTGGACTTGAACCGCGAGCGCAGCACTTCCGCGGCGCCCAGGCCGCCACCGCCGCCGGGTGATCCCTCGCCCTTGATCGTCACCGCCTCGGCCAGCACCTGCGGCGCCACCGTCACGAGGTCACTCGCCAGGTGCAGGCCCAGCCCGCGCGGCTTGTAAATCAGGTCGATCGGGTCCGGCGTCTTGTACCCGGTAAGCGCCAAGACGCCTTCGTCCACGGCCCAGAGCGTCACCTCGCTGCGCTGCCCCGCACCCCGGGCGTCGCGGACCCGCAGCCGGACGCGTGCCGTGTCGCCCGGCCGGTATTCGGGCTTGAGCGGCTGAACCTGGACCTCCAGCCGCTTGACCTCGGGCGTCACCCGAAGCTCGGCGTAGCCGACACGGATGGTGGGTCGGCCGGGGTCCGCGAGCGTGCCGGGCGCCGCGTTGCGGCCGCGGGCCACGACGATCGACACGAACGCGTTCGGTGCGTACGCCTCGCGGATCGGGAACTTGAGGGTCGTCGCTCCGCTCGCGATCCGCAGCCGGCGCTCCTCGATGAGACCCTCGCGCTCCACCGTCACCCACGCGTCGGCGTTCGTCAGCGGCGAAGCGAACAGCACGGTGGCGGTGTCGCCGACGCTATAGCGCTGCTTGTCCGGGATCACCTCCATCTTGAAGCGGCTCTCGTCGTTCCACGGGACCCACTCCTTGCCCGTCACCCAGCGATACAGGCTCGTGGCCGCGGGGCGCCCGGCCGGATCGGTGGCGGAGAAGCTCACGGTGTAGCTGCCGCCTGCCGGCGGCGTGAACCGGCATGGCACCGAGTCGGCGCTACTGGTGAGATCGCAGCGCGCCACGGTGTCCGAGACCCATTCGCCCACCTCCTCGGACAGGCCTTCGCGCTCGCGCTCGACCTGATGCCACTCACGGCGCACGATGGCGCCGCGGATCGCCACGCCTGTCACGCGGCGGCCGTCCGGGCGCACCGCGATGACGGCTACTGCCTGGGGGCTCCCGGCGGGCCAGAAGTAGCTCTCCCCGAGCGGTTTCGCCGCCAGGTAGAACGCGGCCGGGTGTACGGTGACCGAAGCTGCGCCCGAGACAGTCTGCCGATTGACGTCGGTCACGGTCGCCTCAAGAGTCGCGCGGGCCGGGAGTCCCTTGGCGGGCGGGGCGACGGCGACGCGCAGCATGAGGTGGCCGGTTGCGTCGAGCGTATCCGTACCGCTCGCCACCACGGTCACGTTCGCTTGCGGCGTGCTCTCCTCCCAGTCCTCTTCCCACCACCACCCGCTCTCGCCGACGAAGTAGCCGTCGGTGCCGGGAATGTGGAGCGCCCAGGGACTGATCGGCTGCTGCCGCGCGACCCAGCTCACGGCCGCGCGGGCCATCGGCGCCCCGAACAGATAGCGAGCCTCGACGGTGGCCCGAAGCGAGTCGCCCGCGAAGCGCGGCGCCGTGTCGGATGTGACATCCACCAGGAACTCGGGGGGCCGGTACTCGGCGACGCGATAGCTCGTGCGGTCGAGATCGATCCAGCGTCCCTGGCGCCGGATGCGGATCGCGATCTCATAGTGGCCGAGTGGCAGGCTCGTCGGCAGCAGGAAGGTCTGGTCCGCCGTGCCGAAGGGCGACATCGCCACCGTCGAGTCCCGCAGGGTGCCCTTCTCCCGGTCGGCGAACACCCAACGCAGCGAGTCGCCCGCCGCTGGAAGCTTGAGGGCGCCCAGCGGACCGTCGCGCACCAGGGCTTTGGCGTACACCGTTTCGCCCGGACGGTAAATGCCGCGCTCGGTGAATACCGCGCCGGCGGCGGGGAAGCGCAGGTCGCCCCACGCGCTCGAGACGTGGAAGCGCCACGGGGAGAGGTCCGCGTCGTATGCGCTCACGGGAACGACGGCACGGTCGGTCCCGAGCGCCGCGCCGACGTAGCCGTCGAACCCGCCGTAGTAACGGCGCTCTTCGCTGCCTTGGGCCGTATCGGGCTTGAGCCCCGTCAGGCGCGCCAGTCCCTCGGCATCCGTAGTTGCGGTGGCGCGGGGCCGGCCGCGGCTGTCGTACAGGGCCACGCGCGCCCCGGCTCGCGGACGGCCGTCGCTCACACCGGTCACCCACACCACGCCCTCTTCCGCGCCGATCCGCGCGTGCACACCGAGGTCCGTGACCTGCACGATGGCCGTCGGCTGGCGCTGGGCCCATGGCTCGCGGTGCACGGTGTCGGCCCGCGGGCTCGTGATGCGGATGGCGGTAAGAGTCGGATTGGCGGGTCGCGCAGCGTTGTAGGCGGGCAGGCGGACGCCGGTCACCATCGGTCGGTCGGCGTCGCCTTTCACTGTTACTTTGCGCGTCGTGGCACCGGGGGCGAGCTTCGCCCACAACTCCTCGAAGTTCCACCCGTACGAGCGAAGCACCACGCCCTCGAGGCTGTCCGGCACGGGCGCGAGCGTCACGACCAGCGTATCCACGTTGACATGCCGGACGGCGAGCGTGCGAAATCCCGTTCGCTCGATGAGCATGCGACCGTACGCGTACTCCACGGCGGGGGCATAGCCGGTCGTCGTGAATGGCGCCACTCCGTTGCCGGTGAAGCGCTGCCCGAAGACGTCGGTCACGGTCGTGTCCACCACCACCCTGTATTCGGTGCGCGGTTTCAAGGCCGCTTCGAGAATCCACGTCGCGGACTCTTGCGACGTGTCGCTGACCCCGAACGACAGCCCGGGCTCGGTCTTGACGTGTCGCAGCACGCTCGCGCCGCGCACGGGCGTGCTGAACTCCAGCTTGAGCGGTCCCGTGGGGCAGCGGGTGCCCGGGCGCGAGAGACACCCGGCGTTCAGCAACCGCAACGGGCCATACGTCTGAAAGTCCCAGCGCACGTAGGCGCTCGTGCCCTCTGCGTCCAGAATCGACTGGGCGACCAGTGCGCCCGCGCACGCCGGGGGGAGCGGCGCTTCCGGCATGAGCGACACGACGCGCCGCAGGCTATCGGTCGTCCGGTCCCGCTGGTAGCCGCCCGCCTCCTTGTATTCCCAGGAGTCCTTTGAGGTGATCGCCCGCTGGTCCACCGGCTTCAGGCGGATCACACGGCGCCCGGCGCACGATCCGTTGAATTCGACGTGGGTGATCGCGGCGAGTCGCTCGAGGTCGGCGGGCGCGCTGTACACCAGCTCGAACCGGGTCGCCGGCGTGACGAATCTGGGATGGCGGTTGCCGCTCACGGGCGAGCCGGCGAGCAGGCGCGGCCCGCGAACGCGGAACGTAAAGTGATACGGACCTTCGAGCCGGCTCCCGTCCATCGCGGCGAACGTGTTCGCCACCGTAACGGTATACTCGCTGTTCGAGGCGAGCGGCGCGACGGGCGTGAATCGGATCGTCACCGGGTCCCGCCACTCGAGCCGGCCCTTCAAGGCGGGGGTGATCGTGAAGATTGCCTTCGGGTCCACGGTTCGGTCGAGTGAGCCGGCGACCGGCCGATCGAACGTGACGGTCACCACGCTGGTCGGCGCAGCGTCGTCGACGGGCGCGGTCCGGAGGACCCGCAGGGGCTCCGGACCGGACGTCGTGTACGCGGAGAGGAACAGCAGGGCGGCGTACGGCGGACGCATTGACATCGCTCGGAGGGAAGCCGGCTGAAAGTTAAGAGAAAGAGCGTCTTGTCGCCGCCAACGCCGGCCCGTGAGAGAAACCCGATTTGGTCCCTGGCCGAGAACGCCTTATCCTTGGGCGGCTCGCCCACAGGAGATCGCCCCATGCGCGTCGCCCGTTTCATCACGCCGGCCCTCGTCCTGGTCCTGCTGCCCACGCCCCGTCAGGCCGACCGACCGGACGACGATCCTCCCAGCCGGGTCGGCCGGCTCAGCTTCCTCTCGGGCAGCGTCTCGTTCCGTCCCGGCACCGTGGACGACTGGACCGACGCCACCATCAACTATCCGCTGCACGGGGGCGACCACCTCTGGACCGACGCCGATGCGCGCGCGGAGCTGACCGTCGGCTCGAACGCCATTCGGCTCGCCCCGCAAAGCGCGTTCGGTTTCTTGGCGCTCGACGACCGCACCACCCAGGTACGCCTGTCGCAAGGCTCGCTCGAAGTGCGCGTGCGCGACCTCGGGGACGACGATAGCTTCGAGATCGACACACCGACCGGCGCGGTCTCGCTGCTCCACCCCGGTACCTACCGCGTGGACGTCGACGCGACCGGCGACACCACCACCGTCACCGTGCGCCACGGCCAGGCCGACGTCACCGCCGCCGGCTCGGTCTTTCCGGTGCACGCGGGGGACGCGGCGGTCGTCGCGGGTGGCGACTCGCCCAGCTACGACATCCGCGACGCGGCGCGGGCGGACGAGTGGGAGGACTGGTGCTCCACGCGCGACCGCCGCTGGGACGACTCTCGCTCGTCGCGGTACGTGTCGCGCGAGACGATCGGCCACGAAGATCTCGACGACAATGGCGAATGGCGTGACACACCGGACTACGGTCCCGTCTGGGCGCCCCGTACCACGATCGTGGGATGGGCGCCGTACCGCTATGGCCGCTGGGTATGGGTGGAGCCGTGGGGCTGGACGTGGGTCGACGACGCTGCGTGGGGCTTCGCGCCGTTCCACTACGGCCGCTGGGTGTACTGGGACGGCGGGTGGGTCTGGGTGCCGGGCCGGCGCGTCGCGCGGCCGGTGTACGCACCCGCGCTCGTCGTGTTCGTGGGCGGGAGGGGGCGCAACTTCGGCGTGGCGTGGTTCCCGCTCGGCCCCGAGGAGCCGTACGTACCGGCCTATCACGTGAGCAATACCTACTTCCGCAACGTCAACGTGACCAACGTCAACGTCACCAACATCAACGTGACGAACGTGAATGTGACGACCATCAATTACCGCAATCGCCGCGCTCCGGACGCCTTCACGGTCGTCTCGCAGGAGACGTTCGTGCGATCACGCGCCGTGGACAAGAGCGTGATCGTCGTGCCGCGCGAGCGGCTGGACCAAGCGCGCGTGGTGGGCAGCACCGCGCGCGTCGTCCCCGACCGGCACAGTGTGCTGGGGCGGCCCGACATCATGACGGTGCGCCGACCCCCGCCCGTCGTGACCGCGCGTGAGGTGGTCGTCCGCCGCGAGCCGCCGCCACCCCCCGTGCCGTTCATGGCGCGCGAGCGGGCGCTGCGCACTCACCCCGGCCGGCCGCTCGATGAGGCGACGCTCGGCACGCTGCGCCGGCAATCGCCGCCGGCCCGAACCCAGCCGCTGGTGCGACCCGCGGTGCCCGTCGCGACGCAGGATCGCCCCACCCCCGTGCTCCGTCCCACCCGCGAAGGGCTCCCGCCGCCACGCGCACTGCCCCCGCCCGCCCCGGCCGAGCGGGCGGCGCCGGCGGAGCGTCCCGACCGGGCCGGGCGTCCCGACCGGGCGGGGCAACCAGAGCGCTCGGAAAGTCCGCGCCCGGCCCGGCAGCCCGCCGAGCGACCCGCACCGGACGAGCGTCCGGCGAGCAAGGCGCGACCCCAGCCGCAGCCGACGCCGGCCGAGAAGCCCGCTCGCGAGCGCCCAGCGCGGGAGCGACGTGCGCCGAAGGATCGCCCAGCCGAGCGGGACACGACCAAGGAGAAGAAGCCTTAGATTCCGAGCTGGGCCATGGAAACGATACGGGGACACGAGCAGGTCACGGCGATTGCACCCGAGCGGGTGCTGCGCGTCGTCCCGGAATCCGGCCGCAATCCCGGCACACCGCTCGACCTCGATCTGGTGCGCGGGCTACGTGTGAACCGCAGCGCCGTGGAGCGCCGCGCCGCCACCATCCCCACCCGCCGGACCGTCAAGAAAGAATGGCAGGCCGCCTGGCTGCTGCGGGCGATCACCTGCATGGATTTGACCACGCTCCAGGGTGACGACACGGCCGGCAACGTACTGCGACTGTGCGCCAAGGCGCGCCAACCCGTCCGCCGGGACCTGATCGAGGCGCTCGGCGTCGCCGACCTGGGAATCAGGGTGGGCGCGGTGTGCGTGTACCACGCCTTCGTCTCGGACGCCGTCACAGCCCTCGAGGGCGCCGGCATCCCGGTGGCCGCAGTCTCGACCGGGTTCCCGGCGGGGCTCAATCCCCTGCCCCAGCGGGTGGACGAGATTCGCGCCTCTGTGGCGGCCGGAGCGCAGGAGATCGACGTGGTGATCACCCGCGCGCATGCGCTCGCCGGAGACTGGGAGGCGCTGTACGAAGAGATTCGGGCGTTCCGGGAGGCGTGCGGACAGACACATATGAAGGTGATCCTCGGCACCGGCGACCTCGCGACGCACGTGAACGTGGCCCGCGCGAGCCAGGTCGCGATGATGGCGGGCGCGGACTTCATCAAGACGTCGACCGGGAAAGAACCGGTCAATGCCACGCTCCCCGTCGGCGTGGTGATGACGCGTCAGATCCGCGATTACCACGAGCACACCGGCCATGCGGTCGGGTTCAAGCCGGCGGGCGGGATCCGCAAGGCAAAGCAGGCCCTCGACTGGCTCATCCTCATGAAAGAGGAACTGGGCGATCGTTGGCTCCGTAACGACTTGTTCCGGCTCGGTGCCTCGGCGCTGCTCACCGACATCGAGCGACAGCTCGAGCACTTCGTGACGGGGCGATACTCCGCGGCGCACCGTCATCCCATGGTCTGACATGACGACAGTCTCTGAGATCTTCGAGACGATGGCGTATGGGCCCGCGCCCGAGAGCGACAAGCCGGCGCTCGAGTGGCTGGAGCGGCACGGCCGCGCGTTCGGCCTGTTCGTCGGCGGGCGATGGACCAAGAGCAAAAATGGCGACGGGTTCGACGTCATCAATCCGGCCACGACCGCGTCGCTGGCCCGCGTCACGCAGGCGGGCGCGGCGGACGTGGACGCGGCGGTCGCCGCCGCACGCAAGGCCTTTCCCGCGTGGTCCGCATTGTCCGGCCACGCTCGTGCGCGCCATTTGTACGCGCTCGCCCGCGCGGTACAGAAGCACTCGCGCCTGCTGGCGGTGCTCGAGAGCCTCGACAACGGCAAGTCGATCCGCGAGACGCGCGATCTCGACATCCCGCTCGTCGCGCGTCACTTCTACCACCACGCGGGGTGGGCGCAGCTCGCCCAGGCGGAATTCGCGGGCTACGAGCCGCTGGGAGTCGTGGGGCAGATCGTGCCCTGGAACTTCCCCCTGTTGATGGTGGCGTGGAAAGTGGCTCCGGCGCTCGCCGCCGGAAACACGGTGGTGGTCAAGCCCGCCGAGTTCACGCCGCTCACCGCGCTCTGCCTCGCCGAGCTCGCGCACGAGGCGGGTCTGCCGGCGGGAGTGCTCAACGTGGTAACGGGCGACGGCCGCACCGGCGAGCTGATCGTCAACCACCCCGACGTGGACAAGATCGCGTTCACCGGTTCGACCGAAGTCGGACGCCTGATCCGCAAGGCGACGGCGGGCTCCGGCAAGAAGCTCTCGCTCGAGCTCGGCGGCAAGAGCCCGTTCATCGTGTTCGACGACGCCGATCTGGACAGCGTGGTCGAGGGTGTGGTGGACGCGATCTGGTTCAACCAGGGGCAGGTGTGCTGCGCCGGGTCGCGGCTGCTGGTACACGAGGGGATTGCCGAGCGGCTGGTCGCGAAGCTGCGCGCGCGCATGGAGAAGCTGCGGGTGGGTCCCTCGCTCGACAAGGCAATTGACATGGGCGCGATCGTCGCGCCGGTGCAGCTCGAACGCATCCGTACGCTGGTGAGCCGCGGGGTGGAAGAGGGAGCGACGCTGTGGCAGCCGTCGTGGGCCTGCCCCAGCGACGGCTATTTCTATCCGCCGACGCTCTTCACCAACGTGGCGCCCGCGGCCACGATCGCCCAGGTCGAGATCTTCGGACCGGTGCTCGTGTCGATGACGTTTCGCACGCCGGCGGAGGCGGTGGAGCTGGCCAACAACACGCCCTACGGGCTCGCCGCGAGCGTGTGGACGGAGAACATCAACCTCGCGCTCGATGTGGCGCCCAAGATCAAGGC
>DATNOR010000125.1:0-2029 GCA_035601235.1 Gemmatimonadales bacterium
GTTGCGCGCCTCCCAGGCGGTGAGCAGGCTGCTCAGCACCAGCAGCGCCCCGGTGCCGAGCACCATGGAGAGATCGAGCAGCTTGGCCATGGGCCAGGGGCGCCGCTCGTCGGTGTCGAAGACTTCGTTCAAGGCGGCGCGTAATCCGCCGAACAGGCGGGTGGAGAACCAGAGGAACAGGGGGAGCGCGACCGCGGTGATGCGCACGCGGTGACGCATGACGCCGCCCAGGGCGGCCTCGACCTGCGCGAACGCGGCGTCGGTGCCGCCTCCCAGCGTCGTGGGGAGCAGGCGGGCGAGCAGCTCGTGCAAGTCCACCCGCTGGGTGGTGACCTGATGCTCCACCAGGTACCCGAGGGCCGCCAGCAGCACCGCGACGAACGGAATGATGGTGAGCAGCAGGTCGAACGACAGGGCGCCCGCGAGAAAGGGAATGTTGTCTTCAAAGGCCGCTTCCAGGGTGCGGCGCACGACGCCGGTCGGCGACCGGTGCCAGCCGCCCTGGGCGTTCACGCGACGGGCTCGTCCTCCTCCTCCACGCCCCCGCGCCGGGCGACGCGGCGGCGGCGCTTGGCGTCGGTGAGCCGGCGCGCCAGTGCGGCACGGGGCGTCGGCGCCTCCTCGTGCTCCTCGTCGGCGTCTTCGGATCTGGCCAGCTCGCCCAGCTCGTCGAGCTTTTCGGCCGCGAGCTCCCGCACCCGGCGCGCCAGCTTGGTACGCGACGCGGCGCCCGCCTCGGGAGCGAACAGGAAGCCCAGCGCCGCCCCGATCACCACGCCGAACAGGAACGGCCCGAACCCGGTGCTCTGCTCGCTCACTCGCCCGCCTCGAGGTCGTCGGGGGCCGCCACCGCGACGGGGCGCGGCTGCGCGTGCGACTGGAGCGGCGGCCGCACGAACCGATCGGTGACCGCCCGCGTGTTGATCACGCGCAGCTGCTCGAACAGGAACGCGAACGTCTTCTCGAGGTCGGCGGCGATGGCGGCCCGGACATCGCCGGGCAAGTCCCACAGGCGCTGCTTGAACGGACCGATCGCCTTCTTGCGACTCTTGTAGTAGAACTGCTCCTCGGTATCGCCCTTCTTCCACTCGTCTTTGCACTCGACCTTCACCCATTCCTGCAGCTCGCGCCGCAACGCGGCGGGCAGCTTCGGGTGGTCGAACACGATGCTCTGGAAGTTGGTCGCCAGGTGAATCTCGATCGCCTCGCACTTGGGGAATTGGCTGAAGGCGTCGGGCGGGAGGGTGGAGGCCCCGTGCTGCACCGCTCCGCCCAGGCCGTACTTGGCGCGCGCGTCGCGCGACAATGCCTGCAGCGCCTCGAGGTCGAGCTGCACTTTGGCGATCGATCCGTCGGGCAGCACCACGCCGCCGTGGCTCGTGCCCGTCTGCACGGAGATCTTGCTGATTCCCGTATACTGGCCCAGGCGCTTGAGTGTCTGCACGTAGCCGTCCATGAACGCCTTCAGCTCGTGCACGTCCGAGTTCTTGCCGCCCACCTCGCCGATCTCGGCGCCCACCGACACCGTTACCCCCTCGGGCTCCCGATCGCGGATGAACTTGGTCAGCTCGGCGGCACGCTCGTAGTTGACGCGCTGCTGCTCGGGAAGCGTGGCCTGCGAGAGGTCCACCAGCGTCGACGTATCCACGTCGATGTTGTAGAACCCGGCGTGCAGCTCTTCTTCGATGAGCGCGCGCAGCGCCTGCAGCTCGGCCTCGGGGTCGGCGGCGTACTTCTTGGCGTTCACCTGCACGTGGTCGCCCTGGATGAAGAGCGGCCCGGTGAAGCCTTCGCGCAGCGCCGCGGCGGTCATCACCGCCACGTACTCGGCGGGGCGCTGCTCCGTGTAGCCGATCTCCGAGCGGGCGATCTCGCAGATGAGCGCCCCCACGTCGAGCCGCTGCGCGGCGCGGAACACGGCGCGCGCGGAGTCGTAGGCCAGCACGCGGATGTTCATGGCCGGCGTGGTGAACGCGGGGACCTCCCCGCGACCGCGCGCCAGGTACAACTCGTGGATCGACGCCGGCCG
>DATNOR010000126.1:0-6717 GCA_035601235.1 Gemmatimonadales bacterium
TGCCGGCCACGCCCTACGTCATCGAGGAATACGTCCGCTGGTCCGACGTCGACTTCGCCGGGATCATCTTCTACGGCTCCTACGTCCGCTTCTTCGAGATCGCCGAGACGGAGCTGTTCCGCGCGTGTGGCCTGGCGTACGCCCGCGTATTCGACCGCTACGACATCTTCCTCCCCCGCAAGGCCGTCCATAGCGAGTTCTACTGGCCGGCCCGCCTCGACGACCGGCTCCGCGTAGCGACCTACGTCGGCCGCGTGGGGACCAAGTCCATGACCCTCAACTTCGACGTGCTGCGCGACGGCCCAACCGTGCTCGGCGCCGCCGGTTGGATGGTGCTCGTGTGTGTGGACCGCAAGCGACTTCGTCCCGAGCCGCTGCCGGCGGGGCTCGTGCAGGCGCTCGCCCCCCATACGCTCACCCCCACGGCCGCCCGCGCTCTGCTGGGCGTGCCGTCGCCGCCCGACAAGGGGAGGGGGGCACCCGCCTGAAGGGCTGGGGGGCCGCTGCGCTCGCCCTCAGCGTGCTCGGCACCGCCTGGTGCCGGCCGCCCCGCCACGAGCCGCGCGTCCATGTGATCCTGACGCGGCAGGGCAAGGACACCGTGCGGATCGACGCGCCGGTGCGCGCGTTTCGCTGCAGCGGTCCCCACGGACAGATCCGCGGCGGCATCCTGCTCCAGGGCGTGAACGGCGGCAACGGCGTCGTGGTGTGGCTGCGCACCGCGGACTCGCTGACGATCGGCACGTGGCCGTTGCTGCAGCGCGGCGACACGCTGACTCCCCGGGGCGCGACGGTGGGCGTGCGCTTCATGCTCGCTGACGCGGCGCGCGGCGCACCGCTCGACAGCGGCACGGTCTGGGTCACGCGGGCCGACAGCGTGGTCGCGCTCGTGGCCCGGGGCACCGGCGGCGAAACCCTGACGGCGACGCGCATGGCAGTCGAGGCGACGTTCGACGCCGTGCCGGTCGGCGTGGACACCGTCTCGTGCCGCTCCCAGCTGTGAGCGTGCGCATCGGGATCATCGGCACCGGGTTCGCCCGCCGGGTCCAGCTCCCGGCGCTGCGCCTCGTGCCGGGGGTGACGGTCACGGCAATCGCGAGCGGCAGCCTGGAGCGCGCCCGCGCGGTCGCCGCCGAGTTCGCTCTCCCGCACGCCTTCGGCAGCGGGGAAGAGCTGGCCCGCGCGAGCGACGTAGATCTGGTGCTGGTCTCGTCCACCCCCGACTGCCACGCGCGTCAGGCGATCGCGGCGCTCGAAGCGGGGAAGCACGTGCTGTGCGAGAAGCCCATGGCGCTCGACACGCGCCAGGCGGCCCGCATGGTCGAGGTGGCGGAGCGCAGCCCGGGCCTCGCACGCATCGACCACGAGCTGCGCTACGAGCCGAACCGCGTGGCGGCGCTGCGGCTGCTGCGCGAGGGGGCGATCGGTCCCCTGCTGCACCTGGAGCTGGTGCTGCGGCCGTACCTGCGGGGCGACGGCCGTCCCCAGGCCGCCGACGCACCCTGGACCTGGTGGTACGACGCCGCGCGCGGCGGTGGCATCCTGGGCGCCGTCGGCTCCCATCTCATCGATTTGTGCCGCTTTTGGACGGCGAGCGAGGTCGTGGAGGTGAGCGGCCGGACGGCGACGCTCGTGCCGACCCGCGTCGACGAGCAGGGCGTGCGACGCGCCGTGACCGCGGACGACTACGCAAGCTGTGTGCTGCGGCTCGCGAGCGGCGTCATCGCCACCATCACGCTCACCACCATGTCCGGGCACGGCCCGGGCCACTTTGGCCAGCTGACCGGGCGAGACGGCACGCTGGTCCTGACCGGCGAGACGCGTCTCGAAATCGGCCGTCCCGGCGCGCCGCTCGCCGACGCCAGCGCGACGGACGAGCTGTGGGAGCGAACCACGCCGAACAACATGTGGGCCCGCTCGTTCGTGCGGCTCATGCGGGATCTGGTCGCCGTGCTGGAAGGGCGGCCCGCCACGGGAACGGCCGCCACGTTCCACGACGGCTGGGCCGTGCAGCGCGTCATGGACGCCGTGCGCGCGGGGTCCAGCGTCCGGTTAGATTGACGCCGTGGAGCAGACTTACTTCCGGCGCGGATTCGGCCTCAAGGGCGACATCGAAGGCGCCCTGGCCGCCGATTACCACAGCCGGGTGGTGGACCGGATCCGCGCCCAGGGGTACGCCCTCACGCTCGGTGACCTCAGCTTCAAGCTCGCGCGTGAGTTCGGCTTCTGCTACGGTGTGGACCGCGCTGTCGAGTACGCCTACGAGACCCGCACCAAGTTCCCCGGCCGTCGGCTGCTCCTGGTCGGCGAGATCATCCACAATCCCCACGTCAACGCCAAGCTCAGGGCTATGGGCGTCGAGTTCCTGCATCGGCCCGAAGGCGGCGAGTTCGACTTCGGGAGCGTCACCGCCGGCGACGTCGTGCTGCTGCCGGCGTTCGGCGTCACGGTGCAGGACTTCGAGCGGCTGCGCGCGATCGGGTGCGTGCTGGTGGACACCACCTGCGGCTCCGTCCTCAACGTGTGGAAGCGGGTCGAGTCGTACGCCAAGGACGGGTTCACCGCGATCATCCATGGCAAGCATTATCATGAGGAGACCAAGGCGACGTGCAGCCAGGTCACCCGCTACCCGGGTGGCAGGTATCTCGTGGTGCGGGACATGGCCGAGGCGCGCGAGGTGTGCGCGTTCATCGAGGGCGTGGGGAGCGGCGAGCGGTTCGTGGGTTTGTTCGACGGAAGAATGTCCCCCGGGTTCGACCCGGATCGCGATCTCGTCCGTGTGGGCGTCGCCAATCAGACCACGATGCTGTCGGGCGAGTCGCTCGCCATCGCGGCGGAGCTCAGGAAGGCGCTGGCCAAGCGGTACGGCGACGCAGCCGTGCCCGAGCATTTCCGCACCTTCGACACCATCTGCTCGGCCACGCAGGATCGCCAGGACGCGGTATTGAAGCTGATCGCGGAGCCGCTCGACGTGATGGTGGTGATCGGCGGATACAACTCGAGCAACACCACCCACCTGGCGGCCATCTGCCAGGAGAAGGTGCTCACCTATCACATCGAAGACGCGGCGTGCATCGATCCCGCGGGGGACGCCATCCGGTTTCGCCCCGTGGGCGCTCATGCCGAGCGGCGCGTGACCGCGTGGCTGCCGCCGGGCCCGCTGACCGTCGGCGTCACCGCCGGTGCGTCCACGCCCAACAACAAGATCGGCGAGACGATAGAGCGGATCGCGGCGGCGCGGGGACTGACGCTCGAGGGGATTCCGGGCGGCTGACCCCGGGGCGCCGCCCCGGGTTAACCGAGCCATATTTCGGGTATGTCCCTCGCCGGCTTCCACCCCGCCATCGAGCGCTGGTTCGCGTCGCGTTTCCGCGAGCCGACCGAGCCACAGCGGCGCGCGTGGCCGTTGATCCAGGCCGGGCGGGACGCCCTGATCGCGGCGCCCACGGGATCCGGCAAGACGTTCGCCGCCTTCCTGGCGGCGATCGATTCGTTGCTCCGCCAGGGGCTCGACGGCACGCTCGGCGACGGGACGCAGGTGGTGTACGTCTCGCCCTTGAAGGCGCTCTCGAACGACGTCCAGAAGAACCTGGCCGAGCCGCTGGCGGAGATCCGCCACACGCTGGAAGGGTTGTGTCTCCCCGACGTGGAGATCCGCACCCTGGTGCGGACCGGCGATACACCGGCGCCGGCGCGCCAGGAGATGGTGCGGCGACCGCCGCACATCCTCGTGACCACGCCCGAATCGCTCTACCTCATTCTCACCTCGGAGCGCGCGCGCGAGATGCTGCGCGGCCTCCGGACCGTGATCGTGGACGAGATTCACGCCGTGGCGCGCGACAAGCGCGGCAGCCACCTCGCGCTGACGCTCGAGCGGCTGGAGCACCTGGCCGGCCGTCGCCTCCAACGCATCGGGCTCTCGGCCACGCAAAAGCCCATCGAGGACATCGCCCAGTTCCTGGTCGGCACCCCTCGAGTCCCGAGTCCCGATTCCCGAGGCCCGAGCATCATCGACTCCGGCCACGCCCGCACGCTCGATCTCGCGATCGAGATCCCGTCGTCGCCGCTCGAGGCGGTCATGGCGGCCGAGGTATGGGACGAGATCTACGAGCGGCTGGTGCAGCTGATCTCGGAGCACCGTACGACGCTGGTGTTCGTGAACACCCGGCGGCTGGCGGAGCGGCTGGCGCTGCATCTGTCCGAGCGCCTGGGCCCGGACCAAGTCACGTCGCACCACGGCAGCCTCTCCAAGGAAAAGCGGCTCGACGCGGAAACCCGCCTCAAGGAGGGGAAGCTCAAGGCGCTGGTGGCGACCGCCTCGCTCGAGCTGGGCATCGATATCGGCGCGGTGGATCTCGTGTGCCAGATCGGCTCCACCCGCTCGATCGCCACGCTGCTGCAGCGGGTGGGCCGCTCGGGCCATCACCTGGCCGCGGTCCCCAAGGGACGCGTGTTCCCCCTGTCGCGCGACGAGCTGATAGAGTGCGCGGCGCTGCTACGGGCGGCGCGCGAGCGCGAGCTCGACCGGCTGATCATCCCCGACCACCCGCTCGACATTCTCGCGCAGCAGGTGGTCGCGGCGGTGGCGTGCGAGGAGTGGGACGAAGACGCGCTCTACGAGCTGGCGCGCGGAGCCTACCCGTACCGCGGTCTCGCGCGCAAGGACTTCGATGCCGTGGTGCAGATGCTGGCCGACGGGTTCACGACCCGGCGCGGCCGCCGCGGCGCGTACGTGCATTACGACGGTGTGAATCGGCGCCTCAAGGCCCGGCGCGGTGCGCGGCTGGCCGCGCTCACCTCGGGGGGCGCGATCCCCGACGTCGGTGATTATCGCGTGATTCTCGAGCCGACGGAGACGTTCGTCGGCACGCTCAACGAAGACTTCGCCATCGAGAGCATGCCGGGCGACATCTTCCAGCTGGGCAACAGCTCGTACCTGATCCAGAAGATCGAATCGGGCCAGGTGCGGGTGGTGGACGCCCAGGGGCAGCCGCCCTCCATCCCCTTCTGGACCGGCGAAGCACCCGGGCGCACCCCCGAGCTGTCGGTGCAGGTTTCGCGGCTGCGTCAGGACATCGCGGGACGGCTGGGGAATGCGGGGGACGCGATCGCCTGGCTCGGCGCGGAGATCCCCGGCCTGCCCGAGGCCGCGGCGCGGCAGATCGTCGAGTACCTCGACGCGTCGCACAAGATCCTCGGCGTCATTCCCACACAGCAGACGCTGGTGCTGGAGCGCTTCTTCGACGAAGCGGGCGGGATGCAGCTGGTACTGCACGCGCCGTTCGGGAGCCGGGTGAACCGCGCCTGGGGCCTGGCCTTGCGCAAGCGGTTCTGCCGCAGCTTCAACTTCGAGCTGCAGGCGGCCGCCACCGAGGACGCGATCGTGATCTCGCTCGGGCCACACCACAGCTTCCCGCTCGACGACGTGTTCCAGTACCTCAAGCCGGCCACCGCCGAACAGCTGCTGGTGCAGGCGATGCTCGACGCGCCGATGTTCGGCACGCGCTGGCGCTGGAACGCGACGCGGGCGCTGGCGGTGCTGCGCGCCCGCGGAGGCAAGAAAGTGCCCACGCCGCTCCAGCGCATGGAGGCGGAGGACCTGGTGGCCGCCGTCTTCCCCGATCAGCTCGCCTGTCCGGAGAACCTGGTGGGCGATCGCGAGATTCCCGACCATCCGCTGGTGCAGCAGACCATCCAGGACTGCCTGCTCGAAGCGATGGACTTCCCGGGCCTGAAGCGGGTGCTCGAGGAGATGGAAGCCGGGCGCTGCCAGCTGGTGGCGCGCGACACGACCGAGCCGTCGCCCTTGTCGCACGAGGTGATCAACGCCAAGCCCTACGCGTTCCTGGACGACGCCCCGCTGGAGGAGCGCCGCACCCAGGCGGTGATCACCCGCCGCGGCCTCGACGTGAAGACGGCGGAAGAGCTGGGCCGGCTCGATCAGGCGGCGATCGATCGCGTGAGAGACGAAGCATGGCCGGACGCCCGCTCCGCCGACGAACTCCACGATGCGTTACTCGTCAGCGGCGCCCTGACGAGTGCGGAATGCGGAATGCGGAATGCGGAATCGCACGTGTGGTTCGAGGAGCTGGCGCGGGCCGGACGCGCGGCCGCCCTGCTGCGAGAGCCCCGGCTGTGGATCGCCACGGAGCGCGTGCCTCTAATTGAGGCTGCATTCGCTGGTACTCGGTACGAGCCGGCGGTCGTGGTGCCCGAGCGCGACCGCGCCAGGACGTGGACCCGGGAGGACGCCCTGCGGGAACTGGTGCGGGGCCGGCTCGAGGTCGTGGGGCCCACCACGGCCGACGGGATCGCCGCGGCGCTCGGCGTGCCCCCGTCCGACGTGGACTTCGCGCTCGGCGCCCTCGAGCACGAGGGATTCGTGCTGCGGGGCCAGTTCACGCCCGGCGTCGCGCAGCTCGAGTGGTGCGAGCGCCGGCTCCTCGCGCGCATCCATCGGTACACGCTCGACCGGTTGCGTCAGGAGATCGAGCCCGTCAGCGCCGCCGACTTCATGCGCTTCTTGCTCCGCTGGCAGCGGCTCACCCCCGAAGCCTGCGCCGAGGGCCCGGACGGACTGGCGGCGGTGCTCGAGCTGCTCGACGGCTTCGAGGCGCCGGCGGGGGCGTGGGAGACCGACGTGCTCCCCGCCCGGGTGGGCGAGTACGACCCGCTGTGGCTCGACGGCCTGTGTCTCTCGGGGGAAATCGCCTGGGG
>DATNOR010000127.1:0-16156 GCA_035601235.1 Gemmatimonadales bacterium
CGATGGGGCGCAATCCTCAGGATGACGTGGTTTCCGGCGATGTTCGCGAGCGTCACCGTCCCCGGCAGCACATGGGGCGCGTGGTCGGGAATGCTGTCCACGACCTCCGTCACCTCGCCATCCGCGACGGCGAACACGGGCTGGTCGAATCCCCAATAGTTTTCGTTCCGCGTAGCGTCGTCCCGGTGGGTATCGCCGTTGGGCCGACCAGCATCCAGTCGATGGCGAAGCGCTGCGCGATGTAGGTCCGGCCCGCGAGCGCGGCCAGCGCGCGACGGTGGGGAGAATCGTTCGACGGCCCGTCGCCGGCCAACCAGATGCCTGCGGGAAGCGGTGGGGAGAGCACCACGGCCTCCGCGCGCCGCACCGGCACACGCGCCTCGGCGACCGTCTCGTCTTGCGGCAGAGCGGCCGAATCCGCGGATGAAACCACGATACGGTTCACCAGAGTGTCCGGCACGGCGCCGTGACCGGGCACTGGCACCCACAGGTACGCGACGACCCGTCGCCCCGGCTCGAGGCGCGCCCCATCGTGCGCCGGCTCGTGCATCCCGCCGACCGTCTGGAGCAGTGCGACGAGTGCGCTGTCCCGATAGGTGGCGAGGGGCAGCGCCGGCCTGCCGAGCACCTCGATGCGGCGCAGCTCGAGGGGCGTCCGGGCGAAGCTCGTGATGTGGAGCTCGTAGATCAGGACGCGCTGCGAGTCGATCACCGCCACTATCGGGGGCTCGGGGGTCTCGATCTCGACGCGGGCCGGCGCGGTCACGCTGGCAAGGGCGATCGGCAGCCCCACCATCACATGCAGTGGTGTCATGGCTTTCTTCTGAGGTGTGGGGCCGAACATGCCCGGGGCGCGCGGGCCTCACAAGGGAAATCGACGCCCTCTGACAGCTTCCGAACAACCATCCGTCAGAGCGGCTGCAACAGCTCAGGCACGGAGAAGACGAACGGCGTGAGGAGAGGGGGGACTACGACAGATCAGCGGCGCGAGGGGAGTAGCGGCCACCAGCCGCTACCCCCTATCCCGATCGAGCGTCGGGCTGACGTGCGGTCAGGGGACCCGCAGGGTCAGGGCCAACGTCACCCCGGGACCGCCGCGGACGGGGCTGACGCTCACGCCGCTCAGCGGAACGCTTTCCCACCGCTCGGAGTGCGTCAGAGCGCCGATCACGAGCCCGGGAATGCTGAGGACTAGAGCGCCCACGACTGCGCCAGCCCCTGGACCCGGGCAGAGAAACGATTCCCCGCAGGCCGCTCCTCCGATCGCGCCGCCGGCCGCGCCGACCCCCAGCCCCACGAGAAGGCCGGTGAGCACGTTCGAATGCCGGCCGCGATTCGCTTCGAGCCGCCGGATGGCCGTGAACGGAATGGCGAGCGGTCCCGGCCTGCCCGCCACCTCCAGCCACAGCGTATCCGACCGTTGCGAAACGAAGGTGCCGGTGAGCGAGGCCTTGCTCACCACCGGTGCCACGACACGCACCCGGTCACCGGGCGCAGTGGTGGGTTCGGCCTGGGCGGTGAGTCTCAAGGGGATGACGACCAATGTGCAAAGCAACGAGCGGGCGGCGCGCATGTGCGCTCCTGTGAGAGTCACCGGCCAGATTACCGCACGGGGGTCAACTGGTGGTAAAGCGCAGGTGGGGCGGGCTCGTCGTAGCTTCGTGGCTCGCCGGGGCAACGTTCTCGCGGCGTCGCATGTCCAAGAGGACGATCGCATGACGATTCCAGTGCTGCTCCTGCTGATCGCACAAGGGTCGCGCGCTCAGGGGTGCGACACCGCGCGCATCCGACAGGTCATCGCCGAGCTGCAGGCGCGCCAGCAAAACGTGGGCGTCCAAGTCGCGGTGCGCGCCGGCGGACGTCTCGTCTACTCGCGCGGCTTCGGTTTCGCCGACCTGGAGGACAGCGCGCGAGTCACGCCCCGCACCATCCTGGGCATCGCGAGCGTCACCAAGGCCGTGACGGGCCTGGCGCTGCTCGAGCTGTGGGAGCGCGGGCGCCTCGACCTTGACGCGCCCGCCCAGCGTTACGTGCCGACCTTTCCGGTGAAACCGGGCCTGCCGATCACGCCGCGGCTACTCGCCGCGCACCTCGCCGGCCTGCGGCACTGGGGTAGCGAGCGCGGGCCCGTCCTGTACGCCCGCCATTTCGACGACGTGAAGGACGTGCTCCCGCTCTTCCAGGACGACACGCTCGTCGCCGCGGTCGGCTCCGGGTACCACTACTCGAGCCCCGGCTACAACCTGCTGGGTGCGGCGATCGAAGCCGCCGCCGGAATGTCCTACCAGCAGTGGGTCACCGAGTCCGTGCTGCGTCCGCTCGGCCTCGGCGCCACCGGGTTCGACGATGTCCGCGCAGTGCTGCCGCTCCGCGCCCGCCGCTATTCGTTCTACGACCTGACGACCTTCGCCGAGCTGACGCAGCCGGTGCGCGTCCCCGAGTGGGACTACAGCCACAACATGGCGGGCGGGAACCTCAACTCGACCGCCGAAGACCTGGTGCGCCTGGGGGCCGCGGTGCTGGCGCCGGGCTTCCTGTCGGATTCCGCCTATCGGCTGCTCACGACCCCGGTGCCCAGTGCGAGCGGCCCCTCGCCGATGGCGTTCGGCTGGTTCATCAGCGGCCTGGCAGGACCGCCGCGCCGCATCACCATCAGTGGATCCAACGCCGGCGTTCAGGCCGGCATTGCCGTATTTCCCGATCAGGGTGTCGTGGTCGCCGCCATCACGAACACGTGGGGTAAGGGCTCGCGCTCGGGTGAATTCGTGAGCGCGGCTCCCGATGGACTGCTCGGTCGCATGGCGGCGGCGTGCGGGGAGCGGCGGGAGCGCGGGTCGCGGTAGCGCCGGCGCCGCGATCGAGGGGACCCGCGTTGCAGATGCCGGGGCCGCGTGCCATTTTCATCGCCCGGCCCGGGAACGGCCTCCTCGCCCTCGCCCTGACGCCGCTGCTCCGACGCCACTCCGATTCCGACAAGCCGTCCAGAACCCGGGTCGCGACGTCACCCATCCACCCGGAGGATCGCGCCCATGCTCAGTCTCCATCGCGTTACACCCAAGCTGGCTCGGCTCGGCATCGCCGCGTGCGGGCTCGCCGCGCTGACGGCATGCAGCGACAACAGCATCAGCGGCCCCAGACTCGACCTGAACCTGCGTCGGATCGCCGGGTTCGATCCGTTGAAGGCGGCGCTGCTCGAAGCCCGGCACGAGGACAATGGCGGCTTCAATCTCGACATGTGGGCGGCCGTGGTGGATCGCAACGGCCTCGTCGTCGCCGTCGTGTTCACCGGAGCCACGGCGACCGACCAGTGGCCGGGCAGCCGGGTGATCGCGGCCCAGAAGGCGAACACTGCGAACGCCTTCAGCCTGCCGCATCTCGCCCTTTCAACCGCCAATCTCTACGCCGCCACGCAGCCCGGCGGAACCCTGTTCGGTCTCCAGGAAGCCAACCCCACCAACGATGACGTCGCCTATGGCGGTGACGCGGCCGACTACGGCACCCCGCAGGACTTCATGGTGGGGAAGCGCATCGGGGGGACCAACGTGTTCGGGGGCGGCCTGCCGCTGTACGACGACCATGGGACGCTCGTCGGCGGCCTCGGCGTGAGCGGCGACGCCTCCTGCGCGGATCACAACATCGCGTGGAAGATGCGCTACAACCTCGGGCTCGATCACGTGCCGGCCGGTGTGGCGGACGGTGGTAAGGACGACAACATCATCTACGACTTCACGAACGGCGTGAGCGCCAGCGGGTTCGGCCACCCCGAGTGCTCGGCCGCGGCGACGTCCATCGGGAAGGCGCTCCCCACGACGCATCCGATCGGACACTAACGACCTGCGGCGTCTCGGATCACGTGAACCGGTGTGAAGGCGAGGGAGCGAGCCGTTGCTCCCTCGCCCTCGCACGCCCGGAGTGTCTAAGGCGCCGCCGCCGCCTGCACCTCTGCCGCCATCCGCAGCATGGCCGCCAGACTCCGCTCGACATCGTCCTCCGTCGTCGCCCACGACGAGACGCTGATGCGCATGGCCGTGCGTCCCTGCCACACCGTCCCGCCCGCCCAACACGTGCCGTCCGCCTGCACCCCCGCGATGACACGGCGAGTCAGCTCGGCGTCGCCGAACGACACCAGCACCTGGTTGATCACCACGTCATTGAGGATCTCGTACCCGGCGTCGCGCAGGCCCTCGGCGAAGCGCGTCGCGTGACGGCAGGTGCGCTCGATCAGGTCGGCCACGCCCTGGCGGCCGAGCGAGCGCACCGCGGCCCACACCTCGATGCCGCGCGCCCGCCGCGAGAACTCGGGTGTGTAATGCTCCGGCTCGCGCGTTTCGCCGATCACCAGATAGGGCGCATTCACCGCCATCGCCGCATAGAGATCCCGCGGGTCGCGCACGATGACGATGCCGCTGTCGTACGGCACATTGAGCCACTTGTGCGCGTCGATCGCCCACGAGTCGGCCGCGGCGTAGCCCTGAACCAGGTGCGCCCGGTCCGGCGCTGCCGCTGCCCACAGCCCGAACGCCCCGTCCACGTGCACCCAGGCGCCCGCCGCCTTGGCCCGCGGAATGATCTCGTCTGCTGGATCGAAGGCGCCGGTATTCACGTTGCCCGCCTGCAGACAGACCAGCGTGCTGTCGTCGAGCGGTGGCAGCGCGTCGGCGCGCATCCTCCCCTGGCCGTCCACCGGGACGCGGATCACGCGCTCGCGTCCCAGGCCGACCAGCGTGAGCGCCTTAAGGACGCTCACATGGACCTCCTCGCCCACCACGACGGTGATCGGCGGCGCGCCGAATAACCCTCTGGTCTCGACGTTCCAGCCGCGCCGCGCCAGCAGGGCATGCCGCGCCGCCGCTAGCCCGGAGAAATTCGCCTGCGTGGCGCAAGTCACGAACCCTACGCCCGCGGCCCGCGGCAGCCCCAGCACGTCGAGCAGCCAGCGCATCGCCACCTCTTCCAGGCGCGCGGCGATGGGCGACAGGGCGACGATCCCCGCGTTCTGATCCCACGCGGCCGCGAGGCTGCTCGCCGCCACGGTGGCCGGGAGCGACCCGCCGACCACGAAGCCGAAGAAGCGTCCACCCGCGGAGCCAATCGTCGCGGGCGATCCGACTTCGTCGAGCAGCGCGATCACGCTCGCTGCGTCGGTAAGATGCTCGGGGAACGGCTCGTCGAGCCGTGCCAGGTTGGCGAGGGCCTCGGGTGTGGGAGCAACGCTCCGCTCCTTCAAGGAGGCGAGATACCGGGCCGCGCGGTCGGCGGTCGTTCGCAGCAGGTCTTTCATGCCGGAAATGTATCCGTCCTGTAGTCCTCCGTCTGACAGCTCGCTTCCGCTGCTTTCCGCCGCCAACGGCGTCCCGACTGATGCCTCCCTCGAGGCATGACCGCTAGCGTTGGCCTCGTTCAGCCGATCGACCCTACTCACGATGGAGAACCACATGAAACCGACGCTCTACGCGCCCTTCCTGAGCCTCGTGCTCGCGGCGTGCAACAACCTCTATTCGCCTGCGACGACCCAGCCCCCACCGCCCAGCTTCACCGCCATCCGGGCCCGGGGCGACAGCGCCACGGTCGCGGACACCCTGAACAAGTTTCGCGCCGCGCTCGGCGGTAGCCTGAACGCGCCCAACACCGCGCCGGCCGACAGCGGCCGTCGGGAGATCAACTGGGACGGTGTACCCGTCGCCCTGACCAACATCGACACCTTCCCGGCGACCTTCTTCAACGTGAACTCGAAGCGGGGTGCCGTGTTCTCCACGCCCGGGACCGGCCTCCGGGTGGATAGCACCGCGTTTGCTTCGGTCAACGCCGGGCTGGCAGACCAGTTCAAGGCCTTCTCGCCCAAGAAGCTGTTCGTGGCCGTCGGCTCGAACCGGGTCGAGGTCGACTTCAAGCTGGCAGGCACCACGACCAGCGGGCTGGTCAAGGGCTTCGGGGTGGTCTTCTCCGACGTCGACAAGGCGGCCGCTACGCGGGTCGAGTATTTCGATGCCAATGGCGTCGAGCTCGCCAGCATCGCATCGCCGGCCCAGCTCGGTGCCCAAGGGTTCACCTTCGTCGGTGCGGTATTCGAATCCGCGATCGTCGCCCGGGTGCTGATCACCAGCGGTGACGCGGCCTTGAGCGCCACGATCACCGACGTGAGCGCAGGCGGCACCGACGATGTCGTCGCGATGGACGACTTCGTGTACGGCGAGCCGCAGCCCCTGCCGCACACTTCCAACTATTCTGCGCGGAGGCAGTAACATGCGACGCATACCATTGATGGTAGCCGCTACACTGCTCGCCGGATGCGGCGGAGTGACCTCCCCCGGCCGGGGCGGCCAGCCGGTCGGCGACGTCTCGGTGGGCAACATCTTCTTCCGAAGTGCCCACAACGGAACCACGAACCCCGCCGTGGACACGATCGCGGCGGGCGACAGCATCACGTGGACCTGGAACGCCGCGGGCTCGCACACCATCCGATCGACCGGCCTAGTCCCGGAGATCTTCAGGAACAGCGTGGTGATGTCCGGCGCCAACGACAGCTACACGGTGACGTTCCGGACTCCCGGGACCTACACCTACGATTGCATGATCCACGGGTCGGCCATGACCGGGCGGATTGTGGTCCAATAGGCAGGGGCTCGGTGCCCCACCTACTTCCTGGGAGAAGGCATCCTCCCCACTATTGGGCCAGGAGGCTCGATGCCGACAGCAGTGCCGGAACCAAGCCAGCTCAATACTCCCGAGCTCCTGGAGGCCTTCTTCGAGGCCTCCCAGGACGGGTTCTTCTTCATGATGCTCGATCAGCCCGTCGAGTGGGGACCGGACGTCGATAAAGACGCGGTGCTGGATTACGTCTTTTCCCACCAGCGCATGACCAAGGTCAATCCCGCGATGGCGCGGCAATTTCGGGCCAGCCAGGAGGAGCTGATCGGCAAGACGCCGGGCGAGTTCTTCCGGCACGACGTCCCGGCCGGCCGCCGGGGCTGGCGCAGGCTGTTCGACGCCGGTCACACGCACAGCGTCACCAACGAGCGGCGCCTCGACGGCTCGACCATGTGGGTCGAGGGCGACTACATGTGTTTCTACGACGCCGCCGGCCGCATCACCGGGCACTTCGGAATTCAGCGGGACGTCACCGACCGCACCCTTGCCGCCAAGGAACTGGAGCAGTCTCAGGCCGAGCTGCGCGCCCTCGCCGCCCGGCTGCAGGCGATTCGCGAGGACGAGCGGACCCGCATCGCGCGGGAGATTCACGACGAGCTGGGCCAGGCGCTCACCGCGTTGAAGCTCGACCTGGCATGGCTCGGGTCCAAACGGCCCCGCCGAGGACGCAGCTCCGGCGCGTTTAAGGTGCTCGATGCATCGATCACCGCGCGCATCGACGAAACGATGCAGATCGTGCGCCGCATCGCGAGCGAGCTGCGCCCCAGCGTCCTCGACCAGCTGGGCCTCGAGGCCGCGATCGAGTGCCTGGGGCAGGAAACGGCCCAACGGACCGGGATCGCGGTCACGCTCCACATCGACGACTTTCCCCGGCTCCCCGACGAAGTCGCGAGCCACGCCTTCCGCATCATCCAGGAGGCGCTCACCAACGCCACCCGGCATTCCAAGGCTACCCGCGTGGACGTGTCGATCCGCCGGGCGGGGGCCGCCATCGTCCTCGGCGTCGGGGACAACGGGGTCGGATTCACGCCCCAGGCGCTGAGCGGGGTTCGATCCCTGGGATTGGTCGGTATGCGTGAGCGCGCGTTGGCCTGCGGGGGGACCCTGGTGATTCGCGGCGAGCCGGGCCGGGGGACCGCGATCGCCGTCACGATTCCGGTCGCCGACTCATGAGCCGGTCGACCGCCAAGATTCGCATCCTCATCGCGGACGACCATCCGATCGTGCGCCAGGGACTGCGCCGCATCGTGGAGGCGGACGCGGGGATGGTGATTTCGGGTGAAGCGGGCGACGTCGCGGCCCTGCTGGGCGCGCTCCAGTCCACCGCCACCGATCTGGTGCTGCTCGACGTGTCGATGCCGGGCGGGCTGTTTCTCGAGACCTTGCGGGAGCTGCGTAATCGTCACCCGTCGATTCGGGTGCTGGCCTTGAGCGTGCACCCGGAGGACGAGTGGGCGGTTCGCGCGCTCAGGGCCGGCGCCTCGGGCTATCTCACCAAGGACCATTCCCCGGATCAGCTGCTGGAGGCCATCCGCCGGGTGTACCGCGGCGGCAAGTACGTCAGTCCGACGCTGGCGGAGCGGCTGGCCAGTCAGCTCGATGGCGGCGGCCAGCGGGCCCCGCACGAGCTGTTGTCCGATCGCGAGTTCGAAGTCATGCGCCGGCTGGGCAGCGGCCTCACCGTCTCTCAGATCGCCGGCGAGCTGGCGCTCTCGACCAAGACCGTGAGCACCTACCGCACTCGTATTCTCGAGAAGATGGCGGTCGCCACCAACGCCGATCTGGTCCGCTATGCCGCCCGGCATGGGCTGATTGCCTGACGCAGTGTAGTCCGTCGTCCGACAAGTCTGTTCCGCTGTTTCGCGCCCGCCTCAGCCGTCGCGTCTGATACAGCCATCGACGAGCGATCGCTAATGTTGCCCCCGTGATGGAGGCAGTCCCTTTCGTTGCGAATGACCCAGGAGGATGAGATGCGTATCGGAACTGCGGTAATCGGTTTGCTCGCGCTGGCTGCGCTCGCGGGCTGCAAGTCTCCCACGTACGGTGGTGGCGGTGGCGGTGGCGGGGGCGGGGGCGGGGGTCCGTCCGGCGGAGTCGTCGTCGGGAACATCCTGTTCAAGAGCGCCCACAACGGGAGCCAGAACCCCGCGATCGACACCGTCGCGGTGGGCAGCACGGTCACATGGACCTGGACGTCCACGGGAGCGGTGTCGCACAGCGTCCGGTCGCAGGGCACGCCCAGTTTCACGAGCAGCCCCATAGAGGCGGGTGATGGTAAGACCTATTCGGTCACGTTCACCACGGCGGGTAGCTACTCGTATGATTGCGCCGTGCACGGCGCGGCCATGAGCGGCACCATCGTGGTCCGCTAGCAATTGTGAAGGGTCCCCGGATCCCGAGCGGGATTCGGGGGCCGCCGTTCTTCGGGAGGAGCCATGGGGATCAACGTGGAAGACTCGGTTCACCAGGGCGAGTTACTCGCTGGGCGGTACCGGGTGCTTCGCCGTCTCGGAATCGGCGGCATGGGGACCGTCTACCTCGCCGAGCACGTTCACCTCGGCCGCCTGACGGCCGTGAAGGTGCTGTGTCCTCCACTGTGTGACGATGATCCGAGGGCCGAGCAGCGCTTCCGGCAGGAAGCGCTGCTAGTCGCTGCAGTGCGCCACCCGGGCATCGCTCAGGTCTACGACTTCGAGCGCGGGCCCGACGGTCAGTTCCTGCTCGCGATGGAGTACGTGGAGGGTGAGACCGTGGCGGAGCGGCTGCAGCGCGGTGGTCCCCTCCCGCTCCCCGACGCCATACATGTGCTGGGCATCGTGGCTGACGCGTTGAACCACGTGCACTGGCTCGGCATTCTCCACCGCGATGTGAAACCTCAGAACATCATGCTGGGGTCGGGGGGCGTCGTGAAGCTGCTCGACTTCGGAGTCGCCCACGAGATGGCCCAGCTCGTGGCGACCGACGGGTTCCAGCCCGGCACCCTCGCCTACATGAGTCCCGACCAGCTGCTGGGCGACGCCATCGGTCCCGCGAGCGACATCTTTTCACTGGGCGTCGTGTTGTACGAGATGCTCACAGGCCGGCTCCCCCACGCGGGGACGACGGTGGCGGAACTTCGGATCCAGCGTCTGCTGCGCCCGGTCATTCCTGTGAACTGGCTGCGTCCAAACGTCACTCGTGAATTGGCGGAGGTGGTCGCGCGGGCCCTTCATCCCGAGCCAGCCAATCGCTGGCCGTCGGCGCTGGCCTTGGCGCAGGCGGCGGCGCGGGCGGTCGCTCGCGGGGAGGACTGAACACTTAGGGGCTGCGGACCTTCAGCCAGTCACCGAAAAACGTTCGCGCCCCCGGCTCGGCCGCGTTGCCCTGTTGTGCCGGAGGATGTGTCAGGCCCACACCGACGTAATTCGTGCCGATGCTCACCGAGAAGATGATGAGGGAGTTGAGGACGTAGTACACCGCCCGTTGCCACCCCGGCACGCCGCCCTTGGCCACGAACACGAGCAGACCCACGACAAAGCTCAATACCAGCGATGTCCAGCGCGGCGGCAGGGAGAACGCGACCCACAGCGCGTTGGCGATCAACATCGTGACGCCGCCCGCGATGCCGGGCGTGAGCATGGCCTTGGGCTGCAGGAACTCGTCGACCCTGGCCTTCTCCAACTAAGGCTTCTTGATCAGACGGCGAACGCGCGTCGCGTCCTGCCTGGAGAGCACGTCGAGCTTGTGCAGCGCCGTGTAGGCGGGCACGGACCGGCCGGCAATCATGGCTTGCGGCGAGCCGGTGGTGGAATCGACATGAAGCAGAAACGTGCCTTCCTGTCCCTCGGCGAACTTGGGCGTGCCGACCCAGGCAACGTCGTGTGAGCCCGGGAAACGCACCACGACCTGCTCTCCGGGCTGGGCGCCCTTGATGGGGTCCTGGACCTGAATGATCGCTTCCTGCCACTGCGGGTCGTGCTCGGTGATCCGTCTGGGATGCGCCGGCGCGGCCGCCAGCTCGGCCGGACGCACCTGTTGCACGCGGCCCTCGACCACCATGGCCGCCCGGTCAATGTGCGCCTTCAGATCCGCGTCGTTCAGGTCGAGCCGAGCCTTGGCCACTGCCGCCTCCTGGTCCGCCACCACGACCGGGGATCGTCCCGGCTCGTGGCCGACCTCGCGCACCGCGACGCCCCGGCCGAAAATCCAGCCGGTCGTGTAAAACGTCGCCTGGGTGCCCGGTTTCAGCGAGCCCGTCCGCGCGGTTTCGACCGTGACGGAATCGCCCGCCGCCAGCGCGACCGCGGCCGGCTTCTCGAGCACGTTGTCCACCCGGACCACGACCGTGCGGTTCGAGGCGGGGACCTCGGGGGCCGCGACGGCACCGACCTGCGTGACGGTTCCGATGAAGATGATATCGGACTGCTTCACGAGCGCCGCCCGGCTCATCTGGGCAACCGCCGGGACTCCCGGCAACGCAAGCGCGACCGCGAGGAGAATGGCTGACCGAGTGTGCATGGGACCCTCACGACGACCGTTTGTCGTCATGGCAGAACGGGGACACTGAAAAAGAACGGATCGATCGAGACGGCCACCGCCGCACCCGACCCATCGAGCAGCCGATGCGTCGGGAAATCCACCCGTCGTTGATACACCACACCTTGCGGGAAGTTAGCCGAATCGGGTGCGTTGTTAGCGGAGAATATACCCAGAAAGACATCGCCGCGGGCCAGCAGGCCGTTGTAGTCGCCGAGGTAGGGCAGGAACTGGAAGGCCGGCGTGGTGGCCGGTACGTCGGCGAGCACCACGTCCTGGTGTGTCGCGAAGCCGTCCCGCGACCGTTCCAGCCGCGTGACCCACCGGCTTGCGTCGCCGGACCCGGTCACCTGTTGATAGAGGAGGCCGACCGTGCCGTTGGCGGCCACGGCGAGGCTCGCGTTTGTGGCATTGGTCACCGTGCGGCGGTCGCCGCTCCACGTGGCGCCGCGGTCGCCGGAGCGGCGCAGGTGCACCGTGTAGATGTCTCCCGTCCCCACGCGGTCGGCCCACGCGACGTACACGGTGTCGCTGTGCAGCGCGTCCACCGCGATCGACAGGGTCGAGCCGATGCGCTCCTGTCCCAGCGTGGGCGCGTTGGACCAGGGGATGGTCACCCTGGTGGCCACGAGGCGCCCCGGCAGGTGATCCGACGGATCGACCAGGTCCTTGAACGGCGCGCTGCCGGTCGCGCCGCTGTCGTCGCGCACCACGACCACGTCGCTCGTCACGTCCGATCCGGTTTGCGAGCGCCAACCGAAGTACGCGACGTACACCGTGTGATCCCGCGCCACGGCGGGACGGATCGACGGGCCATTCTGCCCCAGGGTGCTACGGGTCTCGATGCGACGCGACCGGTACGTCGCGCCCCCGTCGAGCGACACGTCCACCGTGGCGGTGCGCCCATCCGGTGCGTCGAAGTCATTGAGGCCCACGTACACGCGATCGGCGCTCGCCACCGCCGCCGTGCGCACGAATGGTTGATCGATGTCGGCGCGCGACGCCTGCAGCGTCATCGTGGCGGGCGAAAGGAAGTCGTTGGCCTTGAGCTCGTTCAAGGGTGCGCCGGGCACCTTCAGGATGCCTGCGTACAGCACCGGCGGGTTGGCCCCCACCGCGTGGGTGATATCGGCCGTCATGTTCTCGCTCGGCAGCGTGTTGCGCAGCGTCCAGGAGTCGCCCCCATCGTTGGAGACGAAGATGGGCGCGGTGGCGCTGGTGGATCCACCCGGATTCGGCGTGAAGGCTGACGCCGCCATGAGCTTGGGATTCGAGTCGTACAGCGCCAGGAACGGCTCGGCATCCTGCCAGGTCTCGCCGCTGAGCGACAGCGGGACCAAGTCCACGACCCGTACGCCCGCCAGCTTGCCGGGTGGCTGCGGCACTTGCTCCGATCCCTGACAAGCGACGCACAGGGCGGCTACCACGATGGTCAGTTGGATTCCCATTCCGCAATATACGACCATGGTCTCAATCGCCAGTTGCAGCACGCGACGCCCGCCAGGTGCGTATCGCCCGCGCGTGCTTGGGGTAATGACCGTACGTGTCGAGCCGCAGGCGACGACGAAACCGCGTGTCGCCCGACAGCTGCTCCTCGGGAGCACCTTGTACGAACGCGACCAGGCGGCGGTGTACCTCGTCCTGCTGCGTGAGTACCTGGGCCAGCGACCATGGCTTCCGCTGCTCGGTCATCTTGGCGTTGAAGGCATCGATGCCGCCATGGGTCACCGAATAGCGCGGCGGCCGCCCGCCGGCGAGCACGAGCGGCAGGTGCGTGAGCGCTTCTTCTTCCCACCAGGTGACGTGCGCGATGATGTCCCTGACCGACCAGGCCCCGGTGACCCCTGGCTCCATCAGCTCCGCATCCGACAGGCCGGCATAGGACTCCTGAAAGTCCACCCATGCCTGCTCGAGGCGTTGCACCAGTTGTTGCCTACCCACGCAGGAAGTCTACGCCCGGTAGGCCTGAATCCGCTCGCCCGTTCCCGCTCGGGCCTGATGCAGCGCCGTGCCCGCGTGTTCGAGCAGGCTTGCGGGTTCGACGGGTGTGCGGTGGGGGTCCGCCACGGCGTCGTACCCCGCGTGCACCCGCAACGGGGGCACGCCGGCGGGCCGCGGTCCCGCCGTCTCGATCACCCGGGCCAGGCGCTGGGCCATCTTTGCGGCTCCCTCGGGGGCGGTCCCGGGCGCGAGCACGGCGAACTCCCCCTGACCGAGCCTGCCGACGCAATCGGACGTCCGCCCGCTCGCCTGCAGCACCTGCCCCGCGTATGCCGCCGCCCCTGACAGCGCCGCGGCGCTCTCGCCCGCGCCCTTGGGGTCGAGGCCGATGCCGAGGGCCACGCAGGCGAGCGGCGCGTGCCGGCGCATCGCGTCCGACGTCAGCTCGCGCGCCCGCCGCTCGAGCCCGGGGAGCGTGTACAAGCCGCTCGCCGGGTCCAGAGCGCTCTGCTCCAACGCCCGCTCCATCTCGAGCTTGAGACGGCTCATCGCGTCGATCTTCAGGGTGACCTCTTCCGGATTGAGCAATACGCTCAAGTAGTCCCATGCGCCGGCCTTGAGCGCCGCGAGACGTTGTTGCTTCGTCGCGGGCGTCGCCGTGATCATCATGACGGGCATGTTCCAGGCGGCGCGATCCTCCCGCAGCGTGCGGCACACGGTGATGCTGTCGATGTCCGGCAGGTCCGCATCCAGCACGATGACGTCGGGTCGCAGCGCCGGCGCTTGGTCCAGGACCTCGCGCCCACTCAGCACGAAGTGGACGCGGTAGCCCCGCGCCGCCACGAGGTTGGAGAGCGCCTGGCTGAGCCACGTGCCAAACGCGTTCGCGACGAGCACGACGGGAGCACGCCTGAACGATGCCCGACGACCCATGCTCCCAATGTGACCACGGGTCGAGTCGCTGCATACCGGGCAAACGCCTGGCTCGGGCCGGAGAACACCCGGGGACTCTCTGGGAAAGCCCTGTGCGCGGCGAGCGGGAACCGCGGTCCCCGGTATATAGTTGTATATACACACTTATTTCGAGGACTGCGCCATGACCGCCTCCGCCATCGCCGCCCCCCGCTTTCCCCGAGCCGCCGGCGTCGCCGTGACCGCCTGGCTCGCCCTCGCGCTGCTCGCCGGCGCCACGGGCTTCCTCGCCCGGCTCCCGTTCCCGGGGCCCCAGCTCATCTTCGTCGCGCTGTTCGCGGCCACGCTCGTCGCGGCCACCACCGTCCCGGCGCTGCGCGCGTGGGTCGACGCGTTGCCGGTCCGCACCTTGATCGGCATCAACGCTCTCCGCTTCATCGGGATCACGTTCCTGGTGCTCGCGGCCAGGGGCGAGATGGCGCCCGTGTTCGCGGAGCGGGCCGGCTGGGGAGACATCGCGACCGCCCTGCTCGCGCTCGGCCTTGTCGCGGCCGGGGAGCCGCGCACGCCGCTCCACCGCGGACTGGCGCAGGCCTGGAACGCGCTCGGTTTCCTCGACCTCGTGGTTGCCGTCGCGACGGCCACGGCGGTGACGCTGCAGGGCGGGTCTCCGGGCGTCGCGCGCGTGCTCGATCTGCCGCTCGTCGTGATCCCGACCTTCTTCGTGCCGATCTTCCTCGCGAACCACATCATCATTCTGCGCCGGCTGGCCCGTGGCTCGTGAGTCGCTCCCAGCTCTCGCCTGC
The DNA here is from genome assembly GCA_035601235.1 of Gemmatimonadales bacterium. GTDB lineage: Bacteria > Gemmatimonadota > Gemmatimonadetes > Gemmatimonadales > GWC2-71-9 > AG41. The sequence goes on from DATNOR010000127.1 coordinate 14,823, forward strand.
GCGTGCGCCAGTCTGCGGCGCACCGCGCGGGTGGTGACGCAGCTGTACGAGACGGAGCTGCGCGGCACCGGCCTCCGGGCTCCGCAGTTCACCTTGCTGCAAGCGCTCGAGCAAATGGGAGCGGCGTCGCAGGGCGCGCTGGGGCGGCTGTTGGGCCTCGACCCGACGACGCTCTCCCGCACGCTGCCCCCGCTCGAGCGCGCCGGCTGGATTCGCGCCGGGGTGGGGAAGGACCGCCGCGAGGTGCGCTGGCGCCTCACGCCCGCGGGCCGGCGGTGCGTCGCCCGGGCGCTCCCAGCCTGGGAGCGCGCGCAGGAACGGCTGCGCACCCGGCTCCCCGCGCGCCACTGGAAGATGCTGATCGAGGATCTGGCCGCCGTGGGAGCCGCGGCGCAAGCGGCGCGGGACGTTTGACTTTCCGCCGGCCTGCCCGGAAGTCCTCACCCGACCGGCCATGTCCACGTTCTTCGAGCGGGTGCGTGCCGCTCTCGCCGTCCGTTGTCGCGAGATCGCATGATTGTCTGCGAGACGCTGGGCCCGCCCGTGGTTCGGCTCGACGACCGCAGCGTGCCCGCCAGCCTGCAGTGGCACAAGAATCTCGCGCTGCTCGTTTACCTCGCCCGGTCGCCCAAGCGCGCGCGGGGCCGCGACCACCTGATCGGGCTGTTGTGGGGCGATGAGGCGGAGAAAGACGCCCGGCACTCGCTCAACCAGGCCGTGTCGAACCTGCGGACCTTCGCGGGCGAGACCATCGAGACGGACCGGACGCACGTCCGGTTGACCGATGGGGCGGTGTCGCTTCCCGCCGCATCGTCGCGGACTCCGCCGGAATTCCCCTGCTCGCGGTCGAGCTCCTGAATGCCGTGGCGTTGGGACTGGACCTGCAAGCGGTGCGGGGTGCGTGGCCGCAGCCGTTTCGCACGCTGCAGCAGACGTTTCCCGGCGATCTTCCCGACGCGATCACGGGCGTGGGGGCCGAGGCGCTCGCCGCGGTGCTCGACGAGCTAGAATGGGAGCGTTGGCTCGCCGCTGAGCCGCGCGGCTATGGCTTCGTTGCCCGGATCGTACGCGACGTCGTGGACCGTGACATGGTGGTACCGGGCCAGCGCCGGCGGATTCTCGAGGCTGCCGGACGCTCTCCCGCCGCCTAGGCCCGTCCGCGGAGCTTCGCCAGCCACCACCGCAGGCCCACGAACAAGAAGCGCCAGTCCTTGAAAAACTCCGGCGGCTTGCCCTCGAACGCGTGGCCGATGAACTGAAACGCCCATCCGACCACGAACAGGCCCAGCGGCACCGGCCAGAAGCCGTGCACGAACAGCGCGACCGCGAACAGC
>DATNOR010000128.1:0-11335 GCA_035601235.1 Gemmatimonadales bacterium
GCGAACTCGATCACGGCGCGCACGTCCTCGCCCTCCGGATCGAACAGCAGGGTCACGTCGGTGTCGATGAACGTGGCGTCGTCGGGACCGAACGACAGCCGGGACGAGGTGGCGTCGGCGATCTCCTGCTGCGACAGGCGATGTCGCTCGGCCCGCAGGATCTGCGCGATCGTGTGCGCGTGCTGGGTCGCGAGCGTGGCCGCGTCGCACGGTGGCGTGAATCGCTCCACCTCGAAAACCGCGTAGTCCTCGACGAAGTGGGCGATGTGGGGCCGCACGGCCGCCTCACCCAGCGTCGCGACGAGCCGCTCCACGTGACCGCGCGAGTCCGCGAGCAGGCGCTCGTTGCCCCACAGCTCGCTCGAGAGCGACGCCAGCGCCCCGAGCGGGCCCTCGAGCGGTATCGCGTAGCTCAGGGAGACCGCGCCGAAATCGTACAGCACCACCTCGACGGTCGGGCCGGTGCTGAACGATCCCAGCGAGATCGGCTGGGCGGGCAGCGACACCCGCAACGGCGCCGGCCGATACTCGAAGAACGCCGGCGCCCGGCGCTTCTGCTTGACCGTCTGCCGCTCGGTCCCCGCCAAGATGCGCTGCTCGGCGCCGTCCAGGTCGATCGCCTGCGCAATGTCGTAGGCGAACAGGGGATAACAAGTCCCCTTGACGACGGTGAGGTCCGACCGTTCGCTTACCACGAGGGCTGTACGCTAGAAGGCCGCCCGGGAGGCGGCAAGGCGCGCGGTCCCGCCCCCGTTACGAACTTGTTACACTCCGCGCGCTCGTCCGTGACGCGCCGAGGCTTCGTTATCCCCCGACGTCGCACGCGCACCACAACCCATTCCCCCGAGGAGAGACACCCAATGCCGTCCTTTATGCGTCGAGCGCTCGGAGCGGCCATCGCGGCCGCCGCGGGCGCGGCCCCGCTCGCAGCCCAGCAGGCAGCTCCCGCGGCGCCCCAGGTAACCGCCGGCGCCCTGGTCTACACGCAGTACGTGTATCAGCTGAAAGATTCGGTCAACCACTTCAACAACTTCGACATCACGCGCGCGTACGTGAACGTGCTGGGCCGGTTCGCAGGCGGCGTCACGACGCGCGTCACCGTCGATGTCCAACGCTTCGGCGCTATCCCCGGCACCACGCCTCAGGCGACAGACAACTCCCTGCGGCTCCGCCTCAAGTACGCCTTCGCGACGTACACGCCGCAGGGGAGCCCCCTCACGTACAAGGCTGGCCTGATCCACACGCCCTGGCTCGACTGGGAAGAGGCGCTGTGGGACTACCGCGTGCAGGGTACGATGGCGATGGACCGCGCCGGCTACATGTCGGCGTCGGACTACGGCGTGGGCGTGGACGGCAAGTGGATGGCCGACAAGGTCAACTTCCAGTTCACCGTCGTCAACGGGACGTTCTATTCGAACACGTCGGCAGGCCAGGGCAAGGACGCGGAGGCGCGGGCTTCGGTCCGCGTGCTCGACACCAACGATTCGAGCCGGGTGGGCGGCCTGCGCATCACGGGCTACGCCGGGTACGGCCGGGCTCCCACGGGGGACCGGAACCGCTTCATCGGAATGGTTTCCTACCGGTCCAAGCAGATCACGCTCGCGGGCGAAGCCGCGATCACGCAGGACGGCCAGCTGAGCGCGCTCAACGGGCACGTCTACAGTGCGTTCGGCGTCTACAAGGTCCCGCAGTCCAAGGTCGGGGTCATCGCGCGCGTGGACATCACGCACCGGCAGGCCGGTGCCGTGGACAAGCAGACGCGCTTCATCGGGGGCCTATCCTACCAGCTCTCGCCCAACTGGCGGCTGCTGGGCGACTGGGACTACGCGAACTACCAGACCCCCGCCCTGAACGCGGCCAACTTCGCGACGCGCTCGCAAGCCCTGTTCCAAACCCAAATCGCGTTCTAACGGACGAGGTATCCTGTATGAAGAAGACTCCCCTGCTTGTCGTCGCGCTTGCTGCCACCGCCGCCCCTGCCGTCGCGCAGGTGAAGCTCAACGGCGCCGGCGCGACGTTCCCCAACATCATCTATCAGGACTGGATGCTGACCTACAACCAGTCGCATCCCGACGTGCAGCTCAACTACCAGTCGATCGGGTCGGGCGGCGGCATCCGTCAGTTCTCCGACGGCACCGTCGATTTCGGCGCGACCGACGCCCCGATGAAAGACTCGGCCATCGCCGCGATCAACGGCAACGTGCTGCACATCCCCACCGTGCTGGGCGGCGACGTCCCGACCTACAACCTCCCCGACGTGAAGGCGACGCTCAAGTTCACGCCCGATGTGCTCGCCGACATCTTCCTCGGGCATGTCACGAAGTGGAGCGACGCGCGGATTGCGTCGGCCAACGCCGGTGTGAAGCTGCCGGACGCCGACATCGTGGTCGTCCACCGCTCCGACGGCTCGGGCACGACGTTCATCTGGACCGACTATCTGTCCAAGGTCAGCCTCGAGTGGGAGCAGAAGGTGGGGCGCGGCCCGTCGGTCAACTGGCCCGTGGGACTAGGCGGCAAGGGCAATGAGGGCGTCACCGCGACCGTGAAGCAGACCCCCGGCGCCATCGGCTACGTCGAGCTGGGCTACGCCATCGCCAACCAGCTCCCCGCCGGCAGCGTCCGCAACAAGGCCGGGAAGTTCGTGGCCGCCTCGCTCGAGAGCATCACGGCGGCCGCGGCCGGCGCCATGAAGCAGATGGCAGCGAACACGGATTTCCGTGTGTCGATCACCAATCCCGACGGCGAGGCGGCGTATCCGGTCGCGAGCTTCACCTGGTTCCTGCTGCACAAGCAATACGACGATGTCGCGAAAGCCAGCGCCCTCGTGAAGTTCGTGTGGTGGGCGGAGACGCAAGGCCAGTCGCGCGCCGCGCCGCTCGGCTACGCGCCGCTGCCCAGGCAGCTCAGCCCCTGGATCGAGACACGCTTGAAGAGCATCACGGCCGGCGGCAAGTCGGTGTGGACGACGGCAGCCCGGTAGCCACCGGGGAGACGTTTCCGCCCGATGACGACGCTCCCCATCGAGCCGCCCGCGACGCAGCCGTCGCACTCCCAGACCCACGCCCGTCCCCTGCTCCTGGGACGCAACACGGGCGATCGGCTGTACCGTGCCGCGCTCACCGGCCTGGCGCTGTCGCTGCCGCTGCTCCTGCTGGCGCTCGTCTTGGAGCTGGGCGCGAGCGCCTGGCCCGCGATCACGCGATTCGGGTTCCGCTTCGTCTGGACGTCGGTGTGGGACCCGGTGGCCGGCGTGTTCGGCGCCGCGCCCATGATCTTCGGCACCATCGCCTCGTCGCTCCTGGCGCTGCTGTTCGCGGTGCCGTTGGCGCTCGGCGTCGCGATCTATCTGACCGAGTTTTCCCCCAAGTGGCTGCGCCAACCGGTGGCGTTCCTGGTCGAGCTCCTGGCCGCGATCCCGAGCGTGGTGTACGGCGTGTGGGGGATCTACGTCCTCATTCCGTTCCTGCGCTCCTACGTCGTGCCCCCGCTGCGGGCGCTGCTCGGCTGGACGCCGTTCCTGCAGGGTGTGTTCTACGGCAACTCGCTGCTCGCGGGTGGCGTGATCCTCGCGATCATGATCGTGCCCTACATCGCCGCCGTGTCGCGCGAGGTGCTGCTCGCCGTGCCGCCGAGCCAGCGGGAAGCGGCGCTCGGCATGGGCGCCACCCGGTGGGAGGCGGTGTGGACGGCCGTCGTGCCCTACGGCCGGGCTGGTCTCATCGGCGCGGTGATCCTGGGGCTGGGACGGGCGCTGGGCGAGACCATGGCGGTGACGATGCTGATCGGCAACCGGCATGACATCGGCGTCTCGGTGCTGCAGCCCGCCTACACCATGGCCGCGGCGATCGCCAACGAGTTCAGTGAAGCGACCACCGACCTCTATCTCTCCGCGCTATTCGAAGTCGGCCTCATTCTGTTCGTGATCACCGTGGCGGTGAACGCGTTGGCGCGACTCATGATCTGGCGCGTCGCCCGCGGCACCGCGGTGGGGAGCCGCGCGCTGTGAGCGCGCGTCGCCTGCGCCGTCGCATCGTGAGCGGGGCCATGACCGCCCTGGTGGCCGTGCTGTCGTTCGTGGCGGTGCTCGCGCTCGTCCTCATTCTCGGGTATCTGGTCGCCAAAGGCGCGTCGTCCCTCGACTGGAGCTTCTTCGTCAAGAATCCGGTCCCGGCCGGCCAGTCAGGGGGCGGCGTCGCGAACGCGATCGTCGGGACCGTGATCATCGTCGGACTCGCGGCGCTCATCGGCCTGCCGATCGGCATCGGCACGGGACTGTACCTCGCCGAGTACGGATCGGGCCGCCTCGGCTGGACCGTACGGTTCGTGGCGGATGTCCTGAACGGCACACCGTCGATCGTCGTCGGCATTTTCGCCTGGACCTGGCTGGTCCGGCCGATGGGGCACTTCTCCGCCCTCGCCGGGAGCGTGGCTCTCGCGGTGCTGATGGTGCCGATGCTGGCGCGCACCACCGAAGAGATGGTGCGCCTGGTTCCCCACTCCCTGCGCGAGGCGGCGCTCGCCCTTGGCTACCCGCGCTGGCGCACCTCGTTACGGATCATCGCCCGCACCGCGCTGGCGGGGATCCTCACCGGCTGTCTCGTGGGCGTGGCGCGCATCGCGGGCGAGACCGCGCCGCTGCTCTTCACGGCGCTCGGCAACCTGAACTTCACTACGAGCATCCTGCAGCCGATGCAGACCTTGTCCCTGCAGATCTTCGTGTACGGCACCGGTCCCTTCGACGAATGGCACCGCCTGGCGTGGGCGGCGGCGCTCGTCCTGATGGGCCTGGTGTTGCTGCTGGCCCTGGCCGCGCGCGCAGCCGTCCGGCAACGACATGGCGCAGCCCGTTGACGCCCGGCTCCAGCTCGAGGCCGTGCGGCTCACGGCCCTGTACGGCCGGCGGGCCGTGGTGAAGGACGTGTCGATCCTGTTCCCGGCGCACACCGTTACCGCGGTGATCGGGCCGTCGGGGTGCGGCAAGAGCACGTTCCTCCGTTGTCTCAATCGCATGCACGAGCTGTCCGAGGGCGGCTGGGTCACGGGCTCCGTGCTGCTCGACGGGGCCGACGTGTACGACGCGGGCGTCGATCCCGTCCAGCTGCGCCGCCGCATCGGCATGGTGTTCCAGCGCCCGACCCCGTTCCCCACCATGACCATCTACGACAACGTGGCGGCGGGCCTGCGCGTGAACGGTCGGCGGTCGCGCGGCGACTTGGACGCGGCCGTGGAACGGGCCCTGCACCAGGCCGCGCTGTGGGACGAGGTGAAAGACCGGCTGAAAAAGAGCGCGCTCGACCTGTCGGGCGGCCAGCAGCAGCGCCTCTGCATCGCGCGCGCGCTCGCCCCCGAGCCCGAAGTCCTGCTGCTCGACGAGCCGACGGCCTCGCTCGATCCCGCCGGCACGCAGCGGATCGAGGAACTGTGCCACGAGCTCAAGCGTCGCTACACCATCGTCATCGTCACGCACAACCTGCAGCAGGCCGGGCGCGTCTCGGACTACACCGCGTTCTTCTACGTCGGCGATCTGGTCGAGGTGGGCCGCACCGAGCAGCTGTTCACCAAACCGGCGAAGGAGCAGACGGAAGCCTACATTACGGGGAGGTTCGGATGACGGCAGCGGTCGAATTCGTCCCCCAGGAGGCGGCCAGCACGCCGCGCCTCGTGCACCACCCGACGCAGACCGCCACCCCGGTGATCGACGTCCGGCGGTATGCGTTCTGGTACGGCGGGACGCAGGCGCTCTTCGATCTGACGTTCACGATCCCGCGTCGGGCCGTCACGGCCCTGATCGGGCCGTCGGGATGCGGCAAGAGCACGTTCCTGCGCTCCATCAACCGGCTGAACGAGCTGATTCCAGGCACGCGCCACAGCGGCGACATCCTGCTCGAGGGAGTTTCCGTATTCTCACGCGGCATGGACGCGGTGGCGCTGCGCCGCGAGGTCGGCATGGTGTTCCAGCGGCCGAACCCCTTCCCCAAGAGCATCTTCGACAACGTGGCGTACGGGCCGCGCCTCAACGCCCTCGCGCCCGAGCGCGACATCCCCGAGCGCGTGGAGCGGGCCCTGCGGCAGGCGGCGCTGTGGGACGAGGTGAAGGACCGGCTCGAGGCGCCCGGGACCAGCCTGTCGGGCGGCCAGCAGCAGCGCCTCTGCATCGCGCGCGCGCTCGCCAACGAGCCCGAGGTGCTCCTGATGGACGAACCCTGCTCCGCACTCGATCCCGCCGCCACGCAGCGCATCGAAGAGCTGATGGTGGAGCTGAAGCAGAGCTATTCGATCGTGATTGTCACACACAACATGCAGCAGGCGTCGCGCGTGTCGGACTTCACGGGATTCTTCTATCTCGGCCACTTGATCGAGTTCGGCGATACCAAACAGCTGTTCACGAGGCCCGCGGACGAGCGTACCGAGGCCTACATCACGGGACGGTTCGGATGAGTGGGCACACAGGCGCCAGCAAGCCGACCCCGGGGCCACGCCCCGGGGCTCACCGCCACTTTCACGACGAGCTGGCCGAGCTCAAGGCCAAGCTGCTCACCATGTCGGGCGAGGCCCAGGAGGCCCTGGGTCACGCGCTCGACGCGCTGCTCAAGCGCGACGCCGAATACGCGGCCCGGGTGATCGCGGGCGACCGCGCCATCGACGCCCTCGAGCTCGAGATCGAAGAGACGGTGATCGACCTGCTCGCCACGCAGCAGCCCATGGCCCGGGACCTGCGGCTGCTCGTCGCCGCCACCAAGATCGCCAACGATCTCGAGCGCGTGGGCGACCATGCCGTGAACATCGCGCAGTCGGCCGAGCGGCTGCTGGGGGCCCGCATGGTCGCGCCCGAGCCTGAGCTGCTGGAAATGGCGCGCCAGGCCCGCGCCATGCTCTCGGGGGCGCTCGACGCGTTCGTGCGCGGCGACGCCGCCCTGGGCCGCGAGATCTGCCGCCGCGACGACTCGGTCGACGCCCTGAACCGCTCCGTGTTCCGGATTCTGCTCACCCACATGATGGAAGATCCGCACATCATCGGTGCGGCGATGGACCTGTTCCTCGTGAGCCGCAACCTCGAGCGCGTCGCCGACCTGGCGACCAACATCGCGGAAGACGTCGTATTCGTGGTGGAAGGAAAGACGATCAAGCACCACGCGGAAGGATGATCACCCCGGAGCGCCGGCGCTCCAGGTACTCCGGGTTCACGAACAGCTTGATCAGCGCCATGCCCGCCAGGAAACCGCCCACGTGGGCCCATACCGCCACGCCCCCTTGCGCGCGGGACAGCGCGCCCGCAGCCCCGAGCAGCAACTGCAGCACGAACCAGTAGCCCAGCATCACATACGCCGGCAGGGCTACCGTCGTCACGAAGAAGCCCAGCCACACGATCGTGTGCACCCGCACGCGCGGGTACAAGAGAATGTAGGCGCCCATCACGCCGCTGATCGCCCCGGACGCGCCCACCATCGGGATCGGCGATGCCGGGTCGCTCACGATCTGCGCCGCCGCCGCCGCCGCCCCGCACAACAGAAAGAACACGACGAACCGCGCGTGCCCCATCGAGTCCTCGATGTTGTTCCCGAACACCCACAGGAACCACATGTTGCCGATGATGTGCAGCCACCCCGAGTGCAGGAACATCGAGGTCAACACGGTCCACCAGTGCGGCTGCGCCGTGATCACGCAGCGCATGCCCGGCCCCACGGGCACCCCCGTGCCCGGCGGCACCGTCCGCAGCACCTCGCCGGGGATCAAGCCGAGCTCGCACACCGATCGGACCAGCTGCTCGCCGCTGACACCGGCCCCCTGAACCAACAGCCAGACCAGCGCGTTAACGGCGATGATGCCGATGGTGATGACGGGTGTCAGATCGGTAGGATTCTCGTCCTTGTACGGGATCACGTGGGGAATCTAACGCGGGAGCTTCCCTCGCGCTGCCTTTTTGGCATCTTTCTCGGGCACGGGCTTTGCCTCTGCGACGAGCGACTACTTTCGCGCATCGACCTTTGGATGAGGAGCACTCGTCATGGCTGAGAAAATCATCGGGATCGACCTGGGCACCACCAACTCGGTGGTGGCAGTGATGGAGGGTGGGGATCCCGTCGTCATTCCCAATGCCGAAGGCGGTCGCGTCACGCCGTCCGTCGTGGCGTTCACGAAGGACGGGGAGCGGCTCGTCGGCCAGGTGGCGAAACGGCAGGCGGTTACCAACCCCCAGAACACGATCTTTTCGATCAAGCGCTTCATGGGGCGGCGCATGGGCGAGGTGGTGGAGGAGACGAAGCGCGTCCCCTACAAGGTCGTGGAAGGGCCCAACGGCCTCGCCTCGGTCGAGATCCAGGGCAAGCGTTACACGCCCCCCGAGATCTCGGCGATGATCCTCCAGAAGATGAAGCAGACCGCCGAGGACTACCTCGGCCACAAGGTCGAGAAGGCGGTCATCACTGTCCCGGCGTATTTCAACGATTCGCAGCGCCAGGCCACCAAGGACGCCGGCAAGATCGCCGGACTCGACGTGGTGCGGATTATCAACGAGCCGACGGCGTCGGCGCTCGCCTACGGGCTCGACAAGAAGAAGGAGGAGAAGGTCGCCGTGTATGACCTGGGCGGCGGCACGTACGACATTTCCGTCCTCGAGCTCGCCGAGGGCGTGTTCGAGGTGAAGTCGACCAACGGCGACACCCACCTGGGCGGCGATGACTTCGACGCGCGCATCATGGAGTGGCTGGTGGGGGAGTTCAAGCGCGACCAGGGGATCGACCTCTCCAAGGATCCCATGGCGCTGCAGCGCCTCAAGGAGGCCGCCGAAAAGGCCAAGATGGAGCTGTCGACCGTGATGCAGACGGAGATCAACCTGCCGTTCATCACGGCCGACCAGTCGGGGCCGAAGCACCTGAACCTGACGCTCACCCGGGCCAAGCTCGAACAGCTGGTGGACGATCTGGTGAAGCGGACCATGCCTCCGATGGAACAGGCGCTGAAGGATGCGGGGCTCAAGCCCACGGAGATCGACGAAGTGATCCTGGTGGGCGGCCAGACCCGTATGCCCAAGGTCCAGGAGATCGTCAAGAGCTTCTTCGGCAAGGAGCCCCACAAGGGCGTTAACCCGGACGAGGTCGTGGCGATCGGCGCTGCGATCCAGGGCGGGGTGCTCGCGGGCGAGGTGAAAGACGTGCTGCTGCTCGACGTCACGCCGCTGTCGCTCGGCATCGAGACGCTGGGTGGCGTCACCACCGTGCTCATCACGCGTAATACGACCATCCCGACCAAGAAGTCGGAGATCTTCTCGACCGCCGAGGACACCCAGACCACGGTCGAGATCCACGTGCTCCAGGGCGAGCGCCAGATGGCGGCCGACAACCGCACCATCGGCAAGTTCCAGCTCACCGGGATTCCACCGGCTCCGCGCGGCGTGCCGCAGATCGAGGTGACGTTCGACATCGACGCGAACGGCATCCTGCACGTCTCGGCGAAGGACAAGGCGACCGGCAAGGAGCAGAAGATCCGGATCGAGGCCTCGTCCGGGCTCGCGGACAAGGACATCGACAAGATGGTCAAGGACGCGGAGGCCCACGCCACCGAGGACAAGCGGCGCCGCGACGACATCGAGCGGCGCAACCGGCTCGACTCGCTGGTGTACGAGGTGGAGAAGAACACGAAAGAGTGGGTCGACAAGCTGGACGCGTCCCTCAAGGGCCGTCTCGACAAGGGTCTCGAAGGTGCCAAGCAGGCCCTCCGCTCCGGCAACGGCGACGAGATCTCCCGCGCCCTGGAGGAGTTGCAGCAGGCGTACTCCGCCGCGGGGGCGTCGCTGTATGCGGCGCAGCGAGGCGCGGGGGGGGCGGGAGCCGGTGCTCCGGGCGCCGAGCCGCCGAGCGGCGGCGCGGAAGGCCCCACGGCCGAGAAGAAAGACAACGTCGTCGACGCGGACTACGAGATCGTGGACGACGACAAGAAAAAGTAACCTCTACCTGAGAAAGAACGGCGATGTCGGTACGTACGCGGGATTGGCTGAAGTTCGGAACGCTGGTGGCGATAGCGTTCGTGTTCGGGTTGGCGTTCGCGTCCACGCTCAGTCTTCCCAACCGGAGCGACGCGACGGAGTCGATCGCCGCCGCTCAGGCGGCGGCGCCGCGGCTGCCGGCGCCCGCGCTCAAATCGACGGCGGATCTGGGCGACGCGTTCGTGAGCGTCGCGGAGCACGTGAAGCCGGCGGTCGTGTTCATCCGGTCGCAGCACGTCGAGCGCGCCCAGGACCAGCGGCTGCCGCCGGGGTTCGAGGACTTCTTCCCGAACCTCCGCCGGCGGCCGCAGGTCGAGCAGGGCTCCGGCTCGGGGTTCATCGTCTCGGCCGACGGCTTTATCCTCACGAACAACCATGTCGTCGCCGGCGCCGACAAGGTCACCGTGAAGCTGTACGACAAGCGCGAGTTCACGGCCAAGGTGGTCGGCACCGATCCCAACACCGACGTCGCCGTCATCAGGATCGATACGCGTGGCCTCCCCACGGTCCAGTTCGGCAATTCCGACTCGACCCGGGTGGGTGAGTGGGCGCTGGCGATCGGAAACCCGCTGGGCGAGGCGTTCGCCTTCACCGTGACGGCCGGCATCGTCAGCGCCAAGGGCCGGCTGCTCCAGGGCCTGCAACAGTCCCGGTACGCCATTCAGGATTTCATCCAGACCGACGCCGCTATCAACCCCGGCAACTCGGGCGGGCCGCTCGTGAACATCCGCGGTCAGGTGATCGGCATCAACTCGGCCATCGCGAGTGAGACCGGCTTGTCCGCGGGCTACGGCTTCGCCATCCCGATCAATCTGGCGCGCACCGTGATGGACCAGCTCGTCAAGACCGGCCACGTGGAGCGTGCCGTGATGGGCATCGGCATCACCGACGCGGACGAGAACGACGCGGCGGCCGTGGGCTTGAAGCAGATCACCGGCGTCGGGGTGAGGAGCTACACCGACGACAACTCTCCGGCCAAGAAGGCCGGCATCGAGCTGGGCGACGTGATCGTGGCGCTCGACGGCCAGCCGATTGACAACACCCCCCAGCTGCAGCAGAAGGTGGCGTTCAAGAAGCCCGGCGAGTCGGTGGAGATCACCGTGCTGCGCCAGGGCGGCGAGCGGAAGACGTTCACCGTGCGGCTGGCCCGCGCTCCGAGCGAGGCGGATACGGAAGTGGCGAGCGCCGGCGCCAAGCCGAAGGGAGAGGCGTCGACCAAGGAGGAGATGCTGGGCGTCTCGGTCCAGCCGCTCACCCAGGACGACGCCCAGAACCCGCGGCTCAAGCCCGTGGTCGACCGCGGCGGCGGCCTGGTCATCACCGACGTCGCTCCGGACGGGCCGGCGTATCAGC
>DATNOR010000129.1:0-3027 GCA_035601235.1 Gemmatimonadales bacterium
TGCGACGGACGTTGTCCCACGGAAACGCGCTGTCGTGGTCGTACCGGGGCGCGCTCGGCTTCACGACCTGCTGCGCGAAGTCGCGCACCATGTCGCGGACCTGGAGATGGTGATCGGTGAAGTACAGGGAGTCGTGCATACCGGCAAATATAGGCGGCAACGGGCGGCAGAGGGCGGCAATGTTGTGACGTCCCGTGCCGCCCTTTGCCGCCTTGTGCCGCCCTTGCCGCCCTTATCCCGTCGTCCCAAACCCCGCCGCGATGCAGTTGATCGACAGCAGCAGCGCGGGCCGCGCGTCCTCCTGCCCGGCGCGATAGCTCCACAGCAGCTCGACCTGCTGCCGGCTCACCTGATTGAGCACCGGTAGGCGGCTCTCGAGCCGCCGCCGGAACTGGGGGAAGCGTCCCGCGAGGTCGCCGGATCCGACGAGCCGCCCGATCACGTCGCTGGTGCGGTGATACTCGTCCGCCACGAGCGAGAACAGCTCGGCGCGCAACCAGTCGTCGGCCACCAGGGCGGCGTACTCGCGCGCGATGTCGAGGTCGACATACGCCAGAGTCTTCTCCACTTCGTCCACGATCAGCCGGAACAGACGGCAGTCGTTGAACATCCGTTCGAGCAGCGCCGCGCCCCGGCTGCCCCGCACCTCGAGAAACGTCGCGAGCCCCGTGCCCACGCCGTACCAGCCGGGGATGAAGTGGCGGTTCTGGGTCCACGCGAACACCCAGGGAATGGCGCGGAGATCGGCAAGCGTGCGGGCGCCGAAGCGCCGGGCCGGCCGCGACCCGATGTTCAACAGCGCGATCTCCTCGAGCGGACTGGCTGCCTGGAAGTAGGCCACGAGGCCCGGGTGGTCCACGAAGCGACGGTAGGCAGCGTGCGCGGCACCCGACAGCGCCTCCAGCGCCTCGTCGAACTCCGTCGTGGGCACGAGGGCCTGCTCGCGCTCCGACTTGAGGGAGTGCTCGAGCACGCTCGCCGCGAGCAGCTCGGCCTGATACGCCGCCGTGCCGCGGTTCGCGTACTTGAAGGACACCACCTCACCCTGCTCGGTGATCCGCAGGCGGCCCCGTATTGAACCCGCCGGCTGCGCCGCGATCGCCCGGCCGGTCGGGGCGCCGCCCCGGCTCACCGAGCCGCCGCGGCCGTGGAAGAAGGCGACGGGAACGCCGCACTCGCGGCCCAGCCGGGTGAGCTTGAGCTGCGCCTTGGCGAGCTCCCAGTTGGACGACAGAAAGCCCCCGTCCTTGTTCGAGTCGGAGTACCCGATCATCACCTCGAACACCCCTCCCTGTTCCCGCACGCTGCGCCGCACCAGGGGAATCTGGAGCAGCTCCCGCACCATGTCGGGCGCGCGCCGCAGGTCGTCGATGGACTCGAACAGCGGCACGATGGGGAGCGTGCAGCTCTCGGTGCCGGCGGCGTCGGCGAAGAGCCCGGCCTGTTTGGCGAACACGTAGGCGCCCAGCACGTCGGAGACGCTGTGCGTCATACTCAGCACGAAGCTGCCGATGGCCTCGCGATCGAGCCGCTCGCGCGCCTCGCGGATCAAGCGGAACATGCCCGCCGTTTCGACCGCTCCTCCCTCCGCCGGCAGATCGAGCGGCGCACCGGCGCCGAGTGGTCGCGCCAGCTCCGCCTGCAGCCAGGCGCGCCATTCCGGCGACTCGGCCGCGGGCGGCTCGGCCGGATAGCGGGCGTGCCACACCGCGCGCAACGCCTCGTTCAGGCGCAGGGAGTTCTCGCGGATGTCCAGTCGGAACGTGCTGAACCGGAACGCTTCCACCTCGCGGCGCACCGGTCGGACGAACCGTTCGACGGCTGTCGCGCATTGCGCCTCGGTGAGACCCGTTTCCAGGGTGCGCAGGTCAGCGATGAGGTCGTCCGCCGCCCGGTAGCCCGCGTCCTCGGGCGCCGTCTGTCCCTGCTCGGCGGCGACGAGCGTGGCGTCGACGCGGCGCAGCACGCAGCTGAGGAACTGCCGGAACACCTCGCCCGGATTGCGGCGCTCGATCGCGTCGCCCTGCCCGGATCGCTCGAGCTGGCGCGCGAGCGCCGCCCGGAACGCCGGGGAGATCACGGCCGCCCGCTCGGTGATGCTCAGCGCGCGCAGCAGCTCGGCGATCCGGGCGCGGTAGCGCCGCAGGCTGGTGACTCGGGTTTCGCACAGCGTGCGGCGGGTCGCGTCGTTGGTGACGAACGGATTGCCATCCCGGTCCCCGCCGATCCAGCAGCCGAACTGGAAAAAGGGCGGCACGTCGAATGTCGCGTCGGGGTAGGCGCGAGCGAGCGCCTGCTCCAGCCTGTCGGCCAGCTCGGGCACGATACCGAAGAGGTTCTCATTGACGAAGTAGAGGCCCCATGCGAGCTCCTGCTGGATCGTCGGCTTCTCGAGGCGCAGCTCGCCGCTCAACCACAGCAGCTCGATCTCGGCCCGGACGTCGTCGATGAGCGCGGTGCGCTCCCGGGGCGTCCAGCGTGGCGCTTCCAGATCCACCAGCCGCCGGTAGATGCGGCGGTGCTTTTCCAGCACGGTGACGCGTTTGGCTTCGGTGGGGTGTGCCGTGATCACGGGTTGCACGCGCAGGGCGCACACCAGGGCGCGGACCTGCTCCGCCGGCACGCCGGCCGCGGCGGCCGCCGCGATCACCTGGGCGAAGGTGCCGCGCACCTGGTCCGGGCCGCGCTCCACCTCGCGCTCGCGCCGTCGGCGCATCGCGGCGTTCTGTTCGGCGATCGAGAGGAGCTGGAACCAGGTGCCCTGCGCCTGGATGGCACGACCCACCAGGTCCGGTGGCGCACCCGCCGGGAGCCGCTCACCCCGGAGCACGCCGTCGATGCCGGGCGCGTGCGTGCGGATCACGTCGCGCAGGCAGTCGTACAGCAGCTCCGCGCTCACACCACCCGGTCGCGCGGGGCGGCGCCGGAGAAGAACGCCTTGAGGTTCTCGAGCGCGCGCAGGCCCATCGCGACGCGGGTCTCCTGTGTGGCGCTGCCCAGGTGCGGGAGCAGCACGACGTTTTCCAT
>DATNOR010000130.1:0-5434 GCA_035601235.1 Gemmatimonadales bacterium
GTATGCACGACTCCCTGTACTTCACCGATCACCATCTCCAGGTCCGCGACATGGTGCGCGACTTCGCGCAGCAGGTCGTGAAGCCGAGCGCGCCCCGGTACGACCACGACAGCGCGTTTCCGTGGGACAACGTCCGTCGCATGGCCGACCTGGGATTGTTCGGCATTCCCTGGCCGGAGGAGCTGGGCGGCTCCGGCATGGACTATCTCTCCTACATTCTCGTCATCCACGAGCTCGCCAAAGTCGACGCCAGTCACGCCATCACGGTCAGCGCCCATACGACACTCGGCACGTCGCCGATCGTCGATTTCGGCACGGACGAGCAGAAAAAGCGGTTCGTGCCCCTGCTCGCGGCGGGGAAGGTGCTGGGCGGATTCGGCCTCACCGAGCCCGGCGCCGGGTCGGACGCCGGCGGCACCCAGACGTTTGCGGTGGACAAGGGCGATCACTTCGTGTTGAACGGCTCCAAGATCTTCATCACGCATGCCGGCGTGGGCGAGATTTTCGTCGTCGCGGCGCGCACCGACCCCGCCGCCAAGAGGACCCACGGCATCACGGCCTTCATCGTGACCAAGGACACGACCGACCTGGAGCAGGCGAAACGGGTCGGCGTGGGCCACGACGCGTCGCTCCCCAAGTGCCCGGGGGTCCTGGCGGCGAAGAAGGAGGACAAGCTCGGCTGGCGCGCTTCCGATACGCGCGAGCTCGTGTTCCAGGACGCCCTCGTCCCCAAGGAAAACGTGCTCGGCGTGCTGCACAACGGCTTCCGCCAGTTCCTGCACACGCTGGATGGGGGGCGCGTCGGCCTGGGTGCGCTGTCGCTCGGGATCGCCGAGGGAGCGCTCGAGGAGAGCCTGCGCTACACCGGAACCCGCAAGCAATTCGGCCGGCCAATCGCGAGCTTCCAGGGGGTGCATTTCGCGCTGGCGGACATGGCCACGGAGATCGAGGCCGCGAAACACCTGGTGTACCACGCCGCCTGGCTCAAGCAGCACGGCCAGCCGTTCAAGCGCGAGGCGGCGATGGCGAAGCTGTACGCGTCTGAGCTGGCGATGCGTGCCACGACCAAGGCCGTCCAGCTGCACGGCGGTTACGGGTACACCACGGACTATCCGGTGGAGCGCATGATGCGGGACGCGAAGATCTGCGAGATCGGGGAGGGCACGAGCGAGATACAGAGAATCGTTATCGCTCGCCAGCTGCTCGGCGACCTAGTCGACTAACCTTCACTGCCCTCCACCGCCTTCCATCCCGAGGTTCTTGACTAAGAACGCGAACCTGTCCGCCTGCTCCTCGATCACCTTGCTCGTCGGCTTGCCGGCCCCGTGTCCCGCCTTCGTCTCGATCTCGATCAGCACCGGCTGCGAGCCCGCCTGCGCGGCCTGGAGCGTCGCCGTGAACTTGAACGAGTGACCCGGCACGACGCGGTCGTCGTGGTCCGCGGTGGTGACGAGCGTCGCCGGATAGCGCGTCCCCGCCCGAATGTTGTGGAGCGGCGAATACTTGTAGAGATAGGGGAACTGGGCCGCGCTGTCGGCGGAGCCGTAGTCGGTCACCCAGGCCCAGCCGATCGTGAACTTGTGGAAGCGGAGCATATCCATCACGCCCACCGCGGGCAGCGCCGCGCCAAACAGCTCGGGCCGCTGCGTGATCACCGCCCCCACCAGCAGCCCGCCGTTCGACCCGCCCGCGATGGCCAGCTTGGGCGTGGACGTGTACCGCTGCGCGATCAGGTACTCGGCCGCCGCGATAAAGTCGTCGAACACGTTCTGCTTCTTGTCGAGCATCCCCGCCTGATGCCACTCCTCGCCGTACTCGCCGCCGCCCCGCAGGTTCGGCACAGCGTAGACACCGCCCATCTCGAGCCACACGAGCGTGGCCACCGAGAAGCTCGGCGTGAGGCTGATGTTGAACCCGCCGTAGCCGTACAGGTACGTCGGGTTCGACCCGTCGAGCGCCAGTCCCTTCCGATGAGTGATGAACATCGGCACGCGGGTGCCGTCCTTGCTCGTGTAGAACACCTGCTGCGTTTCGTAGCCCGACGGATCGAAGTCGATCTGCGGCGCCTTGAAGACGCTCGTCGCCCCGCTCTTGAAATCGTAGCGGAAGATGGTGGTGGGATACAGAAACGACGTGAAGGCGTAGAACATCTCGGCGTCGCGCCGCTCGCCCGTGATCGAGCCCACGGTGCCCAGCGCGGGCAGCGCGAGCTCCGAGATGGGCCGGCCATCGAGGCCGTACAGCCGGAGCCGGGACGCCGCGTCGTGCATGGCGCTCGTCACGAACACGTCGTGGATGATATGCACCTCTTCCAGCACGTCCGGACCCTGAGGAATGACCTCGCGCCAGCGGGCACGCTCGGGATGGCGCGTGTCGACCGCGATGACCCGCTTGCGGGGCGCGCTCAGATCGGTGAGGAAGTAGAACACCGGCCCGTCGTTGCCCACGAAGGAATAGCTCGCGTCGAAGGCGTCGAGCAGCCGTATCACCTCGCCCGTGACCCGCGGGTGCTTCGGATCCTTGAGATCGAAATAGTAGACCCGGTTGCGCCGGTCGGTGCCCAGCCACACGTGCAACACCGCGTAGCGACCATCGTCGGTGACTTCCGCGTTCATGCCCCAGTCAGGCTGGTCGGGTCGCTCGTAGACGAGCACGTCCTGCGTCTGATCCGCGCCGAGCCGGTGGTAGTAGACCTTCTGGAACCGGTTGACGTCGCTGAGCGCCTTGTCTCCCGGCTCGGGGTAGCGGCTGTAGAAAAAGCCGGCGCCGTCCTTGGTCCAGGACGCCCCGGAAAACTTGATCCAGCGTAGGTGATCCGGCAGGTCGCGCCCGGTGGCCACATCGCGCACTCGGAACTCCTCCCAGTCGGAGCCGCTCGCCGAGGTCCCGTACGCGACCAGCCGGCCGTCTTCGGACACCGCCAGCGTCGAGAGCGCGACCGTCCCATCCGCTGCCAGGAGATTCGGGTCCAGCAACACCGCCGGATCGCCCGTCAGCGCCGCCTGGGTGTAAAGCACGGACTGGTTCTGCAAGCCGTCGTTCTTGAAATAGAAGTAGCGGCCGGCCTTGTGGAACGGCGCGCCGTACTTGGGATAGTCCCACAGCCGGCGCAACCGCTCGCGGATGCGCTCGCGCGCGGGGATTCCCGCCAGGTACGCCTCCGTCAGGCGGTTCTCCGCCTCGATCCAGGCGCGCGTCGCCGGCGCGTCGGGATCCTCGAGCCCGCGATACGGATCGGGGACCTTGGTGCCGTGATAGTCGTCCACCACGTCACCCTTGGGTGCGGGCGGATATTGGATGGATTGGGCGGCAGCGGGCGTGAGCGCGGCACCGTTGGCGAGGACGGTCAGGAGCACCCCCCTGAGGAAAGAAGCGGACTGTGGCCTCATATCGATAATCTCTCCCCGGTTGACGTAAGTTGCAAGGCCGCTTATATTTAGACTATGCATTGGACTCGTGCGTTGCGGTCGCTCCCGGGCGCCGTCCCAACGTCGCCGGAGCGACGCTCGTCCAATCGGTTCGACTCATCCGAGACTGATCTCAGCGGCATGAGTTTCTGCTGGACCAATCGCAGGATCCCGACCGGCTGTTGGCCAACCGGGGTCGAGGGCACTTGCTTTGAAACGAGAAATACTCATCAGCGGGACCGCGCGCGAGACTCGCGTGGCGATCCTGGAGGACGACCGCCTTGTTGAGCTCCTGGTGGATCGTCCGGACGCCCGCCGCATGGTGGGCGATATCTACCTGGGCACGGTCGAGGCCGTGCTTCCGGGAATCCAAGCCGCGTTCGTCAACATCGGGGCCGAAAAGAGCGCCTTTCTCCACGCCTCCGACCTGATCGAGGCGGAGGAGGACGACGAGCCCTCCGATCACGACGACGAAGACGACGGCAACGGGGCCGGGAACGGGGGTGGGGGTGGGGGTGGGGGGGGGCGCTCCTCCCGACGCCGCCTGCCCAACGTCAGCGACGAGCTGAAGCGCGGCGAAGCGAAGCTCGTTCAGGTCATCAAAGAGCCGATCGGGACCAAGGGACCGCGCGTCACCGCGCAGGTTTCGCTCGCCGGCCGCTTCCTGGTCTACATGCCGTTCGCGTCCAAGGTCGGCGTCTCGCGCAAGATCGAGAATCGGGATCAGCGCGCCAAGCTGCGCGAGCTGGTCTCGAAGCTCGTCCCGAAGGACTCAGGCGGTTGGATCATCCGGACCGTCGCCGAGGACCTGACCGAGCAGAGCTGCAAGCGCGAGATCGATCACCTGTACGGGCTGTGGAAGAAGATCAAGCGCAAGTCGGGGTCGGTGCGGGCCCCGGCGCTGCTGCAGCGCGAGACATCGCTCACCCGGGGCATCATCCGCGATCTGTTTTCCGACAAGGTCGACTCGCTGCTCGTCGACTCCAAGATGCTGCACAACGAAATCGTCCAGTACCTGAAGCAGATCGATCCCGACCTGATCGCGCGGGTGAAGCTGTACGAGGCCGAAACGGCGCTGTTCGACGAGTACGACGTCGAGGCGGAGATTCGGGCGCTCTTCAAGGCGCGCGTCGAGCTCCCCACCGGCGGCTACCTGATCATCCAGCCGACCGAGGCGCTCATCTCGATCGACGTGAACACCGGCCGCTACACGGGCAAGAAGGACCCCGAGAGCACGATCGTGAAGACCAACCTCGAGGCCGCCCGCGAGGTGGCGCGCCAGCTGCGGCTGCGCGACATCGGCGGCATCATCGTCGTCGACTTCATCGACATGGAATCGCGCGGCAATCGCGACAAGGTGCTCCAGGAGCTGCGCACCCACCTGAGTCGCGACCGGGCGCGCACCAAGGCGTTCGCCGTCTCGGAGCTGGGGCTGATCGAGATGACCCGCCAGCGCGTTCGGCCCTCGCTTTGGCACTCCATGACGGCGGAGTGCCCGACCTGTAACGGCACCGGACGCGTGTTCCGGCCCGAAGTCGTGGTGCGCCGCATGGAGCGCTCGCTCAAGCGCGCCGGGGCGGAGCACAAGGAGCGCCAGCTCGCGGTGCGGCTGCATCCCGATGTGGCGCTGTACCTGGTCGAGCAGGAGCCCAACTTCCTGCGCCAGCTCGAAAAGCAAACCGGCCTCGAGCTCGAGGTGCGCGACGACCCGATGATGCGCCTGGACGAGTTCCGCATGATGGCCAAGCCCGCCGGGCGGGACGTGACGGAGTTGTATGCGGTGGCGTGAAAGGCGGTGCGTGGTGCGGGGTGCGTGGTCGGCACCGGCTCAAACCACGCACCACGTACCACTTGACCGAAGTCCCTATCCCAATTAGAGTCCCCCGCCCATGACCTACGCCATTTTCACCACCGGCGGGCAGCAGTTCCGCGCTGAAGAAGGTGTCACGATCAAAGTGCCCCTGCTCGCCGCCGAGCCCGGGACCAAGGTGACGTTCGACCGCGTGCTGCTCGCGAGCGACGGCAAG
>DATNOR010000131.1:0-19216 GCA_035601235.1 Gemmatimonadales bacterium
GTCG
The DNA here is from genome assembly GCA_035601235.1 of Gemmatimonadales bacterium. Lineage (GTDB taxonomy): Bacteria > Gemmatimonadota > Gemmatimonadetes > Gemmatimonadales > GWC2-71-9 > AG41. Next base: position 5 of record DATNOR010000131.1, read on the forward strand.
TTCACGCCCTCGAGCAGGATCACCCAGCGTACTCCCTGCTGTGCCAGGACGTCGCGATCGAGCCGCGCCAGCGCCGTGGGGCCGAGGCCGCCCGCGAGCACCGTGTTGCCGCCGATGCCGGCGTTGAGCACGGCAACATGCCGGGTGCGCGCGTCCGCTTGCAGGCGACGCGCCAGGTTGTCTGGCCAGCGGTCGTTCCGGTTGGTGCCCGAGCCCCGGCCGTCGGTGATCGAGTTGCCCAGCGCGACGACGGCGAGGTCGTTCCCCACCACATCGAGCCCCGCGAGCGCGTACCAGTGATCGGTCGTCGCGGCCTCCGCCAGCTCGGGCGCGTCGGCCCAGCGGCCGGCCCGAAGATACGACGTGGTGCGCGAGCCGGGATGGCCCGTCACCGCCGCGGGCGCCGCGCCGATCTGGATGGTGACGGCGAGGTCGCCGAGCGGGGGGACGGCGTAGTCCAGGGGATCGGAGGTGGCGACGGCGCCCGGAGCGATGCGCACCGAGTCCGCTCCGGCGAACGTCAGCGCGCGGTCGCTCGCCACCTCGATGGCGCTCCCGCCGAGCGACCGGGCGACGTGAGCCGCGGTGACGGCGAGCGGTCCGTCACCGAACGTATTCGCGAGCCGCACACGCAGCGTCGATCCGCCGACCGACGTGTGGATCACCTGGCGCAGCGTGCTGCCGGATAAGCCGGGCGCGGGAGGCATGTTGCTCGGCTCGACGAGCTGCTGCGCCGCCGTCCACGTCCCCACCCAGTGCTGGCGGGGCGTGGCTGACGCCGGCGCGCAGGCGACGGCCGCCGCGAGAGCGAGCGTGAGCGTCAGGGCGCGCGCGGCCGCGATCCCGCCGCCACCGGCGGCTGGCCGAACGCCGGCAGCGGCTCGAGCCGGGAGCGGCCATCGCTGCCGATGAACGCCCGCAGCTCGACGTACGCCCGGTGCGGGTTGTTGCGCTGCAGCCCGGCCCGGATCCACGTCTCGCCGTACCAGCGCTCGAACGGCGGGTACTCGAGGCGGGCGAAGTCGGTCTCGAGCTGCTCGAGCGGTGTGAGCGCCTCGCGCACCAGTCGCCACATCGTGCTCGAGTCCGGTGCCTGGAGCGCATCGGCCAGCGTCAGCGCGGCCCGCGACTGCCGCTCGTCCATGCGCAGACCAAGGCCGACTTCGACGGACAAGAAGCGCCGCTCGGTCCGGTTCAAGGCCGACCCGGCCTCGGCTTCCCGCGCGAGCGCCGAATCGAGGCGGGCGATGCGTGACCGGAGCACCGCCTGGGTATCGGCGTTGAAGGGTGTGAAGGGCGTACCGTTCGCGCGATGCCACAAGCGCTCGATCAGGTTTTGCACTGCCTCCGACGCGTACCACAGCTTGTCGGGCGTGTCGAGCAGCGCATGGTAGGCGTCGTAAGCCGCCCGGGCCTGCGCGGCGGCGGGGGCGAAGTATTCGCGCGTCCACCAGGAGAGGTAGCGGCCCGCGGGATCGGGCGAGGCGTACACCGCCGGCGCGTTCCAGGTCATGTCGGCGATCATGCGCGCGCCCATGATGTAGTCCCGCAGCTCCGACACGTTGACGAGCATGTATTCGGTCGCGCCGGCCTTGGCGATGCGTTGGAATTCGCCCGCGATCGTCGCGGGCGCCACGGTGTGGGCGGTTTGCTTGCTGAGGTTGCCGCCGAGGTACGCCAGGTGGTAGTACACGCCGTGCTTCCAGCGGCCGAGGTCGTCCGGGAGCCCTCGCATGTGGCCGTCGTTGTCGTCCGGCCAGACGATGATCACGTCGTCCGGCAGCCCGAACGCCTTCGGGTCGCGGCGGTACAGGTCGAGCATCTCCGAGTACATGGTGAAGTGAAAGATCGGCGTGCGCCCCGGCGGCAAGGCGTCGCGCACCATGCCGGTCTGGAGGCCGATCACCTCGCGGAACACGCGCGCCTTGTCGTCGTCTGTGGTCCCGTCGGGCCAGGTGTAGGCGCGATCCGACGTGTTCCGCAGGCCCACCGGCCAGATCACGTCCAAGTCATGGTTCTCCGCGACGCCGCCGCGCCAGAAGGTCAGCAAGCCGTCGCGGTTCGTGAACCAGTCGTAGTCGGGTCGCACGCCGCGCTCCGCGGCGAGGTTGAACGTGATCAGGCCGAACGGGTTGGACACGAGGATGTCGTAATGGTGCGACGTGTAGTAGAGGCCCCAGTCGCTCGCGAGCTGCTGCACCTCGAAGCGGCGATGCACCCGCACGTACGGCGCGACCATGTTCATCCGCAGCCGCAGCGCGGTTTCGAAGTAGCGCCGATACCAGGCGAGCGGCACGTCGCCGGTCTGGAGCGGGTACCCGCGGGCGTCGAACGGGCGGGGCAGGATGTCTTCGTCGTCGTGGAAGAACCCGCGATATCGGAAGGTGGGCGGTCCCTGGGCGAAGCGCGTGGCCTTGAGCACCAGCGGATCGTGGTGCTCCGGGACGTAGCCGGTCCAGAGATACAGGGGATCGACGCCGAGGCGCTCAGAGAGGGTATAGGCGGCGAACGCGGTGCCGCGCGGGTTGGACCCGACCAGCCAGACCGTGGCAGGTGCGGTGATCACCCGGTAGGCCTCCCACTGGCCGTGCAGCGTGGCCACCTCGATCGCGCTCGGGAGCGGACCGTTCCCGACGGTGACCAGCCGGATGCTCGTCTTGCCGGCGGTGGGCGCCGGCACGATCGGCGGGCGGTAGCCGCTGAGGGCCTCGATGTCGCCCGCCAGGAACGTCGCGGCCTGGCGCACGTTGAGGTTCTCGGCGGCACCGACCACGATCTCGGCGCCGCTCGAGCCGGAGGCGAGCACGACGTCGCCCGCGGCCGCGGGGCCCGCGCGAACCCAGGAGCCGCGCTCCGGCGCGGCCCAGGGGTCGGAATGATCGGACTGCGCGAGGGTGGCTCGGGGAATCAGACCGGACGCTGATAGGACGAGCACCAGGGGTCGCCAAAGGAGAGTCATAAGATCATTTTGTCTCTCGTTCGCAGCGAGCGCAATCCCGCCCCGGAGGAAACGATGTCGAGCTGTTCGTGCCGCCTCGCCGTCCTGTTCGCAGCCACAGTCACCACGAGCGCCGCGGCTCAGACATTCGAGCGGCGCGCGGCGGATCTCGTCGGCCGCATGACGCTCGAGGAGAAGGTGTCGCAGATGATGGATCGGGCGCCCGCCATCGAGCGCCTCGGAATTCCAGAGTACAACTGGTGGAACGAGGGGCTACACGGGGTCGCGCGCTCGGGCCTCGCGACCGTGTTCCCTCAGGCCATCGGCTTCGCCGCCACGTGGAACGACAGCCTCGTGCTCCGCATGGCGAGTGTGATCTCCGACGAATTCCGCGCCAAGCATCACGAGTACGTCCGGCAGGGCGAGCACCAGCGCTATCAGGGCCTGACCGTCTGGTCGCCCAACATCAATCTGTTTCGCGACCCGCGCTGGGGCCGTGGGCAAGAGACGTACGGCGAGGATCCGTACCTGACGGGCCGGCTGGCGGTGCAGTTCATCCGCGGACTCCAGGGCGACGATCCCCGCTACCTGAAGGCCGTCGCCACGGTCAAGCATTTCGCGGTGCACTCGGGTCCCGAGCCCGAGCGGCACGAGTTCGACGCCCAAGTGAGCGAGCGGGACTTGCGGGAGAGCTACCTGCCGCACTTCGAGATGGCGATCCGGGAAGGCGGCGCCTACTCGCTCATGTGCGCGTACAACCGTGTGTACGGCAAGCCCGCCTGCGGCAACGATCTCCTGCTGCAGCGGATCCTGCGGGGCGAGTGGCGCTTCCCCGGATACGTGGTCTCCGACTGCGGCGCGATCGGCGACATGTACCTGCGGCACAAGGTGGTCCCGACCGCCGCCGCCGCGGCCGCGCTGGGCGTGCACACGGGCACCGACCTGGATTGCGGCAATGAGTACGCGAGCCTGATCGACGCCGTGCACCAGGGCCTCATCACTGAGCAGCAGATCGACACGTCGCTCATCCGCCTGTTCGTCGCGCGGTTTCGCCTGGGGATGTTCGACCCGCCCGAGCAGGTGAAGTGGGCGCGGATCCCGATCACCGTGCTGGACGACTCGTCCCATCGCGTGCTGGCGCGCCAGGTCGCGCGGGAGTCGATAGTGTTGCTCAAGAACGCCGGCCATCTGCTGCCGCTGCGCCGCGACCTCGGCACGATCGCGGTCATCGGGCCCAACGCCGACCAATGGCGTATGCTGCTCGGCAACTACAACGGCATTCCAGCCGATCCGGTCACGCCGCTGCGCGGCATCCGCGAGGCGGTGTCGCCGCGCACGGGCGTCCTGTACGCCCTCGGCTCGGACCTGGCGGACGGGTTCCCCGTGCTTGCCCCGGTCCCGGCGTCGGTGCTGTCGACGGCGCGCGGGCAGCGCGGGCTGGACGCCGCTTTCTACGCGAGCCGGACGATGTCGGGTGCGCCGCTGTTCGTGCGGGTGGACTCGACGCTCGACGCGCACTGGGGCGCGGGAGCGCCGCGCGCCGACATGAACGTCGATGACTTCGGCGTGCGCTGGACGGGTACGCTGCGGCCGCCCCATACGGGGACGTACCGCTTGGCGCTGGTCGGCACCGTCAAGTTCCAGCTCTACCTGGATGACAGCCTCGTGGTGCAGTCGGTGTATCCGACGCACAACGGGGAATTCCCCGACCCCCGCTTCGCCCAGACCGAGCCCCTCCTGCTGCAGGGAGGCCGGCGCTACCGCCTCCGCGTGGACGGAGAAGAGTCCTATGGCGAGGCCGAGCTGCAGCTGCTGTGGGCCACTCCCACCGAAGCGCTCGAGGCCGAGGCCGTGCAGGTGGCGCAGCGCGCCGACGCGGTGGTGCTGTGCCTCGGCCTCACCGCTCGCCTGGAAGGTGAGGAGATGCGCGTCCAAGTCCCGGGCTTCTCGGGCGGCGATCGGACTTCGCTCGATCTCCCGGCGCCGCAGGAGCGGCTGCTCGAGCGCATCGCGGGCCTCGGCAAGCCCACGGTGCTCGTCCTGATGAGCGGGAGCGCCGTCGCCGTGAACTGGGCCCAGGAGCACGTTCCCGCCATCCTCGAGGCGTGGTATCCCGGCCAGGCGGGCGGGAGCGCGATCGCCGACGTGCTGTTCGGCGCGTACAATCCAGGCGGCCGCCTCCCGGTCACCTTTTATCGGAGCGTGTCCGACCTCCCGGCGTTCGAGAACTACGCCATGGCCGGCCGCACCTACCGGTTCTTCCAGGGAAAGCCGCTCTATCCGTTCGGCTATGGACTGAGCTACAGCTCGTTCGGCTACGACCGGCTGCGCACCGGCGCCGACACCCTGCGGGGCGGTGATACGCTCAGCGTGTCGGTGGCGGTGACCAACACGGGCAAGCGGGTGGGGGACGAGGTAGTGCAGCTCTACGCGCGGTACCCGCAGTCACGGGTGGCGCGCCCCCAGCGCGACCTGCGGGGCTTTCGCCGGGTGACGCTCCAGCCCGGCGAGACCCGCACCGTGACGTTCCCTCTCGCCGGGCAGGCCCTCGCGTACTGGGACCCCGACGCCGACCACTGGGTAGTGGAAAACGGCCCGGTCGTGGTGGAAGTCGGTGCCTCGTCCGCGGATATCCGCCTGGAGAAGACCATCACAGTCGCAGGCCGGCCTTGACCCCGGGCACAAGCCCGCCGTTCAAGTCCGGGGATTGGAGATCCGCGCTCGGAGAGAGCGCGCTCGGCCTGGTGTGCGCCCTCTACAGGGCGCACCCTTCGCGCCGAGCCCGGGCTATCAGCCCGGGTACGTCTGACACAACCCTTTCCCGACTCCCGTTATCTAAGGGACAAACCTCCGACCAGGCTTTCATGCTCATCGGGTTGCCGCTCCTCGCCGCCGTCACGCTGGCCCGTCAGGTCGCCCATACCCGGCTCGTCCAGTCCGCCGCCCCGCCGCCCCCCGTCAGGACCGTAGCCGCGACTCGGGCCGCCCGGGCACCGGTCATCGACGGGCGGGACGACGACCCCGTGTGGCGCGAGGCGCCGGCGATTACCGAATTTCAGGAGTGGCGGCCCACCGAGGGCGGCCCGCCCAAGCTCCCGACCGAGGCGAAAATCGCGTACGACGCGGGCAACCTGTACGTCCTCGTCCGCTGCTTCGATCCGCACCCCGACAGCATCATCACCGTTCTGGCCCGGCGCGATTACTTCACACCCTCCGACATGGTGTGGTTGTTCCTCGACTCGTATCACGATCGTCGCACCGGCTACGAGTTCGGCGTCAATCCATCGGGGGTGAAGCTCGACGCGCAGATCTACAACGACGGCAATGAAGACTTCGCGTGGGACGCGGTGTGGGACGTGGCGACGCGCCGCGATTCGCTCGGCTGGACGGCCGAGTTCCGCATCCCGCTGTCGCAGCTGCGCTACGGGCGCCAGCGGCAGCACACCTTCGGCCTCACCATCGATCGCGATTTGTATCGCTACTCCCAGCGCGTGAGCTGGCCGCTGTTCCGCCAGTCGAAGGCGGGGTTCGTGTCGCAATTCGGCGAGGTCCCCGGGTTCGACGACCTCGAGGCGCCGCGGCGGCTCGAAGCCGCGCCCTACTTGGTGACGAAGAACGTGTCGGAGTTCACCCCCACGGGCCTCGGCCGCACCCAGGACCTGGCGCTGGGCGGCGACGTGAAGTACCGGGTCGCGTCGAATTTGACGCTCGACGCGACGCTCAACCCCGACTTCGGGCAGGTGGAGGCCGATCCCGCCGTCCTGAACCTCAGCGCGTTCGAGACGTTCTTCCGGGAGCAGCGGCCCTTCTTCGTCGCGGGACGCGGGCTGTTCCAGTTCGACGTCAATTGCAGTGACGTGAACTGCAACGGCGAAGGGCTGGTCTACTCCCGGCGCATCGGGCGCGCGCCGGAGCTGGCGGGCACCTACAACGACAACATCTCGGCCGCCTTTACCCGCATCCTCGGCGCGGGGAAGCTCACCGGACGGCTGCCGGGTGGACTGACCATCGGCGCGCTCGACGCCGTAACGCAGCATGTGACGGGCGTGGGTGGCCAGACGATCGAGCCGACCACCAACCACGGCGTCGTGCGGCTGCGCCAGGATCTGCGCGGCGGCGAGACGAGCATCGGCGGTATCGTCACCGCCGTGAACCGCGACAACGATGCCTTTACGTCCCCCTTTCTGCGCCGCAGCGCCTACGTCGGCGCCACGGACTTCCGGCATCGCTTCCCGGGCGGGAAATGGGAAATCAATGGCTCATTGGACCTGTCGCACGTCTCGGGCAGTGCCCAGGCCATCGATTCCACGCAGCGCGACGCCGTGCATTACTACCAGCGTCCGGACGCGGGACTCGGAGTCGACGGCACGCGCACATCGCTCTCCGGCGACGCCGAGGAGCTCCAGTTCAGCAAGGTCAGCGGCAACGTGATCGGCCAGACCAGTTACCAGCGCCGCTCCCCCGGATTCGAGATCAACGATCTGGGCTACCTGCGGCGCGCCGACCAGCAGTCCTGGAGCACCTGGGTGGGTTTCTTCGACCGCAAGCGCCGCGCCTTGACCCAGCGCTTCCAGTGGAACTTCAACTGGTGGCAGTACTGGACCACCGCGGGACTGCCCGAGGAGCGTGCGTTCAACACGAACACGCATACCACGTTCAACAATACGTGGTCGTTCCACACCGGCTTCACGCTGGGCCAACTCGGTGAGACGTACTGCTACTCGTGTGCGCGCGGCGGTCCCGCCGTGCGGCAGGATCCGTATCTCGCGCCCTGGGCCGGCGTGATCGGCGACGACCGCAAGGCGATCGTGCCCTACTTCTGGGTCAATTATTGGCGCGGGGACGGCGGGCGGTCTCGGAGTCTCAATCTGAGTCCCGAGCTCGACTTCAAGGTCGCATCGCGCGTCACCGCGTCAATCGCCCCCAACTACACCCGCACCAGCAACGCGGTGCAGCCGCTCGGGCCCGTCAGGGACACGACCTACGTGTTCGCTCACCTCGAGCAGAAGCAGCTCGGCGTGACCATGCGCTTCACGTACCCGTTCACGGCCAGCGCGACGCTGCAGGTATACGCCCAGCCGTTCGTCTCGAAGGGGACGTACAGCAACGTGCAGCAGCTGTCCCACACGCCGCGCGCTCGAGACTTCGCGAGTCGCTACGAGACGGACCCGGTCGCCGCCGACAACCCCGGCGGGTTCAACTACAAGCAATTCCGGTCCAACGTCGTGTTCCGCTGGGAGTATCGTCCCGGCTCGACGCTGTTCGTTGTATGGAGTCAGGGGCGTCACGCGTCCACCGGCGTCGCGGGCCCGCGCAGCCTGGGCGGCGACCTCGCCGATCTGTTCACGCTGGTGCCCGACAACAGCTTTCTCGTAAAGCTGTCGTACTGGATCAACCGGTAAGCCGCAGCGACCTTCCCCCAGGCACGGGACAAATCCCCGGCGCATGGCGCGAGGGGTCGCGCTTTATCTTACCTTACCTCTCGCATCCCAAGTTGCAACGCGGCGTTGCGAGCACGTCGTTATCAGCGTTAACGTCGCCGAGCGGTAAGGCACCTTGGACATGCGCACCTCAGGAGACCGACGGGTTTGCCCGGGCCCGTGGCCGGCGCTTCGCCTGGCCCTGAGGCTTCTTGGCCTTTCTCCGTCCGTACCCCTCGCCGCTCAGACCATCGACACGATCGTGGTCGTCCGACACAACGTGTACGATCGCAAGCGCAATGCCCCTAAGGCCGTTGCCGCGGTGGGGAATGCCCTGCATATCCGGACGCAGGCGTGGGTAGTCCGGCGCGCCCTCCTCGTGAGGGTCGGTGACCGATACGACTCCACCAAGGTGGCTGAGAGCGAGCGGGCGCTCCGAGCGCTGGGCATCTTTCGCGCGGTGAGCATCGACACCCTTCGGCTGGAGGGGCGCCTGGCCCTCCGGGTGGAGACGGACGACGCCTGGAGCACGATCCCCGACTTCGATTACGCGTCCGTCGCCGGCGACGTGCTATGGGCCGCGGCCTTCACGGAGGCGAATCTCATCGGCACCGGCACGGCCCTGACGGGGCGCTACGAAAAGACGCCGGATCGACACAGCATCAGCGTGAGCTACAGCAGCACTGGCGTGTTCGGGCGCCGGACCGTGTTGTCGACGCAATACAAAGCCATTTCGGATGGACGCAGCGGCACCTGGTCCCTCGGCGTTCCCTTCTACGAGACGGTGGCTCCGCGCTCGCTCAGCACCGACGGCGCGGCGGCGAGGGAGCGCGTGCTGCGATTTCGGGATGGGGTCCTCGCGGACAGTCTGCAGCACCGAGAACTGCGCGTCGGTCTCTCGGGCGGCGTGGCGCTCGCGACGACTGCTTCGAGCTATGCCCGGCTCTGGTTCGGCGCGGCGTGGCGTCGCGAGGATTTCGCGCTGGCAACGACGGTGCCCTTCCCCCGCTCTCAGTTCGCGACCGTAGGGACCGGAATCGAGCTGAAGCGCGTGCGCTTCCAGGTGCTCGAGAATCTCAACTCGTTCGCGCGAAAGGAGGATATAGATCTTTCGCAGCAACTGCGACTCGGCGTTTGGGCCGCGCCACGGGCGTGGGGATACGAATCAGGCCGAGCGGGCGTCGGGCCGGAGGTGAGCGGACAACTCGGTGCCATCTGGAGCGGCGGATTCGCCGTGCTCCGCGGCCAGGCGGCCGGCGTATTGACCGGCGCGGGCGCCGACTCGGGCCGCGTGATCGCGAGCGCCACGGTGGTGAGCCAGAACCTGCCGCGCCAGTCTCTCATCCTCCATGTGGAGGGCGGCGTGTTGCGAGGGCCGAAGCAGGGCGACGAGTTCGACCTGTGGCGCGACAGCAAGGGGCCGCGCCTGTTCGGGGCCCATGCCTTCACGGGCACCCGCATGGTCTGGCTCGCGGCCGAAGACCGCCTGGTTGTGAAGGACGAGGTGTGGGGGCTCTTTGGCGTAGGGCTCGCACCATTTCTGGACTACGGCGGCGCCTGGTACGCCGACGAACCGACACGGATCGGAGGGGACGCGGGGCTCGCCCTGCGCCTCGGCCCCACACGGTTGACGATCACCGACGTCGGGCAGTTCGCGCTCGGCTATCGCTTCGGCAAGGGATTCATTGGCCGGCACTGGGCGTTCACCGCGGCCGGGAACATCGCGTATTGAGCGAGCCCGGACCGGCTCGTCGAGGAGCGGCGCCCGACACTCGGATCAACCGGTAAGCCGCAGCGACTCTCCGACCTCCGCCGGCCGGAACTCCCCGGCCGGCACGGCGCGCTGCTGCAACGCCTTCCCCAATTCGCGCACCGGCTCGTCGATTCCCTCAGGAGTCAACTGAAACGTGCCGAAGTGCATCGCGACGCTGCGGCGGGCGCCGAGATCGAGGTGCGCCTGCACCGCCTCAGCCGGATTCATGTGGATATCTTGCATGAACCAGCGCGGCTCGTAGGCCCCGATCGGCAGGAGCGCCAGATCGATCGGGGAGAGCCGCGCGGCGATCTCCCGGAAATGGGGGCCGTACCCGGAATCGCCGGCGAAGAGGATGCGGCGCGCCCCGGCCTCGATCAGGAATCCACCCCACAACGCGCGGTTGCGGTCGAACGGGCCGCGCGCCGAGAAATGCTGGGCGGGCGTCAGCGTGACCGGCAGCGTCGCCGCGCTGGCACGCTGCCACCAGTCCAGCTCCTCGACGTTGTGGATGCCCGCCGATCGGAGCAGGCGGCCGTTGCCGAGCGGTGTCACGAGCCGCGGCTGAAAGCGCCGCTCGAGCGCCCGCAGGGTCCGGAGATCACAGTGGTCGTAGTGATTGTGGCTCAGCAGCACCAGGGAAATGGCGGGTAGATCGTCGAATCGCACGCCCGGCGCCCGCACCCGCCGGGGGCCTGCGAACGGCACAGGGCTCGCCCGCTCCGAGTACACGGGATCGGTCAGCAGGCTGGTGGTGCCGACGCGGATGAGAAACGTGGCATGACCGATGAACGTCACGACCACGTCGTCCGGGCCGGCGGCCGGGGGCCGGCGCGGCTCGACCGGCACCGTCGCCGGCCAGCGGCGCCGCGGCGTGAACAGCATCCGCGGCACCCTCCAGAAGGGTTGGCCATTGGCGCCGTTGGGATTGTGAAACCGGCGCCCGTCGAAGTGGGCCGTCACCGTGGCTTGACCGGTCCTTGACCGCACCGGAGCAACGTGTGGGTCGTGAACCGAGCGCCCGGAGGGGCCACAATGTCACACACCCGCTGCTGGAAACAGTGTTGCGCCGTCATCCTGATGGCTGGTCAAATCGGTGGTTGCACCGCTTGGCGCCTGGAAACGGTGTCGCCGGCGGAAGTCATCGCCCGAGAGAAGCCACGCGTGGTCCGGGTGCAATATGCGGACGAGCAACAAGAGGTGCTATACCAACCGGAAGTGCGAGGCGACAGCCTGCTGGGGCGGAGCGAGCCTGACGCCCGGCAGGCCGACCGGGCCATGGCGCTCGCCGACGTGACGAGCATCGCCACTCGTCGCGTCAGTGGGGGCCGGACCACGGGACTGGTGCTCGGTCTCGTCGGCGTCGGCGCGGTCGTGGGCTCGTTGATCGCGATCGGGAACATGCAGGGACCGTTCGACAACTGGGGGCAGTGACCGTATCATGCCTCCATGAAGAAAGCCATCGGCGATAACATGATTCCGAAGGAGTGGGGATTCGAAAAAGGCCTGCGGCTCGTCAAGCAGGCCGGCTTCGACGGCATCGAGCTGTGGCTGGGCGACGTGCCGTGGTTTCAGCTGAGCACCGCGGATGCCCAGGTGCGGGAGCTGCGGCACAAAGTCGAAGATGCCGGCCTCGTCGTCTCCAACGTGTCCACCGGTTTGCACTGGGCCTCGCCCCTCTCCGCGCGCGACCCAACGGTCCGGGCTCGGGCGATGCGCATCGTGGAGCGGCAAATCGAGACGGCGGTGCTGCTCGGCAGCGACGCGATCCTCGTGGTCGCGGGCCTCGTGACCGAGGAAGTCCCCTACAACGAGGTGTATCAGCGCTGTGTGGATGCCCTCGCGTCGCTGGGCGAGACAGCCGCGCGCGCCGGCGTCCGGATCGGCTGCGAGAACTGCAACGCCGAGCACCGCTTTCTCATCAGCCCGCGCGAGTTCTGGCAATTCCTGAACGACGTGAAGAGTCCCGCGGTGGGTATCCATCTCGACGTCGGCAACATCCACGACACGGGGTTCGCGGAACAGTGGATCGAGATCCACGGGCCGCGCATCACTCGCATTCACCTGAAGGACGTCATGAAGCATCGCGGGCGCTGCGGCGACCAGAGCGTGTACACCAATCTGTTTCTGGGCGACAACAACTGGCCCGCCATCCGCGCCGCGCTGACCAAAGTCGGTTACGACGGCTGGTTGGTGGCGGAAATGGAGGCGCGCTACCGCTACGCGCCGGATCAGCAGTTCTACGACACCGCGCAGGCCATGGACCGCCTGGTCTCCGGGCGGTTGTGAGATGGCGATCAGCCGCAGGCGGTTCGTCGGCTGCGTCGCCGGCTCACTGACCGCGGGGCTGTCGCTCGATCTGCGGCGGCCGGTCGACGCGGGTCCGCGGCGCGTTCTCCTGGACCTGGGGGAGCACTGTGGCCTGCGCGAGTCGGTTGCGGGATACGAGTCGGCGCTCGCCGGTCTGGGGACGGGAGTGACGTCCCGCTGCACGCTGTTGATCGTGCCGGCGGCATTGGACATTCCGCCGCCGGCCGTTGGGGCGATCATGAGCTGCCTGCGAACGGGGGCGACGGTACTGCTCGAGTCGGGGGCGGGCTTCGCTACGGCGCGGGATTTCCGCGCGCATCGCGCCGTGCTGCGCGACCGGCTGGGGGTCCACATCGAGGCGCCGGTGCGGTTGTGGTCCAGACGGGGCGCGCGGGGCGTACCGTATGTCGATTACCGCTGGCCCTCGAGCGCGAAGATCCGCGATTTCAGCCGGGTGGTGCCTCTGGGGCGCCAGAGCGAGGGGGAGGGTGAGATCATCGCGCGGGTGGACGGCCTGCCGGTGGCCCTCAAACGCCGCGTAGGACGAGGGGACCTGATCTTCCTCGGCTCGCCGCTCGGGCCGGCGCTGTGGGCGGGGGACGCCGAGGCGAGGCGCTGGTTCGGCGAGTTCGTGGTTGGGCGGCGCTGTGCACCTACGAGCGTGGCACGGGATGGTCGGTGAGCACCGGCAGGAAGGGCACCCACGGCCCGACCTCGTTCCCGTATTGCTTCGCCATCACCCGCGCCACCTGAGCCAGATGTCCGAGGTCGTGCACGACCCAGGTCGCGAGCAGCTGACGCAGCGTCACGCGCCCCAGACTGGGGTGTTCACCGGGGAGGTCGAGCTCCGCCGCGGTGAGGTTCCAGGACTCGAGTTGCTGCAAGTTCGCGGTCCGTAATCGGGCAAACTCGTCGAGCAGTGAGTCCGCCGAGCGTCCCGCGTTGCGCGCCCGGTGACGGAAGCGATCGTAGGGCTCGAACCGGGGATCGGGTCCCCGGGCGAGGATGATGCGGGCTCGCGGGATCCAATCGGTTTCCTCGCCGTCGATGAGGTGTCCGACCACGTCGAACGGGCTGAAGGTTTCGGGACCCTCGTTGCCTCGGATCCAGGGTTCGCTGAGACCCTCGAGCAGCGCCCGCAGCGTGGCCGGGGAACGGCGCAGCACTTCCGTCGCCAAGTCCAGGTCGAAATCCATCGGCATCCTCATTCGTACATGTCCGCCCTGTCCGCCCGCGCCAGCTCCACCAGGAATCCCGCGATCTTCTCGCTCACCGCCTCCACGTACGTCCGTCCCTTTTCCGCCGTGGCCGCCGCGGGGTTGCCGACGCCGGTGTCGTCGGTCACCTGACGCCACTGTCGGGGCGCCCAGGCCCAGCCTTCCCGCAGCCCGGCGACCTTGAACCGCCGCGCGCGTCCCGGTCCGGCCTCGGACAACGGCCGCACCAGCTCCGGCGCCACATGCAGCATCACGCTCGTCTCGAGCTCGCCCGCGTGGTCTCCCAGATCGGAGAAGAACGCCTTCGCGTCCACGACCTGGTACCAGTTCACGGTGCAGAGGAACAGCGACACGGCGGGCTGCAGCTCGCGGATCATCTGGCGGAAGTCGTTGCCACCGTGCCCGTTCAGGATCACGAGCTTGGGGACGCCCTGACTCGCCAGCGCCGTCGCCACGTCGCGCAGCACCAGGGCCTGCGTGCTGGGGTTCAGGTTGACGCACAGCGGGATATCGATCTGGCCGGTGTTGACGCCGAATGGCACCAGCGGCAGCACGACGACCCGCGCCCCCCGCTCCCACGCGCGTCCCGCCGCCAGGGCCGCAATCCGCTCGGTTTCGACGTTGTCGGTCGAGTAGGGCAGGTGGAAGTTGTGTGCTTCGGTCGCGCCCCACGGCACCACCGCGACGTCGTAGCGCGTGTCGCGCACGGTCTTCCAGGTCAGCTCGTTCAGGATGTAGGGACGAGGAGCCATCGGGTTCCTTGGGGACCGGGACCCCCGATACTAGCATACTCGGCTTGACGCCGTCGACCCGCCGGTCTATTAAAAGGGCCGATGACAGCCGAAGACGCGGCCGCGCAACTCGCGCGCGAGCGGGCGTTGAAGCAGGCCGAGAAGATGGAAACGATCGGCCGGCTGACGGGCGCCATCGCGCAGCAGTTCAACGAGCTGCTCACGGCCATCCTGGCGCGCGCGGCGGCGCTCGCCCAATCGGGGCCGCCCAACCGCGACCTCGACGCCCTGAAAGAGACGGCCCAGCGCGGGGCCGAGCTGGCGCAGCGCCTGCTCGGCTTCAGCCGTCACCGCGTGCTCGATCTCCAGCCGCTGGTCCTCCCCGAGTTCGTACGCGATGCCCTCGATGCCACGCGCCGCGGCCTTCCGGCCGGCATCGACGTGCAGTTCGAGGCGGACGAAGACGCCGGCGTGATCGAAGCCGATCCCGCCGCCGTGAAGCAAATCCTGCTGCACCTCGTCACCAACGCCCGTGATGCCATGCCGCGGGGCGGCACGCTGCACGTCGAGGTCCGGCGCGCGCGCCTCGGCGCCGCCGACCGCCCGCTGCACGCGTGGGTGGAGCCCGGGTCCTACGTGAGCGTCGCGCTGAGCGACACCGGCGTCGGGATGGATGCGCGTACCCTGGCGCGCGTGTTCGAGCCCTTCTTCACGACCAAGCCGGTCGGGGTCGGCACCGGCCTCGGGATGTCGATGGCGTACGGCCTCGTGAAGCAGCACCGCGGCTACCTGCACCTCTACAGCGAGGTGGGTCAGGGCACCACGGCCAAGGTGTACTTCCCCGCGGTGCGCGCCCGGGGCGTGCCGGAGGCGGCCGCCGAGGCCGACGAACCGCTGCCGGGCGGCACCGAAACGATCCTGCTGGTGGAAGACGATCAGACGATGCGCTTGGCTGCACAGCAGCTTTTGTCGAAAGTCGGCTACCGGGTGGTCACGGCCGTGGACGGCCAGAACGGGCTCGACGCCTACCGCGCCCACCGCGCCGCGCTGAACCTCGTGATCACCGACGTGGTGATGCCGAAGCTGAGCGGGTTCGATCTGTTTCAGGCGATCCGGGGCGAGTCGCGCGGCGTGCGGGTGCTGTTCATGAGCGGCTTTCCCGCCCCGAACTTCCGCAAGACGGTCGGCCAGGATGCGCACGTCGCGTTCGTCACGAAGCCGTGGACGGCGAGCGAGCTGCTCGCCCAGGTCCGGCTGCTACTCGAGGCACCTCACGCCTAGTCGATCGCCCGTCACAGGCCTTTTACCACCCGCTGGATTTGCGCGGCGTCCGTCACACTCCATTCGTACTCGCTGCGCGGTGCCGCGTTGCCGAGCGTGACCGCCGGTGCGCGAAACGTCATCGCGCTCTGGTGTGGCACCGCCCCCGTGAGATGCACCTCGGTCACGCCCGTCGCGCGCACCAGGGCCGGGGCGTTGTCCGCTGTCACGCCGCCTCCGGGGAGAATGCCGATGCGGCCCGCCGCCTGGCGCACGAACCGGGCGATTGTCTCCGCGCCCTCCGGTGCGGTGGCCGCCTGGCCCGAGGTGAGCACGCGCTCCACGCCGAGCCCGACGAGCATCTCGAGGGCCCGGCTCGCGTCGCGGCACACGTCG
Organism: Gemmatimonadales bacterium; assembly: GCA_035601235.1. Classification (GTDB taxonomy): domain Bacteria; phylum Gemmatimonadota; class Gemmatimonadetes; order Gemmatimonadales; family GWC2-71-9; genus AG41. Next base: position 16,030 of record DATNOR010000131.1, read on the forward strand.
AACGCACGGTGAAACGTCACGTGCAGCGGCCGGGCCGCGGCGATCAGCTCGCGCGTCCGGTCCACGTCGATCTCCCCGTCGGCCGAGAGCGCCCCCGTCACGATGCCGTGCGCGCCGGCCTGCTTGGCCCGTCGGATGTCTTCGAGCATCACCGCGAGCTCGGCCGCAGAGTAGAGGAAGTCACCACCGCGCGGCCGAATGAGCACGAAGATGGGGATGTCGAGCCGTGCCCGGCAGACCGCGAGCGTGCCCGCAGAGGGCGTCGTGCCGCCCTCGATGAGGTTGGCGCAGAGCTCGATCCGGTGCGCGCCGCCGCGCGCGGCGGCGAGGGCGGATTCGATGGAGTCGACGCAGGCCTCGACGACGATGGGAGCGCCCATGAGGCCAAGATAGCGCTGCGGTCAGTTATCCGTCTTCCCCAACGCCTCGGCCGCCGCCCGTCTCACCTCGGGGTCGCGGTCGTTCAGCGCCCGCGTGAGCCCGGGAATCGCGGCCGCGACTTTCATTTCGCCCAACCCTTCGACGGCGGCGAGACGGACTTCTTTGTCGTCGTCGCCCACGCGGTCCGCCAGCGCCTGCACCGTCGCTTGATCCCCGATGTGGGCGAGCGCCTTGGTGGCGCTGCGGCGCAGGTCCAGGTCCTGCGACGTCGTCACCCGCACCAGGGCGGCCGGCGCCTTGGTCACGTGGTCCAGGTCGCCGATCGCGTCCGCGGCGGCGCGCTGCACATCCACGTCGGGATCGCCCAGCGCCTTGGCCAGCGGATCGAGCGATCGCGCCTCGCTCAGGTCGCCCAACGCATGGGCACACGCCCGGCGCACGTCGGCGTCGGCATCGTTCAGGAGCAACCCCTCGAGCGGCGCCACGGCCGACCGCTCGTGCAGGTCGGCGAGCGCGCTCACTGCCGCCCGGCGCACCGCGTCGTTGCGATCGGTGAGCGCACCGACCAACGCGGAGCCCACACGCGGGCTCTTCATCTGTCCCAGCGCCTCCGCCGCGGTCGCGCGCATCACCGGATCGGCGTCGCGCAACAGCGGCACCACGTCCTTCGCGTAGCTCGCGTCCTCGAACTGACCCAGCCCCCACACGCTCGCGAGCCGCACGCGCGGTGACGCGGAGTGCAGCGCCGTCTGTAATGCCTGTGCCGCCGCGGGATCGTGGATCTCGCCCAGCGCCCACGCGGCCATGGCCGTGGGTCCCGCGGCCGTATCCGCGAGGCGGCGTGCGAGGGCCGCCACGAGCTCACGCCGCTCGCCCTCGCCCGCGGCGTAGGCCGCGCTCTCGCGAATCAGGGGCGACGGATTGTCGAGTAACCCGCGCAGCACGTCCGCGGGCACGGCGCTCCGGCCCAGCAGCTTCGCCGCGACGCGCCGCACGCAGGAGTTGTTGCTGCCGAGCGTCGCGATCAGGAGCTGCAGCGCCCGGGGATCGGTGATCCTGCCGGCGAGCGAGTCCTTCGCGCCCTGGAGGCCGGCTGGGGCATCGCTGAAGCGGCCGAGACCTCCGGCATTGCCGCCCATCCAGAAGTTGCCCAGCTGGTCGCCGATCAAGTCGCAGATCACCGGATCGGTACGACCGAGCGCGGCGAGCAGGGCGGCGACGCGCGCCGAATCGGCGCCGGCCCGTCGGGGGCCGCCCGCGGTGGCGCTGCCTGCGGCTGCCAACGAGAGGAACACGACGAGCAGGGCGCGGCTCATCGGTTCTGCCCCAGCGCTTCGGCGGCGGCGCGCCGCACTTTGGGATCGGGCGACTGCAGCGCGGCCTGCAACGCCTGCCGCGCCGCCGGGTCGGCAAGGTGGCCCAGCGCTTCCGTCGCGGCCTCGCGCACGTCGCCGCGCGGATCGTCGATCAAGCGGCGTAGCTGCGGAATCGCGGCGACCACCGAGCGCTCGCCCGCGAGCTCGGCGGCCCGCTGGCGCACGTCGGCGTTCTGATCCTTCATCAGGTTGAGCAGCGTCGCTTCGGCGATCGGCGCCCGCAGATCGTTGAGCGCCCCGAGCGCCGCCTGGCGCACGTCGGCGTTCGGGTCGCCCAACGCCTCGGTGATGGCGGCGATGCCGCTCTGTTCGCGCAGGTTCCCCAGCGCCTGCACCACTGCGCTCCGCACGTCGGCCGACGGGTCGTGAATCAGCCGGGCGATGGCACTGCCTGCCGAGCGGGCGTGGAGATGCTCGAGCAAATCGACCGCCTGGTGGCGGACGTCGGCATCGCCGTCGTCCAACAGCGCCACGACCGGCGCCGTCGGCACCCCCTGCTCCCAGTGCGACAGCGCGCCGAGCGCGTTGCGCTTGACGTCCGTGACGGGATCCTTGAGCAGCCCCGCGATCGGGCCGATGGCGCGCGGATCCTCGAGATCGGCCAGCGCGTCCACCGCCGCGGAGCGCACTTCGCCGTCCGAGTCCGCGAGCACGGCGATCAGGGGCGGCACGGCACGGAGATCACCCAGCTGGCCGAGCGAGTGCGCCGCGGCGCGGCGCACGCCGGCGTTCTCGTCCTTGAGCCGCGCGATCAGGGCGTTGACGACGGTGCTGTCCTCACCCCCTGACCCCCTCTCCCTTCGGGAGAGGGGGAACGAAGGTCGCCGTTCCTCCCCTCTCGCCGGAACGGAGAGGCGGACAGGGGGTGAGGACACCCGTGGCGCGGCGGCGACCGTCGCGGCCACGCCCAGCGTGGCGAGCACGGCCCAGCCACGCCGCGAGGCGGGGCTCTGGGGCAGGCGCCCGTCGAGCAGGCGTGCAATGCGGGCGACCAGGAGCGACCGCCGCTCGGCCAGGCCCGCGACGGGCACGCCGAGCGGCGACGCCTGAATCCATTCGGCCACGGTGGCCAGACACTTCGCCAGCGAAACCGCCGATCCGGTCTTTCGCATGGCCCACTCGTCGCTCAGGTATTCAGCCGTGGTTTCGAGCTCGCGGCGCGCGAGCCGGTTCAAGGGCTGGAAGAAGAAGAACCGCTCGATCAGGCTCGCGCCCACCAGCCACAGCGAATCGTGCCGCGCTAGATGCGCCAGCTCGTGCGCCAGCATGCTGCGCTGCTGCTCGGCGCCGAGCTCCGAGAGCGCCAGCTCGGGCACGCAGATCTCGGAGCGACCGAGGGCGACGGGACTGGAGATGGTCCGGGCCATGGTGAGGCGTACGCGGCCGCGGTATCCCGTAGTGCGCTGCAGCTCGGCGAGGGTTGCCGCGAG
>DATNOR010000132.1:0-1819 GCA_035601235.1 Gemmatimonadales bacterium
AGCATCCCCGGGTTCAAGGGCGTGCCGGACGCGCCATTGCACCTGGCCTCCTACTTCCGGGCCGCGGCCGCGCGAGCCGCCGCCGGCGGCACGGTGGCCGAGGCGGCGGTTGGGTTGGCGTCATGAGGCGCTTGATCGTCAACGGCGACGACTTCGGCGCGAGCCTCGGGATCAACCGCGGCATCGTGGAGGCCCACGGGCGGGGAGTCCTAACGAGCGCGAGCCTCATGGTGGACGGGCCGGCGGCGGCCGACGCGGTTACGCGAGCGCGCGAGAACCCCGCGCTGAGCCTCGGCCTGCACCTCGAGCTCGACTCCTCCGAACCGGGCCGGGCGGCCGCTCAGTGCGAACGTCAGCTAGCGCGGTTCCTCGACCTGACCGGAGCGCCCCCGACGCACGTCGATTCGCACCACGACGTGCACCGCGACCCGCGTGTGCTCCCGTATGTGCTCGCGCTCGCCCGGTCCGTCGGTGTGCCCTTGCGAGGTCACTCCGCCGTGCGTCACGTCGGGAAGTTCTACGGGCAATGGGGTGGCGTGACGCATGCCGAGCGGATCGGGGTCGATGGCTTCCTGCGCGTGCTCGACGCCGAGATCGGGCCGGACGTGACCGAGCTGTCGTGTCACCCGGGCTATATCGATGCGGGATTCCCCTCGAGCTATCGCGCGGAACGCGAGATCGAGCTACGGACACTGTGCGACCCCACCCTGCGACGGGCGATCCTCGAGCGGGGGATCACGCTGATCGGGTTCCGCGACCTGCGCCAGCGGGCGGACGCGGTGACGGTGGAGGCGCCATGACCGCTGTCGCTCTGTCGGTGAACAAGGTCGCCAGTTTCCCTGACGGCGGCGGGCATTTCTGGGTGTATCTGCAGTACGCTTTGGGGCTGCGGCAGTTGGGCTGCGAGGTCTACTGGCTGGAGCAGCTCCGTCCGGTCCGTGATCCGGACCGGCGGGCGTACGTCATCGCGACGTTCCAGGACCGGATGAAGCAGTTCGGGTTCGAGGGCCGCACGCTGCTGTACGACATCGTCGAAGGCGAGCCGCGCTTCGTCGCCTGCGCACGCCGCGAGGCGGAGGCGGTGCTGCGGCAGGCAGATGTCCTGCTGAACTTCCATTACGCCATCGACCCACGCTTGCTCGCCTGCGCGCGGCGCACGGCGCTCGTGGACATCGACCCCGGCCTGCTGCAGTTCTGGATGAGCACGGGAGAGCTCGCCGTTCCCCCACACGATTGCTATCTGACGACGGGCGAGACGGTCGGAACACCGGCTGCGCTCTTTTCCGACTGCGGCCTGCAGTGGATGCACATCCGGCCTCCCGTCTGTCTCGACCTCTGGCCGTTTACGCACGAGCCCGGCGCGGAGGTCTTCACGACCGTTTCCAGTTGGTCGTCGGCGAGCTGGTTGAAGGTGCAGCGGAACGGACAGACCGTCCTGGTCGATAACACGAAGCGGATCTCCTTTCTCGAGTTCGCGGATCTGCCACGCCACACGAGCCAGCCCCTCGAGCTGGCGCTCTATCTACTGGACCGCGATCCCGCGGGTCAGGCGCGGCCGAAGCAGGCGGAGAAAGACGCGCAGGACCGGGCCCTCCTCGAACGGCAGGGCTGGCGCGTGCGGGACTCGCGCGATGTCACGGGCAGCCCCACGGCCTACGCCGCCTACATCCGGCAGTCACGCGGGGAGTTCAGTGCGGCAAAGCCGTCGTGCATGGCATTCCAGAATGCCTGGGTCAGCGATAGGACGGTGGCCTACCTGGCGAGCGGCAAGCCCGCCGTCGTACAGCACACGGGCGCGAGCGCGTTCCTGCCGGACGGC
>DATNOR010000133.1:0-16896 GCA_035601235.1 Gemmatimonadales bacterium
ACCCGCGGTGGCGCTGGCCGCGCTGCGAACGGACGAGGCGGACGCGCGCGTGCGGCAGGTCCGGGCGGCGCTGTTGCCGTCCCTGTCGCTGGGCGGCTCGTGGCTCAATCGGACTTTCAACTCGAAGTCCCTGGGCATCGATTTTTCAATCCCGACTGCGACCGGGCCGCAGTCGCTGCCCGAGCTGATCGGCCCCTTTCACCTGTTCGATGCTCGCGTGAGCGCGTCGCAGACGCTGCTGGACTGGTCCAGCGTTGCACGGGTGCGCGCCTCCCGAGCTCAGGCGGACGGGAGTCGCGCCGAGCGCGGGGTGACGGTGGATGCTACGGCGCTGACGGCGGCATTGGCGTATCTGCGGGGCGTGCGTGCGCAGGCGGTGGTGGCGGCGCGCCGGGCGGACTCGACGATCGCGGCCGAGCTCGTGGGCCTGGCGGAAGCGCAGAAGGCGGCGGGCGTGAGCGCGGCCATCGACGTGACGCGGGCCCGCACCCAGCTCGTCACGGCGGAAGGCCTGCTGCTCGTCGCGCGCAACCAGCTGGACCGCGCGCGTATCGACCTGACGCGCGCCCTGGGGATCGACCCCGGCACGCCGCTCGTGTTCACGGACACGCTTACCGCCACGCTGGGCGCCGCGGAGGTCCCGGCGACGCGCGATTCGGCCGTCGCGGTGGGCCTCGTCAACCGGCCCGACCTGCGGGCCGAGCTGGCCCGGGCCGGGGCGGCGCGGCAGACCGGGGCGGCGATCCGTGCGGAACGCCTGCCGCGGCTCGAGGTAGCAGCCGACTACGGCCTCAACGGGCGGACGGTGCCGGGCGCCATCTCGACGCGCGACCTGACGCTCCAGGTGAGCGTGCCGATCCTCGACGGGTTCCGCCGCGAGGCGCGTCTCGCGGAGCAGAACGCGGTGGTGCGCGAATCGCAGGTGCGCGAGCGCGACCTGCGCCAGCAGATCGCGGCGGACGTGGACGGCGCGCTCTTGGACCTGCACTCGGCGGAAGCGCAGCAGGCGGTGGCAGCGGAGCGGCTGCGGCTCGCGGCGGACGAGCTGGCGCAGTCGCGCGAGCGCTTCAAGGCCGGCGTGGCGGGCAACATCGAAGTGATCGACGCGCAGTCGAACCTGATTCGGGCGCGCGACACGGACATCGACGCGCGCTTCGCAGCCGCGAGCGCACGCGTCTCTCTGGCACGGGCGGCCGGCGTCGCCCGGACCCTTCACTAACTTCGAACCACGGATCAAGAGCTCATGGCTACGACGATCGGACCAGAGGTCAGGCGTGAATCCAGCGCGAAGGCGGCTCCCCCGGCTCCCCCGGCTCCACCGGCGCCAGCTCCGGCAGAGCCCAAGCCCGGCGGCCGGCGCACCGTGTTCATGATCATGGGCGTGGTGCTCGTGGCCCTCGTGGGGTTGGGTGCGCGACGCTGGATCTACGGGCTGAGCCACGTATCCACCGACAACGCGCAGGTGGATGGACATATCGTCCCCATCCTACCCAAGGTCGGCGGCTTCGTGACCGAAGTCCGGATCGACGAGAACCAGAACGTGAAGGCCAGCGATACCCTCGTGGTGCTGGACGACCGCGATTACAAGGTCCGGCTGGCGCAGTCCGACGCGGATCTGGCGGTGGCGCTCGCGGGCGTGAGCAACCGGGCGCGCGTGGGTCAGGCGGAGGCCCAGGTGGAGCAGGCGCAGGCCAACGCCTTGAAGGGGCACGCGGATTTGGAGCGGGTGCGGCCACTGGCGCTGCAGGAGATCGTTTCGAAACAGCAGCTCGACGCGGTGGAGGCGGCGGCCCGCGCGGCCGACGCCGCGCTGGCGGCGGCCCAGGCGTCGCTCCTGGCGGCGGACGCCCGGGTCGGGGCGGCGCGCGCCGCCCGCGACCAGGCGGCCCTGAATCTGTCGTACACGCGCGTCATCGCCCCCTCCTCCGGTGTCGTGAGCAAGAAGACCGTGGAGCTGGGCCAGCTGGTCCAGCCGGGTCAGCCGTTGATGAGCGTGGTGCCGCTCGAGGATGTGTGGATCACGGCGAATCTCAAGGAGACGGAGGTCGCCGACGTGAAACCCGGCGAGCCGGTGGATTTCACGGTCGACGCCTATCCCGGCACGCATTTCCGCGGACACGTGCAAAGCCTGTCGCCGGCCACGGGGGCGCGGTTCTCGCTGCTGCCACCCGACAACGCGACCGGGAATTTCACCAAGGTGGTGCAGCGCGTGCCGGTCCGCGTCCGGCCCGACAAGGTCGATCCGGCGCATCCGTTGCGGCCCGGGCTGAGCGTCGTCGTCACCATTCAGACGAAGTAGGCGACCAGTGGCCACGGCTGCTCTTCCGGCAGCGGCGCTCGGCGCGAGCGCCGACCGCTACAAGTACCGCTACATCATCGCGGTCACGGTGTCGCTCGCCTCGGTGCTGGAGCTGCTCGACACCAGCATCGTGAACGTCGCCATTCCCCACATGATGGGGAACCTGGGCGCGACGCTCGACGAGATCGCCTGGGTGTCGACCGGGTACATCGTCGCCAACGTGATCATCCTGCCCATCACGGGCTGGCTGTCGGCGTACTTCGGGCGGCGCCGCTACTTCGCGGGCTCGATCGCGATCTTCATCGTCTCGTCGTTCTTCTGCGGCAACGCGCACACCCTCGCCGCCCTGGTGTTCTGGCGCATCATCCAGGGACTGGGGGGCGGGGCGCTGCTGTCCACGTCCCAGGCGATCCTGTACGAGGAGTTCCCGCGCGAGGAGTACGGCACGGCGATGGCCATCTTCGGCGTGGGCGTGATGGTCGGTCCGACCCTCGGACCCACGCTCGGCGGCTACATCACCGATGCGTTCGGCTGGCCGTGGATTTTCTACATCAACATCCCCATCGGCATGCTGGCACTCGCGCTGTCGCTCAGCTTCGTCAACGACTCGCGCTATCAGCAGAAGGCCGAGCGGGTCGACTACATGGGCCTGCTGCTGCTCGCCACGGGCATCGGCACGCTCCAGACGATGCTGGAGCGCGGCGAGCGCCTCGACTGGTTCGACTCGCGTGAGGTGATCGCGTACGGGCTGATCAGCGCGGGGTCGCTGATCGCGTTCGTGTGGCATGAGCTCACCACCGAGCATCCGGTGGTCGATCTGCGGATCCTCAAGAGCCGGCAGCTCGCCGTGGGGGTGGTGTTCGGCGGTATCCTGGGGATCTGCCTGTACGCCACCGTGTTCGTGCTGCCCGTGTACCTCCAGAACCTGCAGAACTTCACGGCGGAACAGACCGGGTTCGTGATTCTGCCGGGGGCGCTGGCGAGCGCGTTCACCATGGCGACGATGGGACGCACCACGGGGAAATTCGACGCGCGCCTGTCGATCGTCGCGGGCGTGGCGATCTTCGGGCTGGCGATGTGGAAGCACGCGCATTTCACGACCGACAGCGGCATGAGCGATTTCTTCTGGCCGCTCATTTTCCGCGGCGTGGGACTGGGGCTGATCTTCGTACCGCTCACCAATCTCGCCCTCGCCGACCTGCCGATGAGCAAGATCCCGAACGGCACCGGGCTGTTCAACTTGCTGCGGCAGCTCGGCGGCAGCGTGGGGATCGCCGTCTCGGCGACGCTGGTGCAGCGGTTCACGGCGATCCATCGGGCGGACCTAATCGCCAACGTGACGCAGTACAGCGAGGCGACGCGCGAGCGCCTGGGCGGCATCATGGCGCGGCTCGTCGCGACCGGTACGCCCGCCCCGCTCGCTCAGTCGAAGGCCTTGATGATTTTGAACGGCCAGGTGACGCGCCAGGCGATGATGCTGTCGTTCGAGCAGCTGTTCCTGCTGTTCGGGGCGTGCTTCGTGCTGTCCCTGCCGCTGCTCCTGCTGATGCACAAGAGCAAGGGGATGCCGGGCGGGGCCGCGGCGGCGCATTGAGCTTCAGGAAAAAGGGGAGTCGATGACCAAACAACAGAAGGTGAATGTCGGTGACCCGGCGCCTGACTTCACGCTGCCCGATCAGACCGGCACGCCGGTCCGGCTGCGTGATGTCGTGGGCCGCAAGACCGTGGTGCTGTACTTCTATCCGAAGGACCAGACGCCCGGGTGCACGGTCGAGGCGCGCGCGTTCCGAGACAGCTACGACGCGTTCACGGCAGCCGATGCCGAGGTGATCGGGGTGAGTGGCGACTCGGTGAGGTCGCATCGGCGCTTCGCCACGCGCCAGGGGCTGCCGTTCCTGCTACTCTCCGACCGCGATGGGACAGTGCGCGAGCTGTACGGCGTCGAGAAGACGCTGGGCCTCGTCCCCGGCCGGGTGACGTACGTGATCGACCGGGAGGGCGTGGTGCGGCACATCTACTCGTCGCAGCTGCGCGCCACGCGCCACAGCCGGGAATCGCTCGCGGTGGCGCGGGCCCTGCGGGCGGCGCCGGCCCAGGCCTAGCCGACCTCCGCCATCGCGGCGGTGACGAGGAGCGCTCGGACGATGCCGAGCGCTCCTTCGACGTTCTCGTACCACTCGGTCGTGAGGTGCGCGTCGCCCGCCTTACCCCCAGCCCCCAGGGCGATCGCGGGGATGCCGAGCGCGATGGGCGCGTTCGCGTCGGTGGACGCGCTGGCGAGCTCGGCGTCGCGGCCGAGCGCGCGATTGGCGGCGATCGCCGCCTGCACCAGGGGATGCGCGCGCGGAGTGATGCCGCAGGGGCGGTCGCCCACGAGCTGCAGCTCCACGCGCAGCGGCGGCGTGCCCGCCGTGCGGCTGCGGTTCTCGTCGTCCGCCGCGCGCTCGAGCGCCGCCCGGACCGTTACGTCGAGCTGCTCCAGGGCGCGTGGGTCCTCGCTTCGCAAGTCCAGGTCGAGCCAGGCGTCCTGCGGGATCGAGTTGAGACCGGTGCCGCCCCCCAATCCCACCACGGCGCAGGTGGTCCGGGGCGCCGTGGCGATGGGGAGATCGGCGAGCAGGGCGGCGGCGCGGCCGACGGCGTTGGCGGGGTTGGCGACGCCGAACGCGGCCCAGGAATGGCCGCCCGGTCCCCGGAACGTGACGTGGTAGCGCTTGGAGCCGAGCGCGCGGTGGATGACGCGCTCGAGCCCGGCACCGTCCAGGGCGATGAACGCGGCGGGTGTGGGGTGGCCCCGTCCCCCGTCCCCCATCCCGCCATTCAGGAGGTACTTCACTCCCCGGAGGTCGCCCGAGCCTTCCTCCCCGACAGTGGCGGCGAACAGGATGGGCCGCGTCGTCGCGACGCGGGTGGCGACCAGGGCCTCCGCCACCGCTACCAGCGCGGCGAGTCCGCGGGCGTTGTCCGAGATGCCGGGACCCTCCAGCCGCTGGCCGTGGCGCGTCACGCGCACGTCCACCTCGGGACCGAACACCGTGTCGAGGTGTGCCGCCAGTACCACCGGCGCCGATCCGTCGCCGTTCCCGAACCAGCCGCGCACGTTGCCCGCCTGATCGACCCCCACGTGCGACAGTCCGATCTCGCGAAACAATTCCGCGACCCGCGCGCCGCGCGCTGCCTCGGCGCCGGTCGGCGCCGGTGTGGCGGAGAGCGCGGCCTGGCGCGCCAGGGTCAGCTCGTCGGCGCGCTCGACGTGACGTCGGGCGGCGCGGATGCGCTCGTGCGCGAGCAGGCGCGAGAGGGTGTGCTCCACGGTCTTCACACTAACCCGCTTGACGGTGGGGGGCGAGAGGGTGACACTAGTTCATGGATGAGCGCGAGCTGATCTACGACTGGAACCGGGCGGGTGACGCGCCGGCGTTCGACTGGACGCGCGCCCGTGTCGACCTGAACGACGAGACGCTGCGCGACGGCCTGCAATCCCCCTCCGTCCGCGACCCCGAGCTCGACGTCAAGAAGCGCCTGCTCCACCTCATGGCCGACCTGGGTATCGTAGCTGCCGACATCGGGTTGCCGGGGGCCGGCCCGCGCGTGTTGGAGCAGGTGCGGGCGCTCGCCACGGAGATCAGGGACGCCCGGCTGCCGCTCGCCCCGAACTGCGCGGCGCGCACCGTGATCGCGGACGTCGAGCCGATCGTGCGGGTGACGGATGAGGTCGGGATCACGATCGAGGCCGCGACCTTCATCGGATCGTCCCCCATCCGGCAGTACGCCGAAGACTGGACCCTGGACCGGATTCTCCGGTCGAGCGAGGAAGCCGTCACGTACGCCGTAAAACATGGCTTGCCGGTGATGTACGTGACCGAAGACACCACCCGGGCCAAGCCCGACGCGCTCAAGGCTCTGTATGGGACGGCGATCGCCTGCGGCGCGATGCGGATTTGTCTGGCCGACACCGTAGGCCATGCGACGCCGGACGGGGTCAGGGCGCTGGTCGACTTCGTCAAGCGGGAAATCGTCAAGCAGAGCGGCGTTAAGGTCGACTGGCACGGGCACCGCGACCGCGGCATGGGATTGATCAATTGCCTCGCCGCGATCGAGGCCGGCGTGGACCGTGTGCACGGCACGGCGCTCGGGGTGGGGGAGCGCGTGGGCAACGCCGAAATGGATCTGCTGATCGTGAATCTCCGGCTGCTGGGCGCCCACCGGCACGACATCGCGAAGCTGCCCGAGTACTGCCGGCTGGTGGCCGACGCGGTGGGCATGCCGATCCCGGTGAATTACCCGGTGATGGGCGGAGACGCGTTCCGCACCGGCACCGGTGTGCACGCGGCGGCGATCATCAAGGCCAAGAAAAAGGGCCACGCCTGGCTCGCCGATCGCGTCTACAGCTCCGTCCCGGCACAGGAGTTCGGCCTGGAGCAGAAGATCGAGATCTCTCCCGTCTCGGGACTCTCCAACGTCAAGTACTGGCTCGAGACGCACGGCTACGACGCGGAGGACGAGGCCCAGTGCCGGGTGCTGTTCGAAGCCGCGAAGCGGACCGACCGCGTCCTGTCGGACGAGGAGTGCCACCGGCTCCTGAAGCAGGCGGTATGGCGGTAGGCACCTTCCGGGGAATCGAGCGGGCCTACTTCGATTTGCGCTGGCACCTGGACCCCGTCGCTGCGACCCAGGCGGGGGTAAGGACCCACGACGATCGCTACGGGCGGTTCAGCCCGGTCGCGCTGGCGCCGCACCTCGCCGCGCTCAAGTCGATCGGCGCCGCCCTCGAAGAGACCAGCACGCCCGAGCTCGAGGACGAGATCGACCGCACGGCGCTGCTGAACGATGTGCGGGTGCTGCTGCGGCGGTTCGAGCGCGAGCGGCCCCAGACCAAGAACCCTGCGTTCTGGCTGTCGCACCTGCTCGGCGGGCTGCATTTCCTGCTGGGCCGGCGGGACCGTCCGCCCGTCGAGCGGGCGCGGGCGCTCGCGGGCCGGCTGGAAGACGTGCCGGCGCTGCTCGACGACGCGCGCGCCGCGCTGGTCGCGCCGGTGCGCGTGTTCGTGGAGACGGCGCTGCGCGTCAACGAGGGCGGGTTAGCGCTGGTGCGTGAAGTGGCGACCGCGCTGTCCGAGGTGCCGCCCGCTGAGGCGCGGCGCCTGGCGGCCGCGGCGGAGGGCGCGGCGGCGGCACTGGCGAGCTTCGCGCACGATCTCGAGCGCTGGCTGGAATCGGCGTCCGACCAGTTCGCGCTGGGCGAGGACGATTTCAACTTCCATCTGCACTACGAGCACGCGCTGCGCGACACGGCCCCCGAGCTGTGGCGCTACGGCCTGCACCTGAAGGAAGAGCTCGAGGCCGACCTGGCGCGCCGGGCGGCGCGCTTCGACGGCGGCAAGCGCTGGCAGGACGTCGCCGACCGGCTGCGCGCCGACCACCCTCCCGCGGCCGCGCTGGTGGCCTCGTACGCAGAGGAGATGCGACGCGCGCGCGACTTCGTGGCGGCGCGTGGCCTGGCGGCCATTCCCGACGCCCCGCTCGACGTCGTGCCGACGCCGGCGTTCATGCGGCCCATCATCCCGTTCGCCGCCTACGACAGTCCGGGCCCCTATTCGAGCGACCGCACCGGCTGGTTCTACGTGACCGTCCCCGACGCCCGGCTCCCGGCGGCGGCGCAGGAGCGCATCCTGCGCGACCACTGCCGCCACGAGCTGGCGGCCACGGCGCTGCACGAGGGTTATCCCGGCCATCACCTGCAGCTGGTACACGCGCAGGCGCAAGGCTCCGATACGCGCAAGAACGTGTGGACCCCGCTCACCGTGGAGGGGTGGGCGCTGTACTGCGAGGACATGATGGGCGAGGAGGGGTTCTACCGGTCAGAGGAGGAGGCGTTCTTCCAGCGCGTCCATCTGCTGTGGCGCGCGACGCGCGTGCTGCTCGACGTCGGCCTGCACACCCGGGGCATGACGTTCGAGCAGGCGGTGGACCAGTTCGTCAGCGAGCTGCACGTGGATCGCGCCAACGCGGAGGCGGAGGTGCGGCGCTATTGCGCCGAGCCGGCGCAGCCGCTGTGCTACGCCGTCGGGCGCCGCGAGATCCTCGAGCTGCGCAGGCAGTTCCGGGCGGCACGGGGGGCCGGGTCCACGCTGCGCGACTTCCACGACGCACTGCTCCGCTACGGGGGGCTGCCGGTCGCCCTGATCCGCTGGGGTCTCGGCCTCAATGCTGCCTAGCGGCGGGGCCCTTCCCCGCCAGGTCAAGCTGTTCGGTTGGGTCTCGCTGCTGAACGATTTCGCGAGCGAAATGATCTACCCGCTGCTCCCGGCGTTCGTCACCGGGGTGCTGGGTGGGGGCGCCCAAGCGCTGGGGGCGCTCGACGGGGCCGCCGAGTTCGCGGCGGCCGTCGTGAAACTCGGGGCGGGCCGGCTGGCCGATCGGACGAGCCGGCGTGGGCCCCTCATCGTGCTCGGCTACTTGATCGCCGTCGTGGTGCGTCCAGTCATCGCGGTCACTGGGGCGGCGTGGCAGGTGATCGGGCTGCGCGTGGTGGACCGGCTGGGCAAGGGACTGCGCACGCCGCCGCGCGACGCCTTGATCGCGGACGCGACGCCAGCGGACCTCGTGGGCCGGGCGTTCGGGCTGCAGCGCGGCATGGACCACGCGGGCGCGGTGTTGGGGCCGATCGTCGCGTGGTGGCTGCTCGCGTCGGGGAGCGCGGGGCTGCGGACGGTGATTGGGGCGAGCATTGTGCCGGGGGTACTGGTCCTGGTGGTCGCGACATGGGCGGTGAGAGAGCGAGGAGGTTTGGGGAGGTTAGGGGAGGTTAGGGGAGGTAGCGACCGATCAGCACAACCTCCCCTAACCTCCTCCAACCTCCCCCAACCTTCACACGTTTCTCCTCTCCTCGCGATCTCGGCCTTCTATCTTCTCCGCATGCCCGACACGTTGATCATCCTGCGCTCGCAGCAGCTCGGCGTGCCGGTGGCGGTGGTGCCGCTATTGTGGGCCGCGGTGCACGTCGTGCGGTCGACGTCGAGCTTTGTGGGCGGGGCCACGAGCGACCGGCTTGGGCCTGAGCAGACGATGTGGCTGGGGTGGCTCGCCTACGCGATCCTCGCCGTGGGAATGGCCCGTGCGGGCACGGCGGTGGCGGCGTGGGGGTGGTTCCTCGCGTTCGGCTTGGTGGCGGGGTTGACCGAGAGCCCGGAGCGGGCGCTGGTGGCCCGACTCGCGGGGGCTCACCAGGGGAGCGGGTTCGGTGTGTATCACGGGGTGACGGGGTTCGCGGCGCTGGTGGGGGGCGTGGGGCTGGGCGCGGTATTTCAGCGGTATGGGGCGGGGCCCGCGTTCTTGGCGAGCGCGGCGGGAGGGATGGCGCTCGTGCTCGCCTGGCCGGTGGTGGGTCGCCGGGAGTGACGTTGATCAGCGGTTGACCTCGGCCCTTACCGTTGTCGTCCGTCGTTTGCCGAGGTGATATGTTACGCGGTGTGAGCGCTGCGCCTCTCCTGACTGCCGCGGACGTCGAGCGCATGTCTATTCCGGACAAACAGGTCGAGCTGGTCCGCGGACAGCTCGTGGTGCGCGAGCCGCCCGGCAGCTGGCACGGGGTTGTCGCAGCGAACCTCGCCTATTTCCTGGGGGACTTCGTCCGTCGGCAGCGGTTGGGCCTGGTGTTTGCACAGGACACCGGGTTCAAGATCGCGTCCGATCCCGATACGGTGCGCGCGCCTGACGTCGCGTTTGTGGCACGCGAGCGAACGGGAGCGATTCGGGCGCGGGGGTACGCCGAGCTGGCGCCGGACCTACTGGCCGAGATCCTGTCACCCGACGACCGACCCGCCGAGGTGCTCGCCAAGGTGGCCGATTGGCTCGGGGCCGGGACAAAGCTCGTGTGGGTGATCGATCCCGAGCGTTCCGAGGCTCGTGTCTACCGGCAGGACGGGAGTCTCTCGATCCTCCAGGAGCACGACTCGCTCGATGGCGAAGACGTGCTCCCGGGGTTCTCCTGTCCCCTGCGTGACGTTCTGACGGTCTAGCGTTCCTTAGAGCGTCTGTGTGTGATTCTCACGGATCCTCCTCCGCTAGTGCCCGCTTGGCCTGCGGGTGGACATCCAGATGTCGAAGCCGAAGAGCGTGCCACCGAGGCCGCCCGGGCGCGCGGACGTGATCAGCAGGATGCGGCCGTCGTGTGACAGGCGTGCGCTGACCTCGTCCAGCGCCGTGTTCACTGGCGCGCCGAGGTTCTCGGGCTCCGACCAAGCGTCGTGCACGCTGCGGCGGGTGGAGACAAACAGGTCGCCCACGACATGGCCCGGGAGCGAGCCGCGGTTCGACCAGAAGATCAGCTCCCGGCCGTCCTGCCGAACCGTCAAGGCGCCGTCGTTGACGCTCGGATCGTTCAGCTCCGCGACCGGCACGGCAGGCCCGAGCGTCTCGCCGTCCCGCGTGACGGACACGACGTAGATCTCCGCCTGCTGTTGGGGGATCAGGCCCCGGCTGAAGTAGAGGGTGCCGGGGCCGGCTCCGGCCTGCTGATATGCAGGCCCCCCCTCGTTGTCGGGCGTATTCACGTCCGAGCCCAGGTTTACGGGCGCCTCCCAGCTGAGATCATCGTTCACGTCCGTTCGGCGCGACATGTAGATGTCGCTCCTGCCGGCCCCGCCCGACCGGGCGCTGTTGAAGAACATCACGTGGCCGTCTGGCGTGAACGTCGGCGTGGCCTCGCCCGCGGCGCTGTTGATGGGGGCTCCGAGGTTCACCGGCGTTCCCCACGGGCAGTCCTCACAGGCGCGATGGGAGACCCAGATGTCGTTTCCGCCCTGCGCTCCCGGGAGGTCGGTCCGGTTCGAGGCGACGTAGATGCTCAGCCCGCCGGGAGAGAGCGTCGCTCCGAATTCATCGCCCGTCGAGTTGACGGGCGCGCCCACGTTCGCCGGCTCGGACCACTCGGAGTTGGCGAAGGACATGGCCTGGAGCCTGGGCGCGGCGGGACCAGACTCCGAGGCGCACGCCACGAGCAACGCGACTGACTCGAGCGCTAGTGCCGTGGTGGCGAGTACGGATCTCATGGTAACCTCCTGGCTAATGCCCGCTCGGCGTGCGGGTGGACATGTAGAGGTCGTTGCCGCCGGAGCCCCCCAGCCGATTGGACGCGAAGATCAACGTGCGCCCATCGAGGGAGAGGTTTGGCGTGACGTCGTCAGATACCGAGTTCAGTGGCGCGCCCAGGTCCACCGGCGGCGACCACGGGTCGTGCACGGTCTGCCGGGTGGATACCCACAAATCGGCTCCGCCGAGCCCACCGAAGCGGGGCGACCAGAACATCAGCTCTCGGCCGTCAGCGCGGATCGTGACGGCGGCGTCGTTGGCGCTCGGGTCGCTGAGCTCGACGACGAGCTGGGCCGGCCCGAGGGTCTCCCCGTCGCGTGTCACGGCCGCCACGTAGATGTCCGCCTGGTTCTGCGCCAGGGCTCCCCGATTGAAGTACAGGTTCGCCGATCCGTCTTCCGCGTTCTGCAGGTACATGGGCGCCTGTTCCGCTGCCGCAGTGTTCACGCCGGGGCCGAGTGGGACGGGGTCGTCCCAGCCGAAGTCGTCGTTCGGGTCGGCTCGATGCGACACGAAGATGTCGGTCGCGCCACCTCCTCTGTTGCTTGCGAAAAAGAGCAAGTGGCCGTCGCGGGACAGGTTGGGTGCGAAATCGGCGCCCGCGCTGTTGATCGGCGAGCCCAGGTTCACGGGGGCCTGCCAGGCGCATGCGGGGTCGTTCGGATCGGCGCAGGTGCGCTGCGACACCCAGATGTCGAGTGGCCCGGACCCGCCGGGCCGGTTCGAGGAGAAATAGAGGCTGAGACCGTCTCGCGCGAGCGTGGCGTTTTGCTCGTTCGAGGAGGAGTTGACGACGGGGCCGAGATCGACAGGCTCGGACCACTCGGAGTTGGCGAAGGACATCGCCTGGAGCCGGGGGGCGGCGGGATGCGACGGCGACTCGCACGCCAAGAGCAGCCCGAGGGAGGCAAGCGACACCGTCGTGGCGATGGGGAGGGTTCTCATAATGTTTCCTCGCCGTTTTGGCGGTCAGGGAGATGGTGGTCGCAGCGAAAGCGGTCGCCGCGCGCTCCGCGACAGGCGACGCGCGCCTGTCGACGCGCGGAGCGGGGCCGGCCCTGGCGTCGCCGCTTGCCCAAGGACCAGCATGGGCACAGTGGCGTCGAACGTCCCGCCATTGCCCAGCTGTCCCCAGAGGCCGTACCCCCAGCAGTACGCGACGCCCGTCGTGGTCAGCCCGCAGCTGTGCCACCTGCCGAAGGCGGTCAGTGCACTGAAACTGAGCCCGCCCGCCATGGCCGTCGGAGTCGGGCCGTAGACGGTGGTGCCGTTCCCCAGCTGACCGTTGCTGTTTGAGCCCCAGCAGTAGCCGTCGCCTCCAGAGGTGAAACCGCAACTGTGGAACGAGCCGGCACTCGCCTGCGCCAGGGTCACGCCTCCTTCGAGGGGAAGCGGCAGCCGGCTGCAGGCGACCACGCTGCCCAGACCGGCGCACGTTTCCGTGGTCGTGGCGCCGAGCTGGCCGCCATCGTTGTCGCCCCAGCAATACGCCGCACCGCTCGACGTCAGCCCGCACGCGTGCCAGTAGCCGACGCTGAGTGCAGTGAATGTGAGTCCGCCCGACACCGCTACCGGCGCCGCGCTGCACGGTTCCGCGCTGCACACATTCGGGCTGACGGGACCGATCCCGAGCTGTCCGGCGGAGTTGTTGCCCCAGCAGTACGCGGCGCCGGCGGCGGTGAGCCCGCACGCGAAGAAATTCCCCGTCCCGATGCTCACGAACGAGAGTCCGCCGCCCACGGCCACGGGCGTGCGGGTGCTCACTGTTGACCCATTGCCCAGCTCGCCGTAGCCGTTGTCGCCCCAGCAAAACGCCGCGCCGCTCGACGTCAGCGCGCAGCTCAGCGCCCAACCGGCGCTGACCGAGGAGAAGGCGCGCCCCCCCGCGACGGCGAGTGGCGTGACGCTGCACTCCGCTCCTGCGTTACCGCACCGTTGCGAGGCGGGTGCGCCTGCGCCGAGCTCGCCGTAGTAATCGAGTCCCCAGCAGTACGCGGTGCCGCCCGCGGTGAGGCCGCACGTGTGGATTGCGCCCGCGCTGATGGCGCTCAAGGTCAGGCCGCCTCCGACCGCGACGGGCGCGAGGCCGCTGGCCTTGGTGCCGTCGCCACGCTGGCCATACGTGCCGTTGCCCCAACAGTAGGCCGCCCCGTTTGCCGTGAGGCCGCACGAGTGGTAGGCACCCGCCTGGACCGTGGCGAAGGTCACGGTCTCCACGCTGATTGCGGCCGTGCCGCTCTGCGATTCGGCGGTCGCCGTGATGGTCGCGGATCCGGGGGCGGACCCGACGACCAGGCCCGATGCGTCGACGGTGGCGACCGCGGACGCATCGCTCGTCCACGTCACGGTCGGACCGACGCGCCGGCTTCCGCTCGCGTCGATCAGCACCGCGCGGAGCTGTGCCGTCCCGCTCGCGACGACGGTCCGCGCGGGCGGCGACACGGTGACCGACGCGATCGCCCCACCTCCGCGCACCGCTCCCCAGCTGCCATTGTCTGACGAGCAGCTGACGGCGCCGTTGATCAGGTGATCGGGGGGCGTGCCCGCCGCGGCCGCGGAGTACGAGCAGCCGCCCACGGAGAAGTTGACCGACACCCCCCCGGATGCCGTGTAGACCAGATTGCCGCTGACCGTGCCGGTCGCCGTGTTGTCAATGGCGCCGTCCTGTTGATCGCAGGTACCGACCTGGTCGTTCGTGCCCCCAACCGCGTCGTCGCTCTGTGTGAAGACATAGGTCCCGGTGTCGTTGCAGACGAGCGGATTCCCGATCTGCTCGACATAGTTCCAGACGCCGGCCAGCGCGACTCGACGCACGCACGTGACGTGGAACGTGACTTCGGCCGTTTGACCGGCGACGACGGATACGGTCTGCGAATTGGCACCGGCGACGAGGCAGTTCGCCGTCGTGCCGCGGAGCGTCAGCGAGTGAATTCCGGGGCTGAGTGGCGTGAACGTGACCGATCCGTTGATCGCAATCGGCAGCGCCGCGCCAGTCGAGTCGTAGTCAAGGGCCGCCGTGTAGCCGTCAGGATCGAGGTCCGCCCCCGCAGTGACGGTCGTCACCCGAACCCCTCCGGTCGTGGGCGGGGTCGGCTCGGTGCCGCTACACGCGAGAGCGATCAGAGCGAGCGCCGCGCACCATCCGGCGGCGTGCCGGCACGAGGTGATGTGAATCGCGTTCACGATGCCCTCCAGTCCAAGAGCTCCCGCCCTGGGCACCGGTGGACAAAAGAAAAACCGGCCAAGCGGGTCCTTCCGCCCAGTCGGTTTCGCGATTCGCTCCCCTCGAGGCATTGGCGAGCCGCACGACATCGCGCCTCGGGGTTCACAGCATCTGAGTGGGTTTCAATGTGCACCAGGGGCGGAGTCTGTCAAGCACTCCCCGGCCAGTGTGCCTACCGCACCGACGCCAGCAGATAAATCGCCGCTCCCAAGATGAGCGGCGCCGAGTACACACCGGGCATCGCCTTCTTCATATAGATCGACCCGACCAAGTGCAGCAGTCCGTTCCCCGCCATCACGATGCCGAACACATAGGCCGCCGGCCGCATCCCGGGCTCCCCGCGAAACGCCGCCGGACACAGCGCGAACAGCAGGATCGTGACCGCGATCAGCCCGCCGAGCCACGCGGGGAACGTGAACGTCGGGAGCGGCAGGAAGGGGAATCGCGCGCGGATGGCCCGCACGGCGGGATTGTACACGGACAGAAAATCGGTCAGCGCCTCGTCCGCCACGTGAATCGCAAGGGCTCCGCACAGCGCCAGCCACGCCACGCCGAAGCGCGACGCCCCGGCGTCTAGCAGCACCGTACACCCTTCCCCTTCGCCTCGAAAAACTCCGCGACGTACTCTCGCTCGCTGACGGGCGGTGGATGACCTGCGGTCTCGCAATGCTCCAGGTACGCCGCGTAGTCTGGCGCCCCAATGATGCGCCGCACGACCCGAGCGATTCGGGCGGGGATGGGCACGGTCGTTTCCCCTTTCCCGTTTCCCATTTCCCGCTCAGTCTCCCATCGCATACGCCCTCTCCACATACGGAGTCTCGTGCGTCTCCGCCCGCTTGCGGCCCGAGAGCACCAGCCACCACTCCCGCACCGATGTCGCGATCAGCACGCCGACGACGACCATAAACAACAACGCCACGAACGTGTTCAACCGGTCGTTGAAGATCAGCCGCGCCGCCGCCGGGTCGGCCGACCCGGCAAGCGACGCGGCGTGCGCCAGGAACCCCAAACGGGGATCGGCCGAGAACACTTTCTGCCATCCGGCCGTCATCGTGACCGCCACGAGCCAGGCGAGCGGCGCGAGCGTGACCCACGCGAACCGCTGCCGGCCCATCTTGATGAGAATGGTCGTGCCCACGCACAACGCCACCGCGGCGAGCAGCTGGTTCGCGATCCCGAACAGCGGCCACAATGAATTGATCCCGCCCAGCGGGTCGACCACGCCCTGGTACAGGAAGTAGCCCCACCCCGCCACGATTAATGCGCTCGAGGCGATCACGCTCGGATACCAGGAGGTCTCGCCGAACCGAGGCCACACGTGCCCCACGATCTCCTGCAGCATGAACCGCCCCACGCGGGTCCCCGTGTCGATGGTCGTGAGGATGAACAGCGCCTCGAACATGATGGCGAAGTGGTACCACAGCGCGTCGAGTGTGCGGCTCCCGCCACCCAACACGCCCGTAACGCTCGCGAAGATCTGAGCCATGCCGACCGCGAGCGACGGCGCGCCGCCCGAACGCGCGACCAGCGTGGCCTCTCCCATGCGGGCGGCGAGCGCCTGCATGGTCTCCGGGGTGACGACGAAGCCCGCCTGGCCCAGCGCCTGCGAGGCCTGCGCCAGCGCCGCCGGCGTGGTGTTCATCGCGAAGTACACACCGGGGTCGAGGGTGCACGCGGCGATCATCGCCATCACCCCCACGAAGGACTCCATCAGCATGCCGCCGTAGCCGATCATGCGAGCGTCGGACTCGCGCGCGATCATTTTCGGGGTTGTGCCGGACGCGACCAGCGAATGGAATCCCGAGATGGCGCCGCACGCGATCGTGATGAACGCGAACGGGAACAGCTTGCCCGCGAACACGGGACCTTCGCCCAGCGTGGCGAACGGCGTGAGCGCCGGCATGCGGAGCGGCGGCAAGATCACCAGGATCGCGACCGCGAGCACCAGGATGGTGGTGATCTTCAGGAACGTCGACAGATAGTCGCGCGGGCACAATAGCATCCACACTGGGAGCACGGAGGCGATGAACCCATACGCCACCATGATCCACGTGAGTGTCGTGGCGCTGTGGGTGAACAGCGGGGCCAGCTGCGGCTGGCCCGCTACCCACCCCCCGGCGACCAACGCGCCGAGCAGCAGCACGGCCCCGGCGGCCGATGCCTCGCCCACCTTGCCCGGGCGCCACCGCTTCATCCACCACCCCATCAGCAGCGCGATCGGCACCGTGCAGCCGAGCGTGAACAGTCCCCAGGGCGATGCCTTGAGGGCGTTGACGACGAT
>DATNOR010000134.1:0-3487 GCA_035601235.1 Gemmatimonadales bacterium
TGGCGATGGCGCCATAGACCTGGTCGAGCCGGCGGGCACGGGTTCGGGACACGGGTTGCCTATTATTCAACCGATTGGTAGAATATCACCCGTTCTCGAGACCTGCGCCAGACCCGTCACGACGAGGCACCCGCATGACAGCCGACGACCTGCGCGACCATGCCGTGGTCTCCCACGACCGCTGGATCGCCGCCCGCACCAAGCTGCTCGCGAAAGAAAAGGAGCTCACCCGTACCAAGGACGAGGTGAGCCGGCTGCGCCGCGCGCTCCCCTGGGAGCGGGTCGACAAGACGTACGTGTTCGAGGGACCGGACGGCAAACAAACCCTCGCCGAGCTGTTCGGCGCGAAGAGCCAGCTGTTCGTCTATCATTTCATGTTCGGACCGGAGGACCAGGAAGGATGCCCAAGCTGCTCCTTCTGGGCCGACCATTACGACGGCGCCGGCCTGCACCTGCCCCACCGCGACGTCAGCTTCGTGGCCGTGTCGCGCGCCCCCTTCGACAAGATCGAGCGCTACAAGCGACGCATGGGCTGGCGCTTCAAGTGGGTGTCGTCCGCCAACACCGACTTCAACTACGACCTGGGCGTGTCGTTCTCGCCGGAGCAGCTCGAGCGCGGCGCCCTGCTCTACAATGTCGGGACGGCGAACCCGGGGATGCCCGATCGCGAGGGCGCGAGCGTGTTCTACAAGGATCGGACCGGCGCAGTGTTCCACACGTATTCGTGCTACGCTCGCGGCATCGAGACGTTGAACGGCACCTACAACATGCTCGACCTGGTGCCCAAGGGCCGCGACGAAGATCCCGATGACGTACAGAGCTGGGTGCGCCACCACGACCGCTACCAGGACTGAGTCGCTCCTCGCAGCCGGCGCGCTGCTGTTTCTCGCGAGCGCGGCGGCGACGGTCCACTGGTCCCGCTCCATGGCGGGCGGGATGGCCATGCCCGGCGGTTGGACTCTGGCGATGGTCTGGATGGCGATGCCGGGTGAGACGTGGGCCGGTAGTGCTGGGCGCTTCGTCGCGATGTGGCTCGTGATGATGGTCGCCATGATGCTGCCGCCGCTGCTCCCGATGCTCGCACACTTCCCGCGGAACGGGCTCGCCGCCCTGGCGGGTGTGGCCTACTTCTCCGTGTGGGGGCTGTTCGGCGCGGCCGTCTACGCGCTGGGGAGCGCCATCGCCCGTGCCGGGCTCGAGTGGCCGGCCGTCGCGCGGCTGGTCCCGCTCGCCACGGGGGCCGCGCTGCTCGCCGCGGGCGCGGTGCAGCTGAGCGCCTGGAAGGCCCGCCAGCTCGCCGTGTGCCGCGCCTGCGGCGCAGCGGCGAGCCCGGCGGCCGCGACCACGCTCATGCACGGTGTGCGCTTTGGCGTGAACTGCAGTCTGTGCTGCCTCGGTCTCATGGCCGTGCTGCTCCTGGGCGGGATGATGAACATCGCGGTCGTGGCAGCCGTCGCGGTCGCGGTGGCGCTGGAGCGGCTCGGGCCCCGGCCCGCGCTCCTCGCCCGCGCGATCGGCGCCGTCGTAACGGTTCTGGGCCTGGTGGTGCTAGCGCGAGCCTTGGCATAACGTACTCCCCGACAATGCGCCCGGAGGGTTGAGCCCATGGATCGCCGAGAGTTCCTGGCTCTTGCCGCGGCGGCGGGGGCGACCGCCCAGGCCGGCCCGCGCCTGCAGGTGGCGGCGCAGCCGCCGCCGTGGTACGCCACCATGCGCCGCTGCGGACAGCTCAACTTCAACGAGCGTGATCCCCTCACGCTCGACGTGGCGGCGTGGATCGACTACTGGGCCTCGCTGCGGGTCAACGCCCTGCTCGTCAACGGCGGTGGGATCATGGCGTTCTACCCGACCGAGGTCCCATATCACCACCGCAGCGCGTTCCTGGGCACGCGCGACCCGTTCGGCGAGATGGCGGCCGCGGCCCGCGCCCGCGGCATCCGCGTGGTGGCACGCATGGACTGCAACTACTCCTGGGAAGAAGCGCTGCGGGCGCATCCCGAGTGGTTCGAGCGCGACCGCGACGGCCAGCCGCGCCGCCACGGCGAATCCACCTGGCTCTTCAAGACCTGCATGTTCTCGCCCTATTTCACCGACCAGATGCCCGCCATCTACCGCGAGATCGCCGGGCGTTACGCGGTCGACGCGTTCTTCACCAACGGCTGGCCCAGCACGGGCGCGCTGGGCGTGTGCTACTGCGAGAGCTGCCAGAAGGTGTATCGCGAACGAGTGGGCGGCGTGCCGCCCGAGCGGACCGACGCCACGAGCCCGCTGTACCGTCGCTATTACGAGGTGTTCATGGACCGCCTGCTGGAGGTGTGGCGCCTGTGGGACGCGGTGGCGCGGGAGCGCCGTCCCGACGCGGTCTACGTGGGCAACCTGGGCGGCGGCATCCGCGTGGTCAAAGACCTCGCGCGCATCGGTCACGTAGCCGGCTGGTTCAACGCCGACCACCAGGGCCGCTCCGGCGACACGCCATTGTGGGACTGCGCGCAGCAGGGTCGCGTGGCCCGCTCCGTCATACAGGGGCGCACGATCACCAACGTGACCGGCGCCTACAGCAACAGCCGCCCGGTGTGGCGCCACGTCGCGAAGCCCGCGGCCGAGACGACCCTGTGGATGGCGCAAACGGTCGCGAGCGGCATGGTGCCGTGGTTCCACTGGCTGGGTGGCTCGCCCGAGGATCAGCGCTGGCGGGACACGGGGCGCGAGTTCTTCTCCTGGCTCGCCGCCCACGAGCCGCACTTCCGCAACACGCGCTCGGTGGCCGATCTCGCAGTGCTGTTTCCGCAGAGCACCATCGCCTTCTGGCGCGGCTCCGACAGAGCCCAGGGCACCGAGTATCTGCAGGGGCTGTACGCGGCGCTGCTGCAGGGGCGCTGTGTGTTCGACTTCGTGCACGAGAGTGATCTGTCGGAGCAGACGCTGGGCCGGTACCGCGCGCTGCTCGTCCCCAACGCCGCGTACCTCGCGGACGAGCCCTGCCGCCAGATCCGCGCCTACGTGCAGGCGGGCGGGTCGCTCCTTGCCACGTTTGAGACGTCGCGCTACGACGCCTGGGGCGACGCGCGCAGCGAGCCGGCCCTCGCCGATCTGTTCGGTATCAGCGTCGCGGCCGACGCGGTGGGCCCCGCCGCCAACAGCTACATGCGGATCGAGCAGCGTCATGCGGCGCTGGCCGGCTTCGACGGCACGGCCCTGCTGCCGGGTCCCGAAAACCGCCTCCCGGTGCGGCTGCGCGAACCTGGCCAGCCCGCGTTGACCGTGGTCCCATCGTATCCGGCATTCCCGCCCGAGATGGTCTACCCCCGCACGCCGCGCACTGACGAGCCGGCGGCCGTGTTCCGGGAGCACGGCGGCTCGCGCGTCGCGTATTTCGCGGGCGACGTGGACCGGACGTTCTGGCGCTCGGGGAATCCGGATCTGAGTCGTCTGCTGCAGAACACGGTCCGTTGGCTGCGGGGCGAGCGGCAGCCGCCCGTGGCGATCG
>DATNOR010000135.1:0-7358 GCA_035601235.1 Gemmatimonadales bacterium
AAGCTCGCGTCGTAGGGGAAGTACTTCGAGCGACTGTGCGTCCAGGCCAAGAAGACGGTCGACCCGGGGCGATACTCCCAGCGCCACACCGCCTTGACACTGAGCGAGCGCGTCCGGAAGTCGGGATCGCCCACCGTGAACGGGGGTGCGGAAGCGGAGTCGGGCCCGTCGGGGTCGATCGCGTAGGCAGTGCCGGTGCGCGCGATGGTCGAGCCGTTGTCACGCCCGTAGGTGTTGAACGTGAACGTGCCGGGCGCCCGCAGTTCTTTAAAGCCTTGGTACGCGCCGGTGAAGGTGAACGGTTGCGCGTAGAGCTGGAAGCTCAAGGTCGGCGAGAACGTGGCGTTGAAATGCAGCGTGGCGCTCAGCTGGTGCTCCATCAGCTGGGCAAAGACGTAGCGCGCCTGAAAGGTGTTCTTCGCGAACGTGTCGCTCACGGTGGTCACGTACTGGGCGGGGAATCGTCCCGTCAGGTACGCGGGAGCGAGGCTGAGGGACACGGCCGAGCTCGGCCGTAGGGTGAGCTTCGGCAGCAGCTCCAGCGACCAGCCGCCCGCGGTATCGTGGGTCAGCGCCGCGAAGCCATACAGACTCGCCATCTTGCGGTCGTCGGTGTAGGCGTCGGCGCTCAGGTACCAGGAGGGCGGGGTGCGCGCGAGCGGGCCTCCGCGGGTGAGCCGGTCGTCGATCGCGCCTCCCGCATAACCCGCTGTCAGCTCTGCGTTCCAGAAGTTCCGGAACTGGCCGAACGCGTACAGGCCGACCTTCCGTTGAATCAGATCGCCGTCGTAGTTCCAGCCGCGACCGAGCGACAGCTCCAGCACGGCGTGCTGGAACACTTTTCCGGGCCGAGTCCAGCGACGCCGCCCCACCGCCGCGGCGGAGATCCGGTCGACACGCTCCTGGAAGCCGAGATCGTTCACCTCGAAGCCGGGGGAGACGAACTCGCCGCCGACGCTCCAGGTCCAGGCGCCGCCCACGCGGTTGAGGTACGCATCGCCGGTGATCCCGGCGAGCGACGTGCGGAGCGCGTCGTAGTGAAAGCTCTTCGCGTCGGGTCGCCCGTAGTAGCGGTCCGGCGACTGCTGGGCCTGCTGTATCGCGAGCGGGCTGCCTCGGATGTACGAGCCGCCGAG
The DNA here is from genome assembly GCA_035601235.1 of Gemmatimonadales bacterium. Taxonomy (GTDB): domain Bacteria; phylum Gemmatimonadota; class Gemmatimonadetes; order Gemmatimonadales; family GWC2-71-9; genus AG41. The sequence goes on from DATNOR010000135.1 coordinate 1,137, forward strand.
GCTCGCGGCCACCGTGTACGTCTTGTGGCCCCAGCGGTGGAACAGGTCCACGCCTCCGGCATAGGCGGCGCTGCCGAGCATGTCGAGCGCCGGCGTGTCGAGATCGCGATTCACCGCCGTTGCAACGAGGCCGAGCGTGGTGTTGCCCTGACGCAGGTCGCGCTTCAGCCGGCCCACGAAGTAGTTCGTCAGCGGCTCGACCTCGTCGCGCTGGCGCAAGGCGGGCGCTGCGTCGAAGGCCGAAGTGGCCCATTCGCGCGCGGTGAGCGCGTCCAGCACGCCGATCGACCAGCCGTTGGCCCGTCGTCCGGAGAGCTTCGCCGCGCCCAGGATGGTGCTGTTCGAGGGCATGTCGACGTAGTCGCCGGGGGCGTCGCCCTGCGGCGGCTGGCCGATGCGCCGCGAGTAGAAGAACTGCGGCCGATCGCCCAGTTTGGCGAACCCGCCGCCGTTGCCGGCGAATCCGAAGATGTTGCCTCCCTCGACGAAGAACGGCCGCTTCTCCTCGAGCTCGACTTCGAACTGGGTGAGGTTCACGATTGCCGGGTCGAGCTCCACCTGGCCGAAGTCGGGGTTGACCGTGGCGTCGAGCGTGAGGTTGGAGGTGACGCCGTACTTGAGGTCGGCGCCCGCGCCTCCCAAGTACGTGCTGCCGCGGTCGAACGGGTTGCCGGGATGGTCAGGCGTGTCGTACTGGCTGTGCCCGACGACATAGGGCAGCAACTCGACTCGCTTCGGCGCGGGGAGGTCTTCCAGGCCCGCGAGATCGGCGAAGCGCGAGGCGACGCCGCTCTCGGTCTTCTTGACGAGGGGAAACATGTCGAGCTCGTTCTTGTGCTGGATCCAGCGCTCCACCCGCACTCCCCACACCTGCTCCCGTACTCCCGAGAATCGCAGCTGCGAGAACGGAATCCGCATCTCCACGGTCCACCCGACCGAGTCGACCGTGGTCGCGGCCTCCCACACGGCGTCCCACAAGTCGTCCGAGTAGCCTCCGTCGTCTCCCAGCAGGACATCGCGTTTCACACCGGCGGCGTTGACGATGAATTCGAACGCGGTGCGGCGGTCGTGATAGCTGTCGAGCAACACGCGAAACTCGTCGCTGTGCGTGTTCACGTCGCGGCGTCCCAGTCGCGCGATGATGCCCCGGGGCGCGGAGTCGAACAGGCGCGCGCCGATGTACAGCGCGTCGGCGTCGTACAGGACGCGCACCTCGGTGGCCTCGGTCGAGGGCGCTCCTTCGTTGGGGTCGCGCTGGATCAGCGTAGTGATCGGGGTCGCGGACGCCCAGGCCGGCTCGTCCAGCCGCCCATCGAGGACGGGCCGGGCACCCGCTGCCACGCGCACTACCGTGACCGGTCCGACTGGGTCCGGAACGCGGGCCGGCGCGACGGACCCGGATTGGAGGAGCAAGAGCGGAATGATCGGGATCACGGTGCGGTCTCCCTCCCCATCGGTGAGCCTGACACAGATGGGTCTTGGCGCTCACGTAGACTTGAGTCCATCGGGTACATTCGCCCACTGTGCAGGCGCGAGCACACTGCGGGCGCGCTCGAGCGCACGGTGGATATTCGCGCGTTCCGCGGCCACCTTCGGCTCCAGCCGAGCGCGCACCTCCGCAGGTGGCAGGCGATCGCTCAGCCTCTGCGCCTCTGTCTGGACGGAGTCCGACGCGGCGCGGTTCTCGATGTCCAGCGAATCGGAGATGACCTGCAGCAGAGCGACCTGGTCGGCGGAGAGGTGCAGCGAGTCCCGTAGGCCCAGGATCGCAGCGACGGGGTTAGTAAAAGTCGGCGCTGCGCCGGAGGCAACCTCGGGCGCCGGGACGCTGTCGGGGCCCGGCGTCGTGCCCCCCCGGCGGGCGGCGCGCAGGCGCTCGCGCGTCCGGCCGGGGCCGAGGGCCAGGTGCGCTTGGAAGGCGATCTGGAATGGTACGGAAACACCGCCGGTGGCGCTGACGGTCGAGCCGAACCGGCCGTTGACGCTGTACAGGTAGCGAGCCGTGGCTGGGTCGAAGCCGTGCACGTTCAAGAGGACGGGGTCGGGTGTGGTGGAATATCCCCAGCCATGCAGGTTGGCAGCGCCGTGCAGCCACTCGTCCAAGCCGCCAAGCAGATTGAAGGTGAGCAGCGAGACGGTGAGCCGCCGGTCCGCGCCGAACCACGTCGGCCGCCAGTTGACTTGCAGGTCGAACGTTGGCTGCCACGGGCCGTTGCAAGAACTGCGGCTAGCGATGCGCCCGAGCTGATGCTCGAGGCAGCTGCGCGCCCGGGAAGGCGCCGCGCCCAAGAGTGTGCGCATGCTCCGGGCGAGCGCGGTGTCCGGGGTCGTCGCGGGGTCGAAAATGAACGCGCGGTCGTTGTGCGCGCCGTCGCCGTTGATATCGCTTCCGACGAGCGGGGTATACGGCGCCCCCGATGTGAGGTGCCCGATGGCGCTGAGCTCGAGGCCCCGGGTGATGGGGTAGGTAACGGTGCCAAGGAACGAGTGCCGACGCTCGAGGTCGCTGGTCGCCCACTCGGGCACGTTGGGATCGGCCGCCGTGGTAGGCGCCGCGAACGCGCGCGCAACGGAGCAGCACGAGTAAGAGGACTGGTCACGGGCGCGCGTCAGTGCGTACGACAGCCGGATCACGGCGCCCGCGTGGGTCACCCGGATGTACCCCAGGGTCAGCTGCTTCGTGTCGGACTGGAGATGGGAGCCCATAGCGAGCACCTGGCCGAATTCCGGATGCTCGCGTGACGCGGCGTCGCTAAGCGCCCCGGTCGTCGGTACGATCGAGTCGATGGGCACGTAGACCGGGCGGCGGCCTTCATCCGGCAGCGTAAAGCGCGGCGTCGACACCAAGTTCAGATCGCGGAGGCCGTATTGGTTCATGCCGCGTGCGTAGCTCGCCTCCACGGTAATCCAGTCATTGCCATGAAAGCGGCGGAGCCACCCGAGCGATCCCCGCCAGGCGCGTGGCGCGGCGAAGGCGGGCTCGAACACCGTCACATCGGGCTGCGGCGTGATCGCGACCGCGCTCGTGCTGTCCATGCATTGGGTCGGGATCGTGGCCGGATCCCTCGCGTATTGCGGCCACTCCGGTGTGGGGACCGCTGAACCGACGCAGACCAGCTCGGTTTGAGCAGTCGCCAGGCCGGGCGCTCCGAGGGCAGCGCCGTACAAGAAGGTGGGCGTGAGGCCGCGGAAGTCCCCGACACCGCCGCGCAGGAAGTCGGTGTGCGGGCTCCCGGACCCGCCCATGGTCCAGGTAAAGCCGACCCGTGGTGACACGTGGAGCTCGGTGGGGATCCGGTCGGTGCGGACGGCGAACAGCGAATCGACAGCGCGGTTGTATCCCGGAGCTCCGCTGAAGCCCGCGTGCTCGACCCGCAGGCCGTAGGTGAGCTGGAATCCACCGGCCAGCCGCCACGTGTCGCCGGCGTAGAGCGCGCCGTTCCACGCCGTTCCGGCGCGTTCGAGGGGCGCGCCGTTGCGCAAGAACGTTTCCGGGCTGTCAGCGGCAAGTGCGGCGAGCGACGGGAACACGAACGTCCCGTACTGGTTAGCCGTCTGATTTTCAGCGACGCGTGTACCGTTGAGGAAGGCGCCGAGCTTGACCCGGTGCGCCGCGTCCCCGGACAACCACGACAACTCATCGGCAGCCTCGACGCTGCGATTGTCGATGCGCAGGGGGAGCCCATCGTTGCCGCCGAAGGCGAGAGTTTGAATTCCCTGTGCGCCGCCCGGAAGATCCGATGTGACCACCACCAGCGCCGCGGGGATCGCTAGATACGGCCGCATGTCCCGCCGCGTGGCCGAGAGGTAGCCGCGCAGCTCGTTGATGACGTTGCCGCCGAAGTACGAGGTCAGCGAGGCCATCACGCCACCGGCGCGTTCGGACCGCGTCCCCCCCGTCGCGGGGAGCGCCAGCGTGCTGACCCGAGTGGGCTCCTGGGAGTCCCAGCGGCCATCGAGCCGGAGCGTGAGTGTGTGCGCATCCGACACTCGCCAGTCGAGGCGGAGCAGGGCGAGAGTGTTGTCGCCGCTCCGGTCTTGCGAGAGACCGGCGATCGTCAGCGGCGCGCCGCTCGAGCGCGCCAGACCGAGGAACCGCGCGGCGGAGTCAGGGCTGACGCCGAGTTTCAGCAACGTGGCGGCGTCGGCGCTGGTGAGTGACGGAAGCGCCTGGCCGCGCCAGCGTCCCTGCAGCGCGCCGAAGATGAAGAGCTTGTTGCGGATGATCGGCCCGCCCATCCCCCCGCTGAACACCTGCTGCGTGGAGCCTTGGCCGAAGGGCGATGACGTGGCCTCACCCCACGCGAGGTCGCGATCGCGCACGGTATAGGTGTAGGACCCCTGTGGCACGTTCGTGCCGCCGAGCGTGGTGGATGCGACCACGCCGCCGGAAAACTGGCCGCGCGCCACGTCATAGCTGCTCGTGACGACGCGCGTGGATCGGACGGCATCTTGTGGCACGCTCCCCGTGCCGAAGGACGCGCCGTCGAGGGTCACGCTATTGGCGGTGGGCCGCTGGCCGGCGACGGAGAACGCCGTCGCCGTTGAGTCGTTGGCACCGATGCCGACCACGCCGGGCGTGAGCGTCGCCACGGCGTTCAGATCGGACGGGTCAATCGGCAGACGGACCAGCTGGTCCGGGCTGAGGCTGCGCTCGGTGGACCCCGGCCCTGCGCGCTCCGAGGGGCGGGAGCGTCCAGTGACGGTGAGCGGCTCGAGGGAAACGGCGTTGAGGCCCATCTGGACGTTGGCCACCAGGCGGTCCTCGTCGGCCTGCCGAGCCACGGTGACCCGGACGGGTGCCATGCCGATGAATCGCACGACGACCTGATACTGTCCCCCGCCATCGGGGAACACGATCGTGAAGCGCCCGCGCGCGTCGGTCGTGCGCTGGCGCGACACCTTGGTCTCGAGCGAGATGGCCTCGACGCTGGCACCGGCCAGGGGCTGGCTGTCGGGCCCTGTGACCCTGCCGACGATGATGTCGGTCGTCGTGCCGACTTGCGCGACCAGGGGACGAAGCCACGCCCCCGCGAGCAGCGCGACGAGCCACAACAGGCGGCCGGGTCGGGGAGTCATGACCTGACCTCGCGTTCAAGGACTTTGATCGCGTCGCTCGAGGGATGCTGTGTGGGGCTCAATGTGACGTTCAAAACGGTCTCCAGGACGCGCCTCGAATCGAAGTGCGTTTCAGCGAGATCCCGCGCTGCGTGGCAGTGGCGCTCGTAGTCGCAATTGATCGCGTCGAGCGCGGCGGCGGCCTCGTCGAGCGAGGTGAAGCGGAACATGCCTGCGCCGTTCGGGAGATAGAAGCTCGGGCCGGTGTGCTGCACGACGACCGGCTTGCCGCTCGCCAGGTAGCAGAGCGTGCGGTCGCTCACCCAGGCGTTCTGGAACTGCATGCAGGACGCCTTCGCGCAGCTGAACTCGCCACGCGAGCGCTGCACGTATGAGCGGTAAGCGTCGGGGCTGCCGGCCACTTCGGTCGAGTGGCGCACGCGCCAGCCATTTCCCGTGAGACGCGCCAGGTCGGCAGCATCGCGATCGTCCGTGAAGAGCGCGAGCTCGAGCGGCTGGCGCGTGCGCCGCGGCAGCTCGGCAAAGTCCAGGAACGCCACCCGCTTCGTGTTCTCCCGCAGCACCGTCTTGCCGTTCTCGGTGACCTTGAGCCAATCGGTCGTCGACCAGCTCGACACCGTGGTGAACGCCTCGGCGTGGGGATCGTACGTGAAGGGCCAGAGGTCGAGGCAGACCGGAGGCCGGATGCGGTGCCACTCGAGGCCGCAGTCGGAGAAGCGGGCGGCCGCCGTGCCCACGGTTTCGCCGGTGGTGAGGTAGCAATCGTGGGCCGGCACGCGGAGCTGACCCGTGCTGATCCAGAATTGGAGCAGCCCCGGGTCGATGTCGACCAGCGCCGTGCGCCTGGCGCAGGCGAGCAGGCGCGGATCGATGGCGTAGTGGAAGTTCAGCAACAGGTCGGCCCCCTTCAGCACGCGCTCCACGTCGGGCCACTCGCACCCGACGAATCGGAAGTCGTTGCCGGCCTTCGCGTAGAGGAGCGTTTTCCCTTCGAGTCCGAACCGCTTCATCCGCTCGAAGAAGGGGGACAAGAGCGACGCCTCCTGGGCGGAATCGCCCGAGGCCGGCGGACGGAACTGCTCCAGCCAGTACACGTCGCAGCCGAGCCGCCGCAGCCCCTGGGCGTATTGCATGTACACCCAG
>DATNOR010000136.1:0-7067 GCA_035601235.1 Gemmatimonadales bacterium
GGCCTCTCCCGCCGCCGCCGGGGAAAGCTCCACCACTTCGTACAACGGCAGATCCGCCAGACGACGCCCGAGCACGGCAGCGAGATCGAGCGCCGCCCGTGTCGCCGCGTCGAGCCGCCGGATCTGCCGGTCGAACACGGCGCCGATCGCACGCGGAATCCCGATGTTCGCCACCGGTTGCGTGTTGAGCGCCTCCAAATCGCTCAAGAGCGAGCTCGAGCCGTGCGCCAGCCACTCCTTGGTGAGCAGCTCGAGCGCCAGCGGGTTGCCGTTGCCCGCCAGGAGGATCCGCGGCACCGGCACGTCCGCCACGCGACCCCCCGCTTTCGTCACCAGCGCCGCCACGAGCTGCTCCGCCGCGGTCGCCGGGAACGGCTCCAGCTCGAGCGTCCGCATCGCCTCGATGCTCGAATCGGAGGCGAGCGCACTCGGCGCCGCGACCGTGCGCAGCTCGTTCGATCGCGCCGTCAGGATCAACAGCAGGCGCGTATGGGGAAGCTTGCGCGCGATGATGTGCAGGATGGCGGCGCTGGCGTTGTCGGCGGCGTGAATGTCGTCCACCACCAGCACCAGCGGGCTCTCCTCCGTCCCCGCTTCCACCGCCTTGAGGAAGCCGTCGGCCAGCCGCAGCGGGATGACTTCCGCCGCCCACTCGACGGGCTTCGGCACACCGGGAAACGCACTGAAGATCTCGGGCGAGACCCGCGTCAGCTCGCTCAGCGCCTCCGGATCGGTCCCGCCGATGGCCCGCTGCAGCGTCAGCTGCTTGATGAGCTCGGCCAGGACCGCGAACGGCAGCTCGCGCTCCGCGTCGTACGCTTGGGCACGCGCGATGGCGGCGCCTTCCATTTGACACGTCGATACGAACGCGTTGGTGAGCGTCGTCTTCCCGACGCCGGGGTCGCCCACCAGCACCACGATGCGCGGCGCCCCGCGCCGTACATCGAGCCACGCGTCGTACAGCTGCGAGAACTCCCGCTCGCGGCCGATCAGCGTCTCCGCCTCGAAGCGCCGCTCGCACCGCTCCGACACCTGCCCGGCCGGTTGCGGGGCCCGGCGCCGCCCCTCCCGCAGCAGGTCCGCGATCCGCACCAGGTCGGCGCTCGGCTTGGCCCCGAGCTCTTCGGCCAGCCGCGCCTCGAACCGTCCGAACGCCTTGAGCGCGTTGGTGCGATCCCCTACCCACGCCCGTGCTTCGATCAACCCGCGCACCGCGTCCTCCGACAGGGGATCGAGGTCGAGCAGCACCTGCGCGTGGCGCTCCACGGTCGCGAAGTCGCCCGTGCGACGACCCGCGTCCATCTGCTTCACCAGACAGTCGCGGATCCTGGGCATCAGCCTGGCGCGCCATTCGTCCTTCCACTGCTCGAACTGCACGGCGCCGGGCACCTCGAAGCCGTCGAGGAACGGACCACGGATCTCGGCTTCGCAGCTGTCGAGGCGGCGCACGTCCGCGTCCACCACACCCGGCACGAGGGCGATCGACGTTCGCTGCACCACGAGATGCTCGCGTCCCACCTTCTCCTTCACCACCGTGAGGGCTTGCGCCAGCGAGTGGCGGGCGCGGGCGGCCGGCACGTCCGGCCAGAAGAGATCCATCAGGTAGTCGCGCGTGAACTTGCGCCCCCCTTCCACCGCGAGGCGGATCAGCAGGGCGAAGTGTTTGCGCGTGCGGAAGCGGATCTGCTCACCCGCATCGGTGAGCAGCAACGGCACGCCCAGACTCAGGAGATGCAGGTGCGGCGCCAACGGACGGCTCGCGGCGTTTCGGAATGGTACTATTAGGCAGCCGTATCAACGCGATGTCAACACGTTGATTCGCAGAACCTTAAACCACAGCCGGGAGCCCGGTCTGGGCCCTCGTCAACAGGCCGGCGCCGGTGGTCAACCGGCTCTCCCTGTGTTACAATCGCCTTCGACCCGCCTGCCAGGAGCAACCATGAGAGCACGTCTCCTTACCCCGATCCTCGCTGCCGCTGCGCTGGCCCTGCAGGGCTGCGACCGAGTCCCCACCACACCACAGCCGGGCCGCCCTTCCTTCATTACTAACGGCACCGTGGACGGCGCGGCCCATCCCGGCGTCGTGCTGCTCGTGATGGACGTGAACGGCACGCCGGCGTTCCGCTGCTCCGCCACGCTGCTCGCGCCGAAGGTGGTGCTCACCGCCGGCCACTGCGCCGGCGAGCCGGGCGAGTTCAGCGGCATGCGCATTTTCACCGAGTCCGACGTCCAGGACGGGAACAACAACTACCCGTTCGCCGGCCCCAACACCATCGAAGCCGCCGAGTGGCACGCCCATCCGCTGTTCACCGAGAGCGCGTTCTTCCTCCACGACGTAGGGGTGGTGCTCTTGACCAAGGCGTTCAAGCTGCCCGCGGACCAGTACGGCAAGCTGCCCACGACGGATCGGCTCGACGCGCTGAAGCCGAGCAGCTCGACCACGTTCACCGCCGTGGGCTACGGACTGCAGCAGATCAACCCGGTAAAGATCGAAGCCGAGAAGATCCGCATGTTCGCCGAGCCGCATCTGGTGCAGATCGACGGCGGCATCGTGGGGGATTTCTCGCTGCTGCTCTCGAACAACGCATCCACCGGTGGCACGTGCTTCGGTGATTCGGGCGGGCCCAACTTCGTCGGGTCGAGCAACGTGATCGGCGGCGTGACCTCGTTCGGGCTGAACGGCACGTGCGGTGGCACGGGGGGCGTGTTCCGCCTCGACCGGAAAAACGTGCTGGACTTTGTGGGACAGTACCTGAGATAACAGGCAGATGCTGCTGCACGCCTCGTTCGTCATCCTGATCACCACCGGCGCGGCGGCTACACCCGCTGCCAGCGACTCCTGCTATCACTATCGGCCCGCTTCGGTCTCGCTCACCGGACGCCTGCTGCAGCGCAGGATGCCGGGTCCACCCCACTACGACAGCTTTGCTCGGGGCGATCGCCCGGAGATAGTGGATTTCCTCATCCTCGACGCCCCGATCTGCACGATCGCTGACTACAAGGGGGACAGCCCCAACAACGACGCCTTTCAGCGGCAAGACACGGTTCAGGTGCGCCGAACCGCATCGACGTCGCAGGAGGTGCGCCGCCTGACGGGCCGCCGCGTTGTCGTGACCGGGACGCTGGCGGAGTGGGCGCTCGGTCCCGACCGGACTCCGGTCGTCATTGATCCAACGGAGGTGCGTCTACTGCCTTAGTGCGCGGCCGCGGTCCGGCCCGGCTTGCGGCAGATCGGGCACGGCCCCATACGAGGCTCTTTCCCGAACTGGAGCTGCACCGGGCCGAGCGTCACGGCGGTGTCCGTGAGCGCGACAGTGAGAGTCATCACGTTCCCGTCCGTCCGGCCGAAGAACCGTGCCGGATGGTCGGGACCGCGGGCCACGGGATAGAGCGTGATGTTGTAGAGCCCGGGGACGTCGAACCGCCCCTGCTCATCAGCGACGATCCCCTGCTTGGTGTCGCCGGCGCTGCAGCCGATGTGCACGTGGGCGGTGGTGTCGAACGCGATCAGTCCCGCATTGTCGCCGCCCCAAGTTCCGTGGATCGGCCCGGAGGCGTGCGGGCCCCCGACATCGCAGGTGCGGAGCACCGTGAGGGCGAGGCTGGCCAGGATGAGCTTGCTCATGGGAGTCCCTCCGTACCGTCTACCCCTGCAGCCACGTCTTCGTCACAAGCAGCTCCTCGACCAGGTCCGGCGCGCTCCGCCCCGCCGCCTCGGCCGCGAAATTGATCACCAGCCGGTGCGTGAGCACCGTCGCTGCCACGGCGCGGAGATCGTCTTCGTCCGGCATGGGCCGGCCGTCCAGTGCCGCGCGTGCCTTGGCGCCGAGGATCAAGTACTGCGACGCGCGCGGGCCCGCCCCCCATGACACGTACTGCTTGATGAAAGGCGGCGCCTCGGCGTCGGGCGGCCGTGTCATCCGCACCAGCGTCACCGCCGCGCGCACCAGCGGCTGCGGCACGGGGATGCGCCGCACCAGATGCTGCAACGCCAGGACGTCTTCGGCCGTGAGCACCGACGTGATCGACGCCCCCACGTCGCCCGTGGTCGATTCCACGATGCGCTCTTCTTCGTCCTTCGACGGATAGCCCACCCGGAGCTCGAACATGAAGCGGTCGAGCTGCGCCTCGGGCAGCGGATAGGTCCCCTCCTGCTCGATGGGATTCTGCGTGGCGAGCACGAAGAACGGCGACGGCAGCGCGTGCGTCTGGCCGGCGGCGGTCACCTGGTGCTCCTGCATCGCCTGGAGTAGGGCGGCCTGGGTCTTGGGCGGGGTGCGGTTCACCTCGTCCGCCAGCACGATGTTCGCGAACACGGGGCCGCGCACGAAGCGGAAGCTACGCTTGCCGGTGCTCTGGTCTTCTTCGATGATCTCGGTGCCGGTGATGTCCGAGGGCATGAGATCGGGGGTGAACTGGATGCGCGAGAACTTGAGGTCGAGCGTCTGCGCCACCGTCTGCACCATCAGGGTCTTGGCGAGCCCCGGCACGCCTAAGAGCAGCGCGTGCCCCCCGGAGAACACGGCGGTGAGGATGCCGTCGAGCACGTCGCGCTGGCCCACGATACGGCGGCCGACCTGGGTGAGCAGGTCGGCGCGGGCGCGGGCGAGCCGCTCGAGCAGCTCGACATCGCCCTGAGGGCGGGAGGCGGGATGGGGGAGGGGGGCCGGGTTGGGTGGCATGGTCGCTTTCAGGTTAGCACATCATACTCCTAAGCGCCACATAAAGTTGCGCGCTTGTGACTTTGCTTGCGAAATTTTTCACAAGCGCGTATGTTCCCGTCCGCATCATGCCAGACGACGAGCGAAATCGCTTCGGCCAGAGCTTCGGCGAAGGCTACTCCTACGTCGCGCTGGGCTTCAGCTTCGCGTTCGCCATCCTCGCGTTTGGCGCGCTCGGCTGGGTGGTCGATGGCTGGCTCGGGACGCGGCCGCTGTTCGCGCTGGTGGGCGCGGGGGTGGGCGGGTTCGGCGGGTTCATGAGCATTTACTACCGCGTGAAGCGCGACACAGAGACCGGGAAAGGGGAACCGGGAAAGGGGAAACGGTAGGCGTGAGGCCGTATCTCCTGCTTCTCGTGATGGGTGGAATGCTGGTGGTGGTGGTGACGTGGTTGGGAGGCCGGCCAGCGGGGATCGGGGGAGCCGTGGCGCTCGGGGCGCAGCTCGGCGCCGTGGCGCTGCTCCGGCCGGCGATGCGCGCCGCGCAGCCGGTGTTCATGGCGCGCTGGCTCGGCGGCATGGGCGTGCGCGCCCTGGCGCTCGGCCTGGTCCTGGCCATCGCCGCCACCCACCGCGCCGCCTTGGGTCCGCTGCCGGCGTCGCTCGGCTTCCTGGGCGTGCTGCTGCCGCTGCTCTTTCTGGAGATCAGATTCCTGCGATGATGCAAGGGCCCGACATCGGCAAGGCGATCTTCGAGCACACGTCGGACAGCCACGTGGTCGAGCTGCCGTTCGGGCTGGGCGAATGGCACCTCCCGACGGGCTGGCGGCTGCTCGGCATCGACCTCTCCCCCACGAAGCACGTGGTGTTCATGATCGTCGCGGCGCTGCTGGTGTTTCTCACGATCTGGTACGCCGGCCGCCAGGTGGAGCGGCGCCACCGCGAGGGCAAGGCGCCGCACGGCTTCGGCGCGGCGGTCGAGGCCGTCGTGCTGTTCGTGCGCAACGACGTGGCGATCGCCAACATCGGGCACGGCGGCGAGAAGTTCGCGCCCTACATCCTGACACTCTTCTTCTTCATTCTCTACTGCAACCTGCTCGGCCTGTTGCCGTGGGGTGCGACGCCCACCGGCAACCTCGCCGTCACGGGCGCGCTCGCGCTCACCGCGTTCGTCACCATCGAGGTCTCGGGGTTCCGGGCGCTCGGCCCCAAAGGCTATCTCAAGACCATCGTGTTCGTGCCGCCCGGCATGCACGGGATCGGCGCGGTCGCGATGGCCGCGATCATGACGCCGATCGAGATCATCGGCAAGCTCGTCAAACCGTTCGCCCTCACCCTGCGGTTGTTCGCCAACATGACCGCCGGGCACTTCGTGATCCTGGCGCTGCTCGGCCTGATCTTCATTTTCGGCAGCTGGCTCGTGGCCGCCGGGTCGGTCGCGTTCGTGACGTTCATGATGCTGCTCGAGCTGCTGGTGGCGTTCCTGCAGGCCTATATCTTTGCGCTGCTCACGTCGGTGTTCATCGGCATGATGCAGCACGCGCATTAAAACCGGACGCAACACACCTCGAATGAGGGGACCATGGTAGATCTCGTGACGTTGATGCAGCAGCCCACAGGGGCGGATCTCGCCGCCGCGGCCAAGAACGCCAACGCGCTGCTCGGCGCCGGCCTGGGGCTCGGACTGGCGGTGATCGGAGTCGGGATCGGCATCGGCCGCATCGGCGGCCAGGCGGTGGAGGCGATCGCGCGCCAACCCGAGGCGTCGGGTGACATCCGCGGCGCCATGATCCTGACGGCGGCGCTGATCGAAGGTGTGGGGCTCGCGTCGCTGGTGTTCGCGCTGCTCTTCAAGCTGCTCTAGATGCTCGCGCTGCTGCTCGTCCAGGAGGGCGAGTTCACGCCCTTTTCGATCAACACGGGGCTGATCTTCTGGACCATCGTCGTCTTCGCGATTCTGCTGGCGCTGCTGTGGCGGTTCGGCTGGCCGGCGCTCTTGAAGACGGTGGAGGAGCGGGAGCGCCGCATCCAGCAGCAGCTCGAGGAGGCGGAGCGTGCCCAGACCGAGGCCGCCCGGCTACTGGAGGAGCACAAGCGCACCATCGCCACCGCCAAGGCCGAAGCGCAGGAGATCGTGGCCAGGGCGAAGGCGGTCGCCGACAAGGAGCGGGAGACCCTGCTCGCCAGGGCGCGCCAGGAGTACGAGCAGCTGCTCGAGCGGGCGCGCCACGAGATCGACGCCGAGAAGGAGAAGGCCATCGTCGAGCTGCGGCGTGAAGCGGTAGATCTCTCGATCGCCGCGGCCTCCAAGCTGCTGCAGGCGCAGCTCGACAGCGAGACCAACCGCAATCTGGTGATGGGGTACCTGGCGCAGCTCGAGGCGGAGCGAGCGCGGTGAAAAACACGA
>DATNOR010000137.1:0-7275 GCA_035601235.1 Gemmatimonadales bacterium
CCTCGCGGCGTGCGGCACGAACCACTCCGAGGGCCCGCCCCCGCCCGACTCGACCCAGGCCGCCGGCTTCCTCGACACTCTCGAGGAGCGCACGTTCCATTACTTCTGGGACCTGACCAACACCACTAACGGGCTCACCCCCGACCGGTCTCCCACGCAGTCGTTCTCGAGCATCGCGGCCGTGGGCTTCGCGCTCACCGCCTACCCGATCGGCGCCGAGCGCGGTTACATCACCCGCGCCCAAGCGGCCGCTAGGACACTCACGACGCTGCGCTTCTTCTGGACCGCCACCCAGGATTCCTCCGCCGCGAACGCGACCGGCTATCACGGGTTCTTCTACCACTTTCTCGACATGAGCACCGGAAAGCGCTACCAGACGGTCGAGCTGTCCACGATCGATACGGCGCTGCTGCTCGGGGGAGTGCTGTTCTGCCAGTCGTACTTCGACAACGCGACCGACACCAGCGAGGCCGCGATCCGCCGGCTGGCCGATTCCATCTATCGCCGCACCGACTGGCAGTGGGCGGCGCCACACGCACCACTCGTAGCGCTGGGCTGGCACCCGGACAGCGGGTTCATCAAGTACGACTGGCGCGGCTACAACGAGGCGATGATCCTCTACATCCTGGCGCTCGGCTCGCCCACGCATCCGGTGGACAGCACGGCCTGGGCCCAGTGGACGGCACCCTATGCGTGGGGCACGTTCTACGGCCAGACCTACGTCGGGTTCGCCCCCCTGTTCGGTCACCAGTACTCGCACGTGTGGATCGATTTCCGAGGGCTCCAGGACGCCTACATGAAGGCGCACGGCATCGACTACTTCGAGAACACTCGCCGCGCCACGTACGCGCAGCAGGCGTACGCCGCGGCGAACCCGGGCGGGTGGACCGGCTACAGCAGCCGTATCTGGGGGCTCACAGCCTCCGACGGGCCGGGCGACGTGACGCTCACGCTCGGCGGCCGCCAGCGCCAGTTCCACAGCTACTGGGCGCGCGGGGCGTCGTTCACCGAGACCCCCGATGACGGCACGCTCGCGCCCACCGCGGCGGGCGGCTCGATCCCGTTCGCGCCCGAGATCGCCGTCCCCGCGCTCTGGGCCATGCGCCAGACCTACGGCGCCAGCCTGTTCTCCACCTACGGCTTCCGCGACGCGTTCAATCCGACGTTTACGCAGAGCAGCGCGGCCGGCTGGTTCGACGTCGATTACTTGGGGATAGACGAGGGACCGATCGTCGCGATGATCGAGAACTACCGCACCGGGCTGGTGTGGCGCGTCATGAAGACGAATCCGTACATCGTGCGGGGGCTGTGCCGCGCCGGATTCAGCGGCGGATGGCTCGCGGTGAAATGCCCGTGACGATGAAACGAGTCGCCGTTCTCACGAGCGGGGGCGACGCGCCCGGGATGAACGCCGCGCTGCGCGCCGTGGTGCGCGTGGGCGCGACGCAGGGGCTCGAGGTGATCGGCGTGCGGCAGGGCTACACGGGCCTGATCACGGGTCAGCTGCAGCCGCTCGGGCCACGTGATGTCGCCGGGATCATCCACCTCGGCGGCACGATGCTCGGCAGCGCGCGCTCACAGGACTTCGGCACCCCCGAGGGGCGCGACTGCGCCCTGCGCGTGCTCGGCCAAAACAACATCGACGGCCTGGTGGTGATCGGCGGCAACGGCTCGCTCTCGGGCGCCCACGCCCTCTCCCAGACTGGATTCCCGGTGGTGGGCGTGGCCTCGACCATCGATAACGACGTGAACGGCGCCGACATCACGATCGGTGTGGACACCGCCCTGAACACCGCCCTCGAAGCGATCGATCGCCTCAAGACCACGGCCTCCTCGCACCAGCGCGCCTTCGTGGTGGAGGTGATGGGGCGCGCCCACGGCTACCTGGCCCTGATGGCGGGGATCGCCGGTGGAGCGGACGTCGTGGTCATTCCGGAGGTGCCGAGCGATCCCGACGTGGTCGCGGCGGCGCTGCGGGACGCCTACACCCGCGGCAAGCGACACGCCATGGTCGTGGTCGCGGAGGGAGCGAAGTGGAATGCGGCGGCGCTGGCGGACTACTTCGCCCACCACCGCGAGCGCATCGGCTTCGAGCTGCGGGCCACGATCCTCGGCCACGTGCAGCGCGGGGGCGGGCCGGGCGCGTTCGACCGCCTGCTCGCCAGCCGCACCGCCGCCGCCGCCCTCGAGCGCCTGGTGGCGGGCGAGGCGGGGATCTTCACCGCGCTCGTCAAGGGCGTCGTGGCCGCGCTGCCGCTCGAGCGGGTGCTCACGCCCAAGCCGCCGCCGGACGCGGAGCTGGTGAGGCTGGCGACGCTGCTGGCGCGTTGATGGGTGAGGCGTTGTCGGGTGAGACGTTACCGGGTGAGGCGTTGTCGGGTGGGGCGTTGCCGGGTAGGGCGTTGTCGGGTACGACGTTGTCGGGTAGGGCGTTGCCGGGTAGGGCGTTGCCGGTGAATGCGTTGTCGGTATCGTGCGGGGAAATGCGCCGAGCGAGGCGAAAACGATGAAGCGTAGACCCGGTGCATGGCTCAAATTGGACGCATGGGTGACTTCCGACAACTCAAAGCCTGGCAGGAGGCGAAGCGCCTGGCGACCCTGTCGCGTGACCTCGTTCGGTTCCTTCCCCCGGACGAGGCCTTTGCCCTCGGCGCCCAGTGGCGGCGGGTCGCGTATAGCGTCGCGCTGAACATTGCGGAGGGAGCGGCGCAATCGAGCACCCGTCAATTCCGACGATACCTCCAGATCGCGAAGGGCTCGCTCGACGAGCTCGAAGGAGTTCTGGAGCTGGCAGAGGGCTACCTCTCACCCGCGAAGCTCAAGGAAGTTCGTCTCGCTCGGACCCATTGCGCCCGCTTGGTGACGGCGCTCGCCCGCAGCCTCTCCGGTAACGCATCACCGGACAACCGGCAACGCCTCACCCGGTAACGTCTCACCCCACAACGCCTCACCCCACAACGCCTCACCCCACAACACCTCACCCCACAACGCCTCACCCGACAACGCCCCATCCGGCAACGCCCCATCGGACAACGCGTCACCCCCGCTCATCGGCCGGTCCCCGCCGACGGTAGTCGAAGCTCCACAGCGCGCACCCGCACCACCGGCGCCCCCGCCGACCTGAGCGCCGTGTTCACCCCCGGCAGCTCGCTCTTCAACGCCTGTGACAGCGCCACGAGCTGCGTCTGGATCTGCGGCGCGAACAGGTGGAACACGTCGTACATCTGCGCCGTGGGGCGCGCATCAGTCGCGGCCGCCCCGAAGATCAGCCCGCTGAGGCGCTCGGTCGGGCCCGGCGGATACACCAGGGCGTCCTCGTCCGCCTGGCTGTGCACCTGGTACAGCCCGTCTTCGATCGTATTGAGCTTCTGCACGAATGCCTTGGCCGCCTCCGCCGCTGCCCCGGTGGCATCCCCGAGCTGCGCGCGCACGTTCCGGATCGTGATGATCGCGCTGGTCACGGCGTTCACCGTGTCGCGCAGCTGCTTGAGAAAGGCAAACTGCGCTTGCAAATCGGCCGGCGACGCCTTTGACCGGGGATCGAGCTTGAGCGCGAAGCTCTGCGTGGCTGATCTCGGGCCGACCGTGAGGCGCACTTGGTAGCGTCCGGGGAGCGCGATGGGGCCGTCGGTCGCGACGCCGTTGATGCCCCAGAACGAGCGGGCGGGAGGATACTTCATGTCCCATGCGAACCTGTTCAGGCCCTGCTTGTTCGGCGCCCGGGGCTCGGCCGGGGGCCGGTGCGGCCACGGCTTGTCCTCGTCCTTGAGCGTGTCGGCGAACAACACGCCCAGGATGCTGTCGACCTTGGCGGAATCGGTGACGCCCGCCTGCTTCAGGCTGTCGGTGCGCGCCTTCTTCAGGACGTCGACCTTGAGGCTGTCGGCTGCCGTGAGCGAGTCCTGGCGGCTCGAGAAGCTGCGGATCAGCCGGCCGCGGGCGTCGAGGATGTCGAGCGTGACGTGGCGGTCCTTGTCCTTGAGCCAGTAGTAAATCATCGGGCCGGAAGGCGGATTCTTCCCCACCGGGTGCGCTTCATTGCCCGGAAGCTGGAACCCGCCGCCCCAATCCACCCGATATGCGTCGCTCGGTTTGAAGAGATGCACGGCCTCGCGCGGCGTCGCCCGCACGAGCTGGCGCAGCGGCGCGATGTCGTCGAGAATCCAGAACGACCGGCCGTGGGTCGCCGCAACCAGGTCGCCCTCTTTGATCGCCAGATCGTGCACCGGCACGATCGGCAGGTTGCGGCGGAGCGATCCCCAACTGGCACCGTCATCAAAGGAGACCCACACACCGCGCTCCGTCCCCGCGAACAACAGCCCCCGCCGCACCGGATCCTCGCGCACCACGCGCACGAACTCCGTGGCGGGCAGGCCCTTCACGATCTTGCTCCAGGTGCGCCCGTAGTCCGTGGTCTTCCAGATGTAGGGCGCCATGTCCTCGAGCTGGTAGCGGTTTGCCGCCACGTACGCGGTGCCGGGCGCGTAATGCGACGCCTCGATGATCGACACGCGCGTGAAGTCGCCGAACGCCTTGGGCGTCACGTTGGTCCACTGCTTCCCGCCGTCGCGCGTCACATAGATCAGCCCGTCGTCCGAGCCGGTCCAGATCAGCCCTTTCACCCGTGGCGACTCGGCGATCGCGAAGATCGTGCCGTAGTACTCGGCCGTCGTCTGGTCCAGCGTGATCGGGCCGCCCGAGGGGCCGAGTGTCGCGGGATCGTGACGGGTGAGATCGGGCGATACCACCGTCCAGCTCTGCCCCTCGTTGGTGGTCTTGAACAGGACGTTGGCACCGTGGTACAGCACGTGGGGATCGTGTGGCGAGATGAGCAACGGGGCCGTCCACTGGAAGCGGTACTTCCCCTCCGCCGCCGCGTGGCCGTCGGGGCTGTCGGGCCACGGATTGATCAACCGGAAGAAGCCCGTCTTGTGGTCCACCCGGCCGAGGAATCCCGAGTTGTCGCCGCCGTAGGTGATGTCCGGGTTGTCGGGCCGAGCCTGGATATAGCCCGACTCGCCCGACACGTCGTACCACTGGCCCCGGTCGATCCCGCCCCGCCAGCGGCTCGGCCCGCACACGCCGGAGTTGTCCTGCTGCGCGCCGCACACGCGATACGGGAAGTGGTTCGTGGTCTCGACGTGATAGAACTGCGCCGTCGCCACGTCCTGGTCCGTCCACGTCTTGCCGCCGTTGAACGAGACGTTGGGACCGCCGTCATTCGACTCGATCAGCCGGTTGGGATCGTTGGACGCGATCCACAGGTCGTGATTGTCGCCGTGCGGATCGATCACGTGGCGGAACGTGACCCCGCCGTCCGTGGACTTGAAGAGGTTTACCTGCGGTGCCCACACGGTGTTGGTGTCTTTGGGATCGGCCATGATCTTCGAGTAGTACCAGGCGCGCTCTCGCAGCTTGTGGTCCGAGTTCAGATACTTCCAGGTGGACCCGCTGTCGTCCGAGCGGTACACGCCGCCCGAGTCCGCCTCGATCAAGGCCCACACGCGCGCCGGCTTGGCCGGTGAGACCGCGATCCCGATGTTTCCCCACAGGCCCGTGGGCAGCCCGGGGTTCTTGGTGAGCTCGGTCCAGTGCTCACCCGCATCCGTGGACTTGAACAGCCCGCTCCCCGCCCCGCCCGAAACGAGCGTCCAGGGCCGGCGCTCCGCCTGCCACAGGCCGGCGTACAGCACGTTCGGGTTGGTGGGGTCGAGGATCAGGTCGGCGGCGCCGGTGGAGTCGTTGCGGAACAGCACCTTGTTCCACGTCTTGCCGCCGTCGCTGGTCTTGTAGACGCCGCGCTCGGGATTGGGCCCAAACGCGTGTCCCTGGGCCGCCACGTAGACGATGTCGGGGTTGGTGGGATGCACCCGCACGCGCGCGATCTGCTGTGTCTCGGCGAGACCGAGGAACGTCCAGGTCTTGCCGCCGTCGGTCGTCTTCCAGACGCCGTCGCCGTGTGACACGTTGCCGCGGATCGGGAACTCGCCCGTGCCCACGTACACGATGTCGGGATTCGACTCCGCGACGCCGATCGCGCCGATGGTGCCGCCGAAATACTTATCGGTCACCGGCAGCCACGTGTTGCCCCCATCGGTGCTCTTGAAGACGCCGCCGCCCGTGGTGCCGAACCAGTACTCGTTAGGGCGGGCCGCCGAGCCGGCGACGGCCACGCTGCGGCCGCCGCGGAAAATGCCGATCTCGCGCCAGGTGAGACCGGCGAAAACCGTCGAGTCGTACGCTTGGGCCGGCGCGGAGCGAGGGGTGACGAGCAGCAGGATGACGGCGGCGAAAGACAGCGAGCGAATGGACACGGGGGTCGGCCTCCTCAGGGTGGAGAGCAGAGGCCACCACGTAAGCACGGAAAGGCCGAACCCCGCAAGGGCGCTTACGGCTTGGTCATCATTCCGCCCATGTCCAGCGGTTTCTCCGTGATGGACGACTTCGCGTCGCTGCCATGGGACGTGAGCACCATCCCGCCGCCCTTGCGGCGAGTCTTGATTAGTCCGAACGGGACCTCGGAGGAGGCCCACACTTCGGCATCTCCCTCAAAGGTCATGTGCAACGATCGAAACGTGCCAGCGGGAACGGTGACCGACTCCCATCCCACCACAAGCCCGCCGCTGCATCGGCTCGCGAGATCGAGCGCCGAGGCGCCTTCCCCGCCGTTCTTGCCAACCATGCTCGCCATCTGACCGGGGATCTTCATGGCTGGCTGTAGGCCCGCCTTGATGACGAAGGCGCGCGGAGTCGCTACTCCGGCCGCGAGGCTCGGCGTAAGGATTTGGATAACCCCTGAGTGACTGGGGTCCTTTCCGGAGAACCTCACCTCGAACCAGTAGAGAGTCGAGTCACCCGAGCGCTCCGAGCCGACGGCCGCGAGGCGTAGCGTTCCGGACTCCGAGGGGCCGACCTCCGTGTAGCTGATCCCGGTCGCGTCGAACGACGCCCATTGGCCGACTTTCGCATCGCCAACGGCTTTGCAGACGGTCGCCAGGTCCGTCGCGGTCTGGGCGGAGAGCGCGGGCGTGACGAGGGCGCCCAGCGCGAGCGCGGTGATCAGGGGGGCTGGCGTTCGCATGGCGAAGCTCCGAAATGAGTGGTCGCTACATTTACCCGGGCTGAGAGCCCGGACTCGGCGTGGTGTGCGTCCTGTAAGGACGCACCAACGGCCGAGCGCGCCCTCTCAGGGCGCGAACAAACGATAGACCGAAGACCTCTCCTCGCGAAAGGGACCCGTTGACCCGCATCGCCCTGGCAACGTATTCGAAGCTC
>DATNOR010000138.1:0-2709 GCA_035601235.1 Gemmatimonadales bacterium
CCTATTACTACGACCGGATTGCCGCCGGTCTCGATGCCGGCGGCAAGCCGGTCGCGTGGACGCATCGCGTCACCGGGTCGTCGATCATGGCGCGGGTGACGAGCGAGCTGTTCCCCAAGAACCTGCGGGTGATCCGCGCCGTCGGCCTGCACCAGGTGATCGCCGGGATGAAGGGCCTCGATACCGACGCCGTGGAAGGCGCGGCGGAGCCGCCCTACGACCTGCCCAACATCCGGGTCGAGTACGTGCGGCAGGAGCCGCCCGGGATTCCCACGGCGTTCTGGCGTGGCGTCGGTCCGACCCACAGCATCTTCGTGGTGGAGAGCTTCATCGACGAGCTCGCCGCCACGGCGGGGCAGGATCCGGTCGCCTACCGGCGCGCGCTGCTCGACCACTCGCCGCGAGCCAGAGCCGTGCTGGACCTGGTGGCAGAGAAGGCGGGGTGGGGACAGCCGCTGGCGCCACGCAGCGGCCGCGGGGTCGCGCTGCTGCACGCGTTCGGGAGCTACATCGCCCAGGTCGCCGAGGTCGCCGTGTCGCCGGCAGGCGACGTGCGCGTCACCCGCGTGGTCTGCGCCGTCGACTGCGGCACGATCGTCAATCCGGACACGGTCACAGCGCAGATGGAGGGCGGCATCGTGTTCGGGATCACCGGCGTCCTGTTCGGCGAGATCACGATCAAAGGCGGGCGCGTCGAGCAGCACAATTTCAACGACTACCGCATGCTGCGGATCAACGAAGCGCCGGTGATCGAGGTCCATCTCGTGTCGAGCGGCGAGGCGCCGGGAGGCGTGGGCGAGCCCGGCACGTCGTGCGTGATGCCGGCGGTGGCGAACGCGATCTTCGCCGCGACCGGAACGCGGATCCGCAAGCTCCCGGTCAAGGACCAGCTGCACCCGGTAAGCTGAGCGTGCGCGCTCCCGCATGACGCCCGAGCAGCGCTTCCGCGCGGCGCGGTGGGGCTACGTCGCGGTGGTCCTGCTCGCAACCCTGACGCAGCTGCATTTCTCTTCCGATCTCACGGCTGCCGGAGAACGGCTGGTGCGCGCCTTCACGCCCTCGCTCGGCTGGCGTGACGCGATCGACGGCCTGCGCAACACGGTGCTCTTCGCCGGGCTCGGGGCGGTGTGGGTGGTGACGTCCCGGTCCGGCAACGTGCGCGCCGAGATCCGGCGAGCGACGCTGGTCGGGCTCGCGCTGAGCGCGACCGTCGAGGGGCTGCAGGTGTTCTCACCAGTGCGGACCGCCAGCATCGTGGATGTCACGACCAACACGCTGGGCGCGCTGCTGGGCGCGGGCGCGGTCGCCCTGTTGATCGCCGCCGTCGTGGCGGCGAAGGGAGCGCGGTCGTACCTGGGCGTGCCGACCTTCCTCGTGGCCGCCGCGTACGGCGGGGCCGCGCTGTGCGAGGCGCTGACGCCCTTGTTCGGGCCGGCCGCGCTGCCGTGGACCGCCGGTGGACCCCTCGGGCGCCTCAACGCCGCGCTCGCGGCGGCGGGACCGATCTCGTTCGACACGCTGCCGCTGGTCGACCTGCTGCTGTTCGCGCCGGCCGGGTTTCTGTTCGTCATGCTACTGCGCGAACGGGGGCGTGAGGCCAGGTGGGTGGGCGTCGCGGGCGCCGGAGCCGGGCTCGCGCTCTTGGCGGAGCTCGGGCACGGGATGCTCGGGTTTCCGATCTGGTGGGGAGCGGTGCTGGTGCGCGTGGCGGGCGTGGGTCTGGGCGCGTGGGTGGCGCATCGGGCGCTCCCCGCGCTGACGCAGCTGCTGCGCGGGGCGGCGCGGGCGCGCGCCGCGCTGCTCGCATACGGCGCCCTGCTGGTGCTGTGGGGGTGGCGCCTATTCATGCCTCGGACCGATGTCCACGCGATCGCCGCGCAGCTCGGCCCCGAGAACCTGGTGCCGCTGGCATCGCTCGCCGAGCGGGTGGACGCGTTCAGCGCGCTGCACGTGCTGCAGCAGTTCCTCTTATATGTGCCGCTCGGCAGCCTGCTGGCCGTCTGGCCGCTGCGCCTCAGGGGACGCTGGGCGCACCTGTGGCCCGGGGTGTGGTTGGCGGTGGTGATCGAGCTGGGTCACCTGGTGATCGTGGAGCGCACCTTCGACGTGACGAACGCCCTGGTGGCGTGCGCCGGGCTCGGGATCGGCTGGATCGTGGTACGACGCTCCGGGTTCGCGCCTTATGGGGAGGCCCTGGCGACATCAGTCGCTCCCTAGCTTCGACTCGTCGCAGGTTGGTTCCCTTCGGGACATGCGCGCGTGGCTCTCCATTGTTGCGCGTTCGCCACACAGCCGGCCACGGCTCTTGCACCCACCAGATGATGGCGTCGATTCAGGAATTGCCTCCTGTCGCCGCATCGCGACGGTGGCCCGCAGCGTGCTGCAACATGGGCTACCCGTCGACGCACGTCGAAAAGGTGGCCCCCATGACCCTGTCCCGTCGCTGCCCGTCGCGTTGCGCTCCTCCGTGGATCTTGCCTGCGGTTCTGGCCATCGGCTGCGGTGGCGGAGAAGCCACTGCGCCCCCGTCTCCGACGTTCGGGATCGTAGCAGGGGACCGCCAGGAGGCGAGCGTTTGTGCCGCGGTCCCTACGGTCCCCACTGTCCGCTTCGATCAGGGGGGGAAGGCGCAGCCGGGCGTGCCGGTCACCTTCAAGGTGACCGCGGGAGGTGGAAGCGTGACGGGAGGTGACGCCTCTACGGACGCTG
>DATNOR010000139.1:0-2889 GCA_035601235.1 Gemmatimonadales bacterium
ACCGCGCAGCCCCTCGGCGCGATTGATGGCCGACGCGGTCTCGTACCCGCTCTTATTCTCCTGCGGCAAACCCATGTAGCGCTCCTGGTAGATCGTGTCGTACAACCGCTCGTCGGGCACCGGGGCCACGCTCATCCCCACTTGGTACACATCGGGGTAGCGGAACATCGCCTGCAGGGTGCTCGAGCCGCCGCCGCTCCACCCCCAGATGCCCACCCGCGTCGAATCGAGGTAGCGCCGGGAGCGAGTCAGGGCGCGCACGGCGTCGGCCTGCTCGCGACTCGACAGCACACCGATCGCGCCATACACTACTTTGCGCCACGCCCGGCCGCGCGGCGCGGGCGTGCCGCGGTTGTCCACGCTCGCGACCACGTAGCCCTGGTCGGCGAGCATCCGGAACCACAGCCCCAGGCCGCCCATCCACTGGTCGCGCACGGTCTGCCCGGCGGGCTCGCCGTACACGTACATCAGCAGCGGGTAGGTCCTCGTGGAATCGAAGTCGCGGGGCCGAATCATCCAGCCGTCGAGGGTCGCGCTATCCGGAAGCGGTACGCGGAAGAAGTCGCCGCGGCGCGACGTGAGGGGCGCGACCGCCCCGCGCAGTGGCTCGTTCGAAACGACCGTGCGGGCCGTGGCGTGGGCGGGCAGGCGTACCAGGTCGGTTACCGGCGGGGTGTCGAGCGTCGAGTAGGTGTGCCATGCCCAGTGCGCGTCTGGTGAGATGTCGTACCTGTGGGTCCCCGGTCGGTCGGCGGGCGTGACGCGCTCCGGCTTCCCGCTGCCGTCGAGCGGTATGCGATACAGGTAGCGCTGAGTCGCGTTATCGGGCGACGCGATGTAATACAGCCACCCGCCGGGCTCGTCCAGCGCGGCGACTTCGATCACGTCGAAGGCGCCCGGCGTGACCAGGCGTACAGTCTTGCCGTCGCGGCTGACCCGATACAGGTGCCGCCACCCGTCGCGCTCGCTCACCCAGGTGAACTCCTTGCCGCCGGCGAGCCACTGCAGGTCGTCCACCACGTCGAGCCACGCGCTGTCCCGCTCCACCAGTACGGTGCGGACGGCGCCGGTGGTGGCGTCGGCGAGCATGACGCGATCCGTGTTCTGGGCGCGGTTGATCCGCTGCAGCACCAGCTCTTGCGGCCCCGCCCATTCGAGGCGGGGGACGTAGTTCTGGCGCGGATCATCGGGCACCTGCAACCATGTGGTGGCACCGCCCTCCGCGCTCACCACGCCGGCGGTGACGGCGGAGTTCGTGGTGCCGGCCTTGGGGTACTGGACGGGTGTGACGAACGGGTAGAGCGAGTCGGTGTCGTTCGTGAGCAAGAACCTGCCCACGCCGGTCATGTCGAAGTGCCAGTAGGCGATGCGGGCGCCGTCCGGGGACCAGCGGAAGCCGTCGCGCAGGTCGAACTCCTCTTCGTAGACCCAATCCGTCATGCCGTTCACGTGCAGCGAGTCGGCGCCGGTGGTGAGACGCGTGATGCGGCCGTCGGCGAGGCGCTCGACGTACAGATCGCCCTGCCGCACGTACGCGACGCGGTCGCCCGTGGGCGAGAATTTGGCGTACATGAGCGACGACCCCGGGGCGTCGCCACCCAGCTTCTTGAGCGTCCGGCCGGCGCGGTCCAGCACCCAGTAGTCCCCGCGCGTGTTCTGGCGCCACACCCGCTGTGTGTTGGTGAAGATGAGGAGCTTCGATGCGTCGCTCGACCAGTCGTAGTCGTCGATGTCGAGGGGTGCAGTGGCGCCCCGGGGGATGAGCTGCCGCGCGGCGACGGCGACGCTGCGCGCGCCCGTCGCCGTCTCGTAGCGCACGATGTCCGATCCGGTGTTGTCGGACGCCGGCTCGACGGTGGTGTAGGCCGTCCCGCCGGCGATCCAGCGCGCCGGACCGAAGTGCTCCGGCGCGAACTCGCGGGAGGCGAAGAGGCGCCGCAGCATGTCCGCAGCCTGGGCCGGAACCTGTGCCGTGAGGGGCGCAGCCACGAGTCCGCCCGCCGTGACGGCGACGCACACCGCTCGACGCATCATACGGTCACTCGTGCTCGCGTAGCTCGCGGATCCAGATGTCGCGATAGCGTACGGGATGGCCGTGATCCTGCAGCAGCAGCGGCAGCCGGTCGCCGTGCGGCGCATAGTGGGCGCGCTGGCCGTGTACGGTCCAGCCGGTGATGATCGTGTTGTCCTGGACGAGCACGCCGTTGTGCAGCACGGTCACCCGCGCCGAGTCGCGCACCGCCCCGTCCGACGTGAAGCGGGGCCGGTGAAAGATGATGTCGTAGGTCTGCCACTGGCCCGGCGGGCGGCACGCGTTGACGAGCGGCGGGGTCTGCCCGTACACCGCGGCCGCCTGGCCGTCGGCGTATGTGTCGCTGTGATAGGAATCGAGCACCTGCACTTCGTAATGCGTCATCAGGAAGACGCCGCTGTTGCCGCGGTCTTGCCCTTCCCCGGTGGCCGGGAGGGGCGCCGCCCACTCGAGGTGCAGCTGCACGTCACCGAACCCGCGCTTCGTCTCGATCGCCCCCGTGTGCGGCGCCACCTCGAGGTAGCCGTCCCGCACCACCCATTTCGCCGCACCGCCGTTCTCCGCCTGCCACTGCTGCAGGTCCTTGCCGTCGAACAACACTACGGCATCGGAGGGCGGCGGCACCGGCGGCCGCTCGGGGCCGGGGTCGACCACCGGAGGGCGGGGGCGGTCCATGGAATGGACGGGCCATTGTTGGGCGGGCATCGTCGCCGGGAGGAGAACTCCGATGGCAAAGAACGCGGAACGCGGAACGCGGACCGCGGAACAGCAGGTCCGAGCTCGGAGCACGAGTCGCCTGTTCCGCGTTCCGACTTCCGCGTTCCGCGTTTCCCTCATGGCTTCCACGTTCCTTTCGC
>DATNOR010000140.1:0-20921 GCA_035601235.1 Gemmatimonadales bacterium
CGCGCGTGGGCGTGAGCCGGTCAGCGAGGGTGCCATCCCCGAGCTCGCCGTTGGCGTTCGACCCCCAGCAGTACGTCGCGCCGGTGGTGGTGACGCCGCACGTGTGGTACGTCCCGGCGCTCACGTGAGCGAAGTTGAAGCTTCCCGTCACCCGCGTCGGCGTGAACCGCGCGGTGGTCGTGCCGTCGCCGAGCTGGCCCTGCTGATTGGTGCCCCAGCAGTACGCGACATGGTCCGCGGTGACACCGCAGCTGTGCAAACCACCTACGCTCATGTGGACGAACTTGTATCCGCCCACCACGGCGGTTGGGGCAAATCGCTGCTCGAGCGTCCCCAGACCAAGCTCGCCCTCGAGGTTCGCGCCCCAACAATAGGCGGTGCTGTCCGTGGTGACACCGCAGGTGTCCTGAGAAGCGGGGCTCACGCCCACGAAGAGCAGGCCCCCCCAAACCGGCGCAGGCGTGACGCGCTGAGCGGTCGTGCCGTCACCCAGGTTGCCGGCCACGTTGCCACCCCAGCAGTAGGCGAATGCCACGACGGTCACACCGCAGGTGTATTCGGCTCCCGCGCTCACCTGCACGAAGGTGAGTCGCACGCTGAACTCAGCGCTCCGCGCGGGCGTCGCCGCACCGCTCGATGCCTCCAGCACGAACCCGTCACCGGGTTGCGCCAGGCTCAGGCCGCCGAACGTGGCCACTCCGTTTACAGCCGTCACCCTCGTCGTCCCGCCCAGGGTTTCTCCGGAGGGACTCACGGCCAGTGCGAGCGTCACTGGGGCATCAGTCACCGCGTTTCCGAACCGGTCTTCCCGCGCCCTGACTTGGATTACCGGATCGAACGCCACCTGCCCCTCGACCGTGCCGGGCTGCGTGAGAAACGCGAGCTGTACGGGCCCGGGGGCCACGGCGAACGCGGCGCTGTTGGCCGCCGTGAGCTGCGCCGCGGCGGCGCTGAGGGTGTAACCACTGGCCACCTTGTCGAGCCACACGTCGCTGAAGGTGGCGACACCATGGACACTCGTCACGGCAACGCTACCCCTCAGTGTGGCACCTCCCGGGTTGGCCCCGAGCGTCAGCGTCACCGGCACCGCCGCGTCAGTAACCCGGTGGCCACCGGGGTCCTGCAGCTCAACGGCGACCGCCGGCGTGATGGCCTCGCCCGCGAGGGCGTCGCTGGGCTGGCCCACGAACAGGAGTCGGGCGAGCTCCTGCCGCACGACGACCTGCGCCTTGCCTCGCACGCTCGCGGCAGCGGCGGTGATCTCGACGTCGCCGTTGCCTACCGCGGTGACCAGTCCCGTCTCGTCGACCCTCGCGACCGATTGCTTGGAGGAGGTCCAAGTGATGGTGAATCCGCTCAGCGGGTTGCCTGCTGCGTCTCTGGGTACAGCCGAGAGCTGGCGGGTCTCGCCCAAGGCGGTGAGCAGAGCGGCATCAGGCGTGACCTCCACCACGGCGACTCGCGGAGGTCCAACCCCCGTGTCTTTGCCGCAGGCCGGAAGCAGGAGTGTGCCGACGATCAGCGCTATGGACGTCCTCATGTGGCGGCGGGATCCTCTGAATCGGTATCGAGTGTGGACAAGCCGCAACAAACAAGCCAATCCGAAACACACCGCGGGCTCGAGGCTGGACCAATCGCATGTGGCGCGAACGCCACATATTCACCGCCGTAACGCGACCAACCGCGCCCGCGGCGGGATCCCCGCCTCGAGCTCCATAACGCCCACGCTGGGCGGGATGCCGAACCGCGGCCGTCCCGCCCCGCCGGGGTTCATCACCGTGACCGTCCGATCCACCAGCTCGAGCAGCGGCTTGTGGGTGTGACCGTACACGATGATCTCGGCCCTGGGAAACGCCGCGTGCAGCGCGTCCGGCGTGGGATGCCCCAGCTGGTCACCGTGCGTCACCACGATCGCGAACCCGTCGAGCTCGAGCTCGGCCACCTGAGGTAAGCGCGCCCGCAGTTCGGGACCGTCTGCGTTGCCGTACACCGCGGTCACCGGAGCCAGCGCCTCGAGCTCGATCAGGATCTGGGGACTCCCAACGTCACCGGCGTGCAAGATGTGATCGACGTGCTCGAACAGGTCGAACACCTCGGGCCGCAGCATCCCGTGTGTGTCCGAGATGACCCCGACTCTCACTGCACCCTGTTACGATGTGGCGTCGTAGCGTCGTGCAACTATGTGTTGCCTTCCCAGCGCTTGACGAGCGCGATGTCGAGCCCCAGGTGGTCGACCACCCGTTGCACCACGAAGTCCACCAGATCGCGCACCTGCTGCGGCTTGTGGTAGAACCCGGGCGCGGCGGGCATCACGACCGCCCCAGCCTCGGTCGCGAGCGTCAAGTTACGGAGGTGCACCAATGAGAGCGGCGTCTCGCGCGGCACGAGCACGAGCGGCCGCCGCTCCTTGAGTGACACGTCGGCCGCGCGCTCGATGAGCGAGCGACTAGTGCCATGAGCGATCGCCGCGACGGTCCCCATGGAGCAGGGACAGATCACCATCCCGGCGGTCTTGGCCGAGCCCGACGCGGGCTCCGCACCCCGGTCCTTGTCGTCGAACACCCGTATGCTGGTCCAATCGCCGCCCGTCGCTTTCTTCAAGCCGCGGTCATCCGTGATGCCGCACTCCTCGGCGAGCAGCCGCCAGCCATGGGCGGACACGAGGAGCCACGTGGGAACTTGGTGTACCGCCAGCAGCTCGAGCAGCCGCACGCCGTAGGGCGCGCCGGAGGCGCCGGTGATGGCGAGGATCACCGGCAGCTTGGTCGTCACCGCCCGCGACGGTTCGGGGTGGGGGAGCGCTTGGGGTGCGCCGGCGGCCGGGGGGGCGGCGGAGAACGCGGAACGCGAAACGCGGAAGGCGGAACAGGCGCGACCGGCGCTGGCCCGCCTGTTCCGCGTTCCGACTTCCGCGTTCCGCGTTTCACAACACCCGGTCCACGAGGGCGCCCAGAAACACGACAATGCTGACCAGCCCGTTGGCGCTGAAAAACGCCGCATTGAGCCGCGACAGGTCACCCGGCTTGACGAGCTGGTGCTCCCAGGCGATCAGGGCGGCGCCGAGCGCGACGCCGCCGAAGTAGGCGACGCCGAGGTGGGCGCCGAGCCCGAACAGGACCAGCGCCGCGAGCGCGAGGCCGTGCAGCAGCTTGGCGAGCAGGATGGCGCGCGCCTGGCCGAACCGCACCACCAGCGAGGCGAGCCGCTCGGCGCGGTCGAACGTCTCGTCCTGGAGCGCGTAGAACACGTCGAACCCGCCTACCCAGAACGTCACCGCCAGCGCGCCCGCGGGCAGCAGCCACCACGGCTCACTCCACCGCCCCGTGACCGCGAGATACCCCGCGGGCGTGGCGATCCCGTCCGCCAGACCGAGCCAGAGGTGGGACCAGTGGGTGAACCGCTTGGCGTAGCTGTAGGCCGCGATGAACACGAGCGCGGGGGACGCGAGCGCGAAGCACAGCGGGTTCAGCGCCCACGCGGTCCAGAGAAACAGCGCCGCCGCGAGCGCGACCGCGCTCCAGGCCTGCCGCAGCGTGAGACGGCCCGAGGGCAGCTCGCGCCCACGGGTGCGCGGGTTCTTCGCATCGAGCTCCCGGTCCGCGATGCGGTTGAACCCGAGCGCCACGAACCGAGCGGACGTGAACGCCAGGACGACCAGCCCAAGGATGCGCCATGTCACCTGAGATGCATACGACGCGGCCACAACTCCCAGGAGAGCGAACGGCAGGGCAAACACCGTGTGCGGCAGCTTGACGAAGTTGACGTAGCGTACGAGCAAACTCTCGCCGGCAAACGTCTGCCCCTCGCGCGCCGTCATGCCGCCCTTTGCCGCCTTCTACCGCCCGTTGCCGCCCAGGTCAATTCCCAGCTCCTTCCACATGGCATCGACTCTCTCTCGCGTCACCGCGTCCATCACGATCCGGTTGGGCCAGTCGCGCGTGAAGCCCTCTTCCTTCCACTTGCGCGTGGCGTCGATCCCCATCTTGGAGCCGAAGGTGAAGCCCCGGCTCGAGTGATCCAGCACGTCGATCGGCCCCATGGTGAAGCGCACGTCGCGCTCGGGGTCGATGTGGTTCAACGCCACCCACCACGCCTCCTGCGCATCCTGCACGTTCACGTCCTTGTCGAGCACGACGATCACCTTGGCCAGGGACATCAGACCCTGGCCCCACAGGCCGTTCATCACCTTGTACGCCTGCCCTGGGTACTGCTTGTCGATGCTCACGAACACGAGATTGTGGAAGATCCCGGCGGCGGGCATGTGCAGGTCGACGATCTCGGGGATCGTAAGCTTGAGGAGCGGCAGGAAGATCCGCTCGGTCGCGTGCCCCAGCCAGTAGTCCTCCATCGGCGGCCGGCCTACGATCGTGTGCGGCCAGATCGGCTCCGCCCGCAGCGTGACGGCGGTGACGTGCACCTTGGGGTAATGGTCGGCGAGTGAGTAGAAGCCGGTGTGGTCCCCAAACGGGCCCTCGAGGACGAGCTCCTCGCGCGGATCGATGTACCCCTCGAGCACGATCTCCGCCTCCGCCGGCACTTCGAGGTCGCAGGTCACCGCCTTGGCGAGGCGCACCGGCTCCCGGCGCAGGAACCCGGCGAACAGGAACTCGTCGATGGTGGGGGGCAGCGGCGCCGAGGCGGCATAGATCGACGCGGGATCGCCTCCCAGGGCGACCGCGACGGGCATTCGCTCGCCGCGCTCGGCCATGGCGCGCCAATGGGCCGCGCCCACCTTGTGGCGCTGCCAGTGCATCGCCAGCTCGTTCTTCCCGAGGACCTGCACTCGATACATCCCCACGTTCCGGACCCCGGACCCCGGATCCCGGGTGATCACACCCCCCAGCGTGATGTAGGGACCGCCGTCCTCCGGCCAGCACACCGGCACGGGGAATTGCGCCAGATCCACGTCGCGCTCGCGGATCACCACTTCCTGGCACGGCGGGCGGCCGCCGCCCGTCTTGGGCGGGAACTTGGCCACCTCAGCGAGCTGTGGCAGCATGGCGAGCTTGCCGAGGAGGGTGTCGGGGACCTTGAGGTTCAAGAGCGCCGCGATGCGCTCGCCGATCTCGTCGAGACAATCGACGCCCAATGCGAGCGCCATGCGCCGGGCCGACCCGAACAGGTTGACCGCCACCGGATGGCGCGACGCGGCGCCGCCGGCGAGCGTCGGCCGCGTGAACAACAGTGCCGGCCCCCCTCCCGGGGACTTCATGCAGCGGTCGGCGATTTCCGTGATCTCTTTATTTACCGAGACCGGGTGAGCGACGCGCGCGAGCTCCCCCCGCGCCTCGATCGCCTCGACCAGGGCGCGCAGGTTATCGAGTGCCATGATGGACGGCGCAGACCCCGCCGGTCAGGAGCTCGTAGCCGACGGCGCCGAATCCGGCGGCGGAGAGCCGGCGCGCGAGCGCGTCGGCGTCCGGGAACGCGAGCACGGACTCTGGCAGGTAGGTATAGGCGTCCCTATGTTTCGACACCGCCCGGCCGATCGCGGGGAGCACGCGCCGGAAGTAGAACAGATACAACGCGCGCAGCGGCGCGAACCGCGGCGTGGTGAACTCGAGCACCACGAAACGCGCGCCCGGCCGGAGCACACGGTACGCCTCCCGCAGACCGGCGTCCAAATCCGCCAGGTTCCGGACGCCGAACGCGCACATCGCGCCGTCGAACCGGCCGTCGGCGAAGGGCAGCGTCAGGGCGTCGGCGGCGACCGGACGGGCGCGGGCGGTTTTCCCCTTGCCCCGGGCGAGCATGGGGACCACGAAGTCCGCGCCGACCACCCGCCCCGCGAACGCCGGCTCGCGGGCGAGCGTCGCCGCCAGATCGAGCGTGCCGGCGCAGAGGTCGAGGTAGGTGCCGTCGGGGGTCCGCTCCCAGGCGAGCCGCCGCACCGCGGCGCGGCGCCAGGAGCGATCCACGTTGAGACTCAGGAGATGATTGAGGAAGTCGTAGCGCGGGGCGATCGCGGTGAACATGTCGCGCACGTACGATCGTTTCGCGTCGGGCATACGACTCACGGCCACCTCGAATGCAGGGGGCGCCATAGGCGCGAAAGATAGGCCGGGCCACCTGACGGGCGCCAGCGACCAGGACGTCGTCGAGTGGGCCAAGCGCGGCCACGAAGCGGCGTTCCGCGAGCTGGTGCGTCGCTACGAGCGGCCGGTGTTCTCACTGCTCTACCGCATGGTGCGCGACCGCGGGCTCGCCGAGGACCTGGCCCAGGAGACGTTCATCAAGGTCCTGAACGGGCTCGGCTCGTACAACCCGCAGTTCCGCTTTTCGTCCTGGATCTTCAAGATCGCGAACAACGCGGCGATCGATCAGCTCCGGAAACACGAGCTTGACACGCTCTCGCTCGACGGCTCGCCCCACGCTACCACTCCCGAGGCAATGCGCGCGACCACGCCGCAGCTCGGCGACAAGGGCGAGACCCCGCTGCAGGAGCTCGAGGCGCGCGAGCTGGGGGGCGCGATCGAGCGGGCGATCGCGCGGCTGCGGCCGGAGTACCGCTCGTGCATCCTGTTGCGCCACGTGGAGGGCCACTCCTACGAGGAAATCGCCCGGATCCTCGAGCTGCCCCTGGGCACGGTGAAAACGTATATCCATAGGGCCCGCAACGAATTGCGGGGCTACCTGGCCGATCGGAAGGAGTGAAACCGGTGCGCTCGCAACCCCGTAAGGCTGGCCCAAGATGACCCCGACTCCTGATTCCCAACACCTGACCCCGGACGAAATCGAGCTCTGGGCTCAAGGGCTACTGCCCGCCGCGCGCGATGCGCACCTGGCGCGGTGCGACCAGTGTCGCGCGGTCGCCGGGCGCGAGCGCAAGCTGTTCCGCGAGCTGGCCCAGCTCACCCGCTTCGCCCCCGAGTTCGGGTTCGTGGAGCGCGTGATGGCCAAGGTGCGGATTCCGACGCCGTCAGGCCCGCACTTCCGCTCCCACACCGACTCCTAGCAGCCGCGCGGCGCTGCCGTCGCGCACCGCGATCTCCACCGTTCCGCCACTGCCGACGAGCGCGACGAGCACGCCGCGCTTCACCTCGCCGAAGGTGCGCGCCAGCGTGCCGATCTCCGTACCGGCGACCCGGATCCGCACCCCGGGCTCCACCGCGTCGCCCGGGATGTTCGAGATCAGCGTACCGAAGCGATCCACGTAGAGCACCTCGCCCACGCAGGCTGCGCCATCATGATGAGGGGCCGGGAGCGGAGCGCGGTACGGATCTGAGATCGGGTGGCCGAGGTGTGACAGCGAGGCGCCCAGCGCGAGCTGTCCGGCCGCGGGCGCAAACAGGTCGCGGGCGTGGAAGGTGGGCGCCGCAGCCGCGGGCACCGGCAGCGAAACGAAATGCGCCTCCGCGGAGAGAAACGAGAGCAGGCCGTTGTCGGGCGCGACGAAGAAGTGCCCCGCCGTCTGGGCCGCGAGCGCGCGCCGGTCGGTCCCCACTCCCGGGTCCACGACGGCCAGGTGCACGGTCCCCTGGGGAAACCGCTGCCATACTCGGGAAAGGATGTACTGGGCAGCACGCACGTCGCCGGGGGGGACCTGGTGGGTGATGTCGGCGAGCACCACGCCGTGCACCTGCGACAACAGCACACCCTTCACCTCGCCGACGTAGCTGTCGGCGGTCCCGAAGTCCGTGAGCAGGGTGATGAGGGTGGCCATACTAGACTGAACGCGGAACGCGAAACGCGGAACGCGGAACACGCGTACCGAGCTCCGCCCTACTGTTCCGCGTTCCGCGTTCCGACTTCCGCGTTGTCACACGACCATCCTGCGCCATGCGCCGCCGATCCAGAACAGCGTCATCGCGATGCCGCGCGCCACGGCCGTGACCGAGAGCGCGAGCCAGATGCCCAGCAAGCCGATCGTCCCCGACCACCGCGCGGCGAGCGGCACGCGCAGCAGCGTGAGCGCGGTGCTCGTGATCTGCGGCCACAGCGTGTAGCCCGCGCCCGCGAGCGCACCCTCCAGTATGATCTCGAACGTTTGCCCGATTTGCGCGAACGCGATCACGCGCAGGTAGAGGCTCCCGTCGGCGATCACCGCGGGATCGGACGTGAACAGCGCCACCAGCGAGCGCGGGATGGCGAGGAACGCGGCTGCCGTCGCCACGGTGACCGTGAGACAATACCCTACGGTCATACGCACCGCCTGGCGCGCGCGCGCTTCCTGGTTCGCGCCCAGATTCTGCCCGACCAGCGCGGCCGCGGAGAGTGCGAATCCCGAAATGGCCAGGAACCCGATGCCTTCGACCTTGTGGCCCACCCCGAGTGCCGCGAGCGCGGCCGTGCCGAAGCGGGCGGTGTACCGCGTGAGCCACATATACACCACGGAGAGGAGCACGCCGGCGAGCGAGAGCGGCGCGCCCACCCGCAGTAGCGTCGGCACGGCGCGCCAGTCCGGGGCGTCGAGCCGGATGAGCCCGCGCTTGAGCGCGATGCCGACACCGATCAGGAACCCCCCGCCCCGCACCATCACGGACGCGACGGCCGCCCCCTCCACGCCGAGCCGGGGAAAGGGTCCCACGCCGGCGATGAGCAGCGGGTCGAGCCCGATCGAGAGCAGCACCGACGCCGCGAGCAGTACGAAGGGCGTACGCGTGTCGCCGGCCGCCCGGAACGTCGCCTCGATCGCGAAGAACCCGAACACCAGCGGACCGCCGAGTAGCCACGTGTCGAGGTAGTGGGACCCGAGCGCCGCCACCTCGCGCGGGACCGTCATCAGGCGGAACAAGTCGCCGGTCAGCGCGAACCCGAGCAGCGACGCCACCGTGCCCGCGCCGAGGGCGTACAGCACCGCCGCCCCGGCGGCGCGCGCGGCGAGGTCCGGGCGGCCCTCCCCGTGCCGCC
The DNA here is from genome assembly GCA_035601235.1 of Gemmatimonadales bacterium. Lineage (GTDB taxonomy): Bacteria > Gemmatimonadota > Gemmatimonadetes > Gemmatimonadales > GWC2-71-9 > AG41. The sequence goes on from DATNOR010000140.1 coordinate 8,851, forward strand.
GCGCGGCGACCGCGATCAGCCCCACCTCCACCATCTCGCCGAGCGACAGCAGCACCCAGACGTAGAATCCCGCGGTCGAGACGGCCGCGAGCGCGGCCGGGCCGATCAGTCGGCCTACCCAGATCGAGTCGATCAGGTTGAAGCAGAAATGGCATGCCATCATCGCCACGGCGGGAGTGGCGAGCTGCAGAATGACAGGGCGCAGCGGCCCGACCGTGAGCGATCCGGGCGCGCGGGTGACGCTGGTCATGGCGCCGCAAGCTACCGGAGCGTGGCGCCGAGGGTCAACGACGAGGGGGTGGCGCCGCCCTGGTCAGGCGGCGTGCGGGTGCGCCGGCGTGGGACGGGTCCGCTCGTCCAGCAGCTTGGCGCTTGCGCTCCAGTCGATGTGAAACCCCTGATCGCACCGCGTGCACGCCATGGTGCCGGTGACCTGTCTGACGGGCTCACGCGCGGCGCACCCCGGGCACACGGCGTACCACGCGCCCCAGCTCTCGGGCATCAGCCCGGCATCCGGAGGGCGCGCCACGATGCTCCAGCGCGTGGGGCGGGCGAAGGTGAGGTCGAGGTAGGCATGGTGCACGCTGACGGACATGCCGCGCACATCGAGGACGACGGAATGTGACCCCGCGCTCAGCACGGGATACCACGCACCGCGCCGCAGGCGGGAACGCACGCCGTCTCGGACCCGGCCCCACCGCGGGCCCTTTACCATGTCGGCCCACTCCGACAACCCTCGATCCATATGCGCCTCCCCGCACGGGCAGTTTGTGCACCTCCATATATCCGCCGTGAGGGGGGTCGTCAAGAGCGCGCCAGTGTCGACCGGGCGACACAGGGCGACGCGCTAAGAAGAGAAGAAGGAAAGGCTTAGGAAGCGTGCGCCCGCTGTCGCCGGTGCGACTTCGTGTCGTACAACGAGCGGTCCGCGGCATTGAGCAGGCCTTCGAGCGACGCCCCATCGCGCGGATGGACGGCCACGCCGACGCTCACCGAGATCACCGGTTGCTCTCCGTCGCGCGACACTCGATCGGCGATGCGGCGTGCCACGTGCCAGGCCGCGGCGTCGCCCGTCTCCGGCAGCACCAAGGCGAACTCGTCGCCGCCGAACCGGGCCGCGGTGTCGATGCCGCGGCAGGAGCCGAGCAACGTCTCCGCCACGCGCCGCAGGGCCAGGCTCCCCACCAGGTGACCGAAACGGTCGTTGATCGTCTTGAGGCCGTCGAGATCCATGAGCACGACGGCGAACGGCCGATCGGTGCGCGACGAACGCTTGATCTCCGTCTCGAGCGCCTGGACCAGCTGCCGGTAGTTCGACAGGCCCGTGAGGGGATCGCTCACCGCCAGCCGGCGCAGCCGTTCTTGCGCCTCCCGCCGCTCGGCGACGGCAGCGGCAAGCACCAGGGTCATGATGGCCGTCACGCCGGTGAACGCCTGCACCAGCAGCAGCGACTCGTCGTACGTCGGCCGCGCGAACGGCCCGAATCCGGAGAGCGTGCCCGCGATGGCGACGCCGGCGAGGACGAGCACCGCCGTCGCCGCCTCGCGCGGCTCGAACCGGAACGCGGCCCAGAGCAACAGCGGCACGCTGAGGAATTCGAGCGGATAGTGCCGGTCCCGCCACGGGAACAGACCGTCGAACACCGCGGTCCCGACGACGACGACGCCCAGCAGCAGCGCCGCGGCCTCGAGCGTCTGGCGTCGCGTCCAGTGCACGCGGGGGTGCAGCGCCCAGAACAGCACGGCGGGCGCGACCACTAGATCGCCCACGGCGTCGCCGAGCCACCAGGTGAGCCAGATCGAGCCGAAATCGCTCCAGCCCGCCAGTCCGCCGAGCGAGATCGCGAGCACGCCCGCCGTGGCGCTGACGGCCGTGCTCACCATTCCCGCGAGCACCGCGAGGGTGAAGGCGTCGCGCGCGCGCTCCCCCACCCGTCGACCGCGGGCGAAGCGATTGACGAGGTACGCGCCGAGCAGCCCCTCGAGCGTGTTCCCGGCCGCGATTGCGACGGCGCTCGGCACCGCACCGGTGGTAGTCAGGTTCACCAGGAACGCGCCGACCATGATCGCCGGCCAGACGTCGTACCCGGCGAGCAGCAGGGCGGCGAGCGCGATCCCCGTCGGCGGCCAGACGGCGGTGGCACTGGGGTTGACGACCGCCAACCGCAGCCCGAGCCGGCCCGCCACGAAGTACGCGGCGCCAATGGCGACGAGGAGCCACAGACGTCTGAGCGATTGGGACTGGATAGTCCGAGTCATCCCGTGTCTCCGGACTGCGGGGCACGCCCGTACAACGTTAGCATGGTGGACGACGGAGTGGAGCGAAGCGGCGTTAAGGCGTCCGACTCAGCCCGCGGCGACGAACCACTCTTCCCATGCAACGCGGAACGTCCGCTCGCAGCGCGGACAGCGCATGCTGTGCGGCGCTCCCTTGAGCTGGGCGCGGTTGCGGCAGCCGGGGCACACGGCGTACTTGTCGCCCCACAGCGCCGGCAAGCTGCGCGCGGCGCGCGGGCGCGGGACGACGGTCCAGTAGTGGGGAGGGCTCGTGACGATCTTGACCGACGCGCGCGGGATCGGCACCTGCTCCCGATTCACGTCGAGCGTCGCTTCCGCAGACGTCAAGCCCGCGACGCGATACCACGCGCCACGACGCAGACGACAGTTCATGTCGGTCTCGAGACGGGCCCACCGCACGTCGGCCATTCTAGGATCCCCTAACCAGTAGCGAACCTCACGTGCATCGTAAGGACGCCGGGCTTCGGAGGGTAGAGTGGCGGCACCGCAACACCGCTTGGGTCACATGTCAGGTCACGGGGCAGCCGGGGGGATCTCTCGGAGGAAGCGCTGAAAGACCGGATTGCCCGGGTAGCGCTCGGCGAGCTGGGTCACTTCGTCGCGGGCGGCGCGCCGCAGAGTCGCCCTGGTGGACGCGGCGCGCGCCGCCTCGCGCACCAGGGCGGCAGCCAGCACCCACCCGGCCTCCACCCGGGCCAGGTCGCCGTCCACCGCGGCGCGGCGCATATAGCGGATCCCCTGCTCCGCATTGCCGCTGCCCAAGCCCACCAACTTCGCCACGAGACGGGCGAGAGCGCCGGCTCGGCCCAGACCGTACTGATAGACGCCGAGGCCGAGGTAGCAATCGGCGCAGCTCGAGTCGGCGGCGAGGACGCGCGCATAGGCGTCGCGCATGGCTTTGGCGTCCTTGGCGGCTCCCCAGGAGTGCCCGTGCAGCTCGCGCTGGCGGGCGCGGTACCCGAGCGCGGTGGCGAGCCAGAAGTCGCGCGCCGATCCCCGCGGCGCGGCGGCGGCCCGGGCGATCGCGCGATCGAGCAGCGAATCGATGCGCGCCGCCTCGTAGTCGTCGTTTTCGAGCGCCGCCGCCCACCAGATGTATGCGCTCGCCTCGAAGATCAGGGGCGCCGGGTCTGCGCTGTCCTGGCGCGCGAGCTCGGCGAAGTAGCCGGCGGCGGTGGGAAAGCCGCCGCCGTACAGCGTGTCCAGGCCGGCGCGCAGCTCGGGACGATCGACGCGGTGGGGACTCTGCAGCAGCGACAGCGCGGCGAGCAGAAGCCGCACGTCAGCGCGGCACGGCGGCGAGCGCGTCGGCGATGCGGCGCGCGATCGCGTCGAGCGCCCGCGCCGCCGGCGAATCGGGCTGGGCGGCGACGATCGGCCGTCCGGTATCGGCCAAATCCGCCAGCTGCGCCTGTAGTGGCACCTCGCCCAGCAGCGGCACGCCCAGCTCGTCCGCGAGCCGGGTGCCGCCGCCCGCGAGGAAGATGGCGGTCCGCTCGCCGCAGTGCGGGCACACGTAGAAGCTCATGTTCTCGACCACGCCCAACACGGGAACCCCGACGCGCTCGAACATCTTCGCGCCACGCAGGCTGTCGCCCACGGCCACCTCCTGCGGTGTGGTGACGATGACCGCGCCGCGGATGTGCACCGTCTGCGCGAGCGACAGCTGCGCGTCGCCGGTGCCCGGCGGCAGGTCCACCAGGAAGTAGTCGAGCTCTCCCCAGTCCACGTCGCGCAGGAATTGCTGGATCACCTTCATGATGATCGGCCCGCGCCAGATGGCGGGCGCATCGCGCTCGACGATCAGCCCCAGCGACATCAGCTTCACGCCGTGGGCCTCGAGCGGCTGAATCCTGCCGCCCCGCACCTCCGGCTTGCGATCGACGCCCATCATGCGCGGGATGTTGGGCCCGTAGATGTCGGCGTCCATGAGGCCCACCCGGTGCCCCGCACGCGCCAACGCGACCGCGACGTTGGCGGACACGGTCGACTTGCCGACGCCGCCCTTACCGGACGAGATCGCCAGAACTTTGCCGAGGTGCGGCAGCTCGACGGGAGTCGAGGGGGGAGGGACGCCGGCAGGGCCGGTGCGCGGTGCGCCGGCCGCGGTGGCGCCCGCCGCGGCGCTCGCATCGGTCACGTTCACCCGCACCGCCGTCACTCCCGGCACACCCTGCACCACCTTGCGGACCTCGCGGGCGAGCGAGCCGGGATCGTCGCGGCCGAGCAGGAAGGTGAAGCTGACCGTGCCGCGGTCGTCCACGGCGAGGTCCTTGACCATGCCGGCCGCCAGCACGTCGCCGCCGCGGCGCGGGTTTTTCAGCTGTGATAAGGCGCGCTCGACGCGCGCCTGGAGAGTATCGGACGCTGGCACTGGAGAAAGGTAGACGGATATGCGGCGGGCGTGCAACGACCTGTAACGGGCACAGGGATTGCAGGATTTTGCACCGGCCAAACCGCGCACTCCATGTCGGACGATCGGCATCCCGTTCGCCGCGTCTCGGTGGCGCAGTGGACGACCTATCTGTTGCTCGCCTGCCTCGTGCTCGAAGCCGGCTCGATGGCGTCTCGCCTGTCGGAGCGCGCGCTCATCGCTCCCGCGGTCGCCGACGCGCAACCGTTGCCCGCCGACGTCGCCGCCAGCGACGCGCGCTGGCGGACCGACGCCGAGCAGCGGGCCGACGCGCGATCCCGCACGATCGACGCGCTCAACCTGGTGGCCTTCGCGTGCGCGGCGGTGCTGTGGCTCGTGTGGCTGTACCGCGCCTACACGAATCTCGTGTTCGTCGGGTCGAAGCGGGTGCGCTTCAGCCCCACCTGGGCCGTGGGATACTGGTTCATTCCGTTCGTCAACGTGGTGCGCGCCTACCAGGTCATGAAGGACCTTTGGCTGCGCAGCGACTCCCGCAACGACCGCGACGGGTACGACGACCTGCCCGCCCCCGTGTTGCTGCGCGGCTGGTGGGGCATGTCGGTGGCCTGGGCCGTGCTGGAGCCCGTGTTCACGCGTCTGGCCCGCGACGCCCGCACCGTCGAGCAGCTGAGCGACGCCACCCACGTCGGGATCGCCGTCGGCGCCGTAGGCATCGTGGCGACCGTGCTCGCCATCAGGGTCGTGCGCGAGATCGACCGCCGGCAGCGCTTGTTCGACTGAGACGTCAGGCCCCACCGGGGCGCCGCTGGCGCATCTCCTCGACATTGCGATCGAACGTCTTCTGCTGGTCCGGCGTCAGGACCGCGCGGAGGTCGTCCCGCTCGCGCTGGAACAGGGCGCGGATCTTCTCGCGTGTCGCGGAGTCCGGCGGCGCGCCCGGCGTGAAGGACGGCCGCTCGCTTCTGTAGCGCGCCTGGATCGAGTCGACTTTCGCCTGCTGCGCCGGCGTGAGTGTGATGTCCTTGAAGAGCAGCTCCATGCGGCGGGCCCCGCCGCGCATCGGAGTCTGGGCCTGAGCAGCGGCGGTGGCGGCGAGCGCCAACAGGGCGCTCAGTAGCAATGCATGCAGTCTCATAGCTCCTCCCGATGGAGTCCAGGTCGTCGGTGTCATTGAGAGACTACGGCTGAGGAGCCCCGTGCGCTGGGGTTGACGCTCCGGGGACGCCGTGGCAGGGTTCCAGCGTGATGCTGCGCCGCGTCCTCGCTCCCGCCCTGTGGGCGCTGCGTACTTACCGGGGATCGGCCCTCCTCATTTCCGCAACGGCGGCCGTCGGCCTCGCAGCCCTGCTCCCCGTCACATCGCTGGTACCCCCGCCCGGGGTCGACGTCTCCACTAGCCTCCGCGTCGCAGCCTGGCGCGGGGGCACTCTAGGGATGAGCTGGAGCAGCCTCGCGTGGGGCCCCGGGGCCACGGACCGAGCGGCACTCGAGATCCTCTTCCGCTTGCTGCTCGGCGTCGCCACGGGTGTTCTGGCCGTGGCCGCCCTGACGATCGTCTCCCTCTCGGCCGCCCGCGCTGCGGGGCGAAGCCAGGATGTGAAACTGCATCGGGCAGTTGGCGCGTCACGGCGCGCAGTACTGGGCGCCGCACTCGTCGAGGGGGCAATGATCGCGTGTATCGCCCTGGTCGTCGGCGCAGTCCTAGGAGCGTTCGCTCTACGCGCCGTAATTGCCGCTTGGCCCGAGACGATCGGCCCGACGTCGCAGGCAACGAACCTGCTGACCATCGTCGCGACCTTCTCCGGCGTCGTGCTCGGCGCTCTCGCACCGCTCGCCCTCTCCTCCCGCACGTCGCCGCTCCCCGGCGCTACCGGGAAACCGCTCCACCTGGGCGTCCCGGCCATCCAGCTCGGGTTGAGCCTGACCGTGCTGACCGCCGCGGCACTGCTCGACCGAGAGGCCGGTCGACTGGTCACGTCGGGCGGACCCACGTCCGATGTTGGGGAGTTGTATCAGATCACCGCGGCACCGTCCCCGCCGGCGAGGCGGGCGGCGCAATACACGGCGCTGCTCCAGCGCCTGACGGACCGCCGTACCTTCGATTCGGTGAGCCTCATGAGCCCCGGAGCCCTCCTGGGATCCGGCATCGTGGACCTTGTGACGACGGATTGCGGGAATTGCACGCAGGGGGGAATCTCGCTGCCGCTGCAGCCGGTGATGGCGACGCACTATCTCGTTAGCGCCGACACGTTCCGCACGATGGGCTTGGTTGTGTCTGCAGGCCGTGGAATCACCACTGGCGACGGATGGAGGGCACCGCGAGTCGCCGTAGTGAGTCGCTCGCTCGCCATGCATCACTTCCAGCACGGAGAGGCAGTCGGGCGGCAAATCCTGGTGGGTGGCGAGCGACGCGACTGGTACCGGGTGGTCGGTGTCGTCGACGATCAACGGCCGGTCGGATTCGGCGCGGGGCTGCAACCGTCGGACGCGGTGTACCTGAGCGTGTTGCAGCATCCGGCGCCCACGGTGGACCTTCTGGTGCGGGCGCCCCGTGACGCGGGGCGAGCCATCGCCGTGTCGCACGACTTGCGGGACGCGCTCGGCACAGCCGATGTGAGCGTCGTGCGAATCGATTTTCGCACGTTCCTGGTCAAGCAAGCCGCACCGCTGGTCTGGTTCGGGCACATGCTCGGTATCGAGGGATGGGTGATCCTCGTGCTGGCGACGGTCGGGACCTTCGTTGTGATGCAGCTGTGGGTCACGTCGCTCCTGCTGGAGCTCGGCGTGCACCGCGCCGTGGGTGCGCGGCGAACGCACATTCTCCGGTTCGTGCTGGCGCGCGCGGCGGGCGTCGCGCTGGTCGGGGTGGCAATCGGCATGTGGGCGGGTCTCGTCGTCTGGGGCACCCTGGCGTCAGTCGCCGCGGGGCTCCCCCCATGGGACCCGGCTGCGGCCGTGCGCTTTGTCCCCCTCCTGGTGGGCGCGACGCTCGGCGGCGCCCTCTTGCCTGCGTGGCGGGCAGCGCACTCCACGCTTACGAGCCTGCTGGCGAGCGGTGCGGGCTGACCTCGAGCCTATAGCAGGGCGTTCTTCACCAGCTGGATGTAGATCCGCACAGCATTCGCGTACGCCTGCACCCCGACTCGCTCATCCGTCCCGTGCACCCGGCGTAGATCGTCTTTCCCAATGGCGGCTCCCGCGAACCGGAGTACGTTGTGGGTGAGCCGGGCATAGTGGCGCGAATCGGTCGCCCCCACCACGAGCCACGGCGTCACCACCGTCTCAGGAACGACTTCTCGGACCGTGCGTGCCAGCTCCTGAAACGGCGCGGCGTCCGCGCTCGCGACCTCCGAAGGGTTGCTCACGGTCTCCGCGAGCGCTCGCACGCCGACGCGCGGATTGTCGACGACCCTCTGCACATGCTCGAGGACTCCCCCCACGCTGTCGCCCGGGAGGATGCGGAAATTCACGAGGGCGCGCGCCGACGACGGCAGCACGTTCTCCTTCACCCCCGCCTGGAGCACTGTGGGCGCCGTGGTCGTACGGAGCATTGCGTTCCCGTACGCCGTGGCGCCGAACTGCGCGGCGAGGATGCCGCCAAGCAGCCAGCGGTTGGCCATGACGAGGCGGGGGCCGAACGGCATCTCCGGGCCGATATAGTCGAACATCGCGGCCGTCGGGCCGCGGATGGCGCGTGGCATTTGGTGGTGCTCGAGCCGCGTGAGCGCAGCGGCGAGCATGCCAACCGCCGTCTCCGTCGGCGGCATGGAGGAGTGCCCGCCTTCTGCCTGTGCCGTGAGCTCGACCGTCACGTACCCTTTCTCGGAGATGCCGACGAGCGCCACTGGGGCTGCGATACCGGGGATGAACCCCGTAGCGAGCCCACCTCCTTCGTCCAGCACGAATTCCGGGTGCACGTTGCGCGTGGCCAGGAGCTCCGCGATACGGGCGGCGCCGCGGCGACCGCCCACCTCCTCGTCGTACCCGAAGGCGAGGTACAGCGTGCGGCGGGGCTTAGCGCCCGCGGCGACGAGATGCTCGACCGCTTCGAGCAACCCCACGAGGCTGCCCTTGTCGTCGAGCGCGCCGCGCCCCCACACGTACCCCCCCGCAATCCGTCCCTCGAACGGCGGCTCGGTCCAGCGGCCTTCCGTCCCGGGCTCGATTGGAACGACATCCTGGTGGGCGAGCAGGACCACCGGCGCGAGTCCCGGGTCGGAGCCGGTCCACTCGTACAGCAGGCCGTAGCCGTTCACTTTCGTGAGCTTGAGGGCGGCGTGCACTTTCGGGAAGGAATCCCGCAGGTAGCGGTGCAAGCCCTCGAACTCGCGCGCGTCGAACTGACTCGAGTCCTGGAACGAGATCGTCTTGAAACGCAACGCGCCGGCGAGCCGGCGCGCCAGGGCGGCCGTGTCGAGCGGCTCGACGGCCACCGGGGCCACCTGGGGCTGGCGCGAGCGGAACGTGACGGTGCGCTCGAGCGTGACCGCCGCGAGCACGACGAGGACCAGGGCCAACACCAGGAGAACGCGCTTCATGGAGCACCGGACGAGGAAAGAGGTGGACAAGGCGGCGGCGCGCTACACGACGGGTCGCCACAAAAAGAAGCCCACTGCCAGCAGCGCCTGACCTGCCGCGAACGCGCCGGCCAACCACGCCACGCGCCGTCGTGGCACGACCAACGCAAGCCAAAAGAATAGAGGGAACAGGACCGATGTAAACCGTCCGAGCGAGATGAAGAGGTGGGCCGCCACCGGCGGGAAGATGTTGATGGCGATCCACAATCCGTACGCGACGCCGAGGCGTCGGACCACCGGCACGATCGACGCGGCTGCCCAGAAAAACGCCGCGATGTCGCCGGCGTAGACCATCACTTCGCTCACCTTCAGCCGGAGGTCCTCGGCTGTGCGAACCGGGTCCGGCGCAGGACCGCGGCCCAACAACGGCATTCCCCACGCGGCCTGGCCGTGCATCCACGCCAGGGCGTCGCCGAAGCGCACGGAGAGATACGCCGAGAAGATCGCGACGCCGGCGAGCGGCGCCAGCGCGACGAGGATGGCCGGGACGTCCCTGCCCCCCCGCCCCCCCCGCCCCTCCGCCCCCCTCGTCGCCAGCCACAGCAATGGGAGCGCCAGCCAGAACCCGTTGGGACGCGTGAGCCCCGCCGCGCAGCCGGCCAGCGCCGCGAGCAGCAGGTAACGCCGTCGCATGGCGTAGAACACGGCAACCGTGAGAAACAGGAACAAGGACTCGGTATAGACGACGGAATAGAACAGCGCGAATGGGTACGTCGACACGAGCAGGATCACCGGCCACGCCTTCTCCTCACCCAGCTCGAGGACCGCCATCCGATACAGGAGGGCGATCGCGCCGGCGAAGGCCGCGAGCGAAATGACGGTTCCGGCAAGCAGCGGATGGCCCCCCAGCAGCGCTCCGCCCCAGCGCATCAACAGCGGATACAACGGGAAGAAGACCACATTCTGATGCAGAAACACCGACGGATCCCAGCGGTAGCCGACGGTCGCAATCTGGTGATAGAAGTCGGTGTCCCAGCGGGCCTGGAGATTCACGAGCTCGTTCGACGACACCCGCCACAGCGCCTCGGCGGTCGGTGCGGGAATCGTGCCGACGATCGTTACGGCGATGGCACCGAGCAGGAGAATCGGCAACCGCGTGCCGATCAGGCTGACGAGAACGGAGGACCGGAGCGTCAGGCGCCGGAACGGCACGAACTGAAGCTATCGACCGAGGTAGTCGCGCGCGGCGGCGAGGACGCGCCCCTGCACCTCCGCGAGCGTCCCATCGAGCGAGGCCCCCGCGGCCTTGCGGTGCCCGCCGCCCCCGAAGCGGCCCGCCAGCTCCGCCACGTCCACGTCGCCGAGCGAGCGGAAGCTCACCTTCACCTTCCCGCTCGCCAGATTGCGAAACAGCAGCGCGAGCCGCACGCCGGCGATGGAGCGCGGGTATTCCACGATGCCGTCGAGGTCGTCGGCGGTGGCGCCGTGGCGCCGCAGCGCGTCCGGTGGCACCGTCACCCACGCGAGCCCGTGCTCGGGCTCCACCACCAGGGTCTCGAGCACTTCCGTCATGAGGCGCACACGCCCCTCGGGGGCGCTCGCGTACACCGACGCATAGATCGATTCGGGATCCACGCCGTGCTCGAGCAGCGCCCCCGCCACTCGCAGCGCACGGGGCGTGGTGTTGGCGAACCGGAAGGCCCCGGTGTCAGTGAGCAGACCCACGTACAGCGCCCGCGCGGCCTCGGGCGAGAGCGGCCACTCGAGCGCATTCGCGAAGTCGAACACCAGCTCGGCCGTGGCGGCGGCCTCGGGCGCGACCAGGCGCGGCCCGCCGGGGAGCGAGCCGCCGCTCACGTGGTGGTCGATACACGCCACCGCCTGGGACTGCGTGATGGCGCGCGCGAGATCGCCCAGGCGGCTCAGGTCCGAGATGTCGAGCACGACCACCACGTCGGCGGCCTCGATCTCGCGCGTCGCGCGCTCGGAGCGGTCGGCGCCGTTCGGCAGTAGGAAGTGAAACCGGTCGGGGATGGGTGTGGGGTTCGCGATCGCGACAGTGAGCCCCCGCGCCGTGAGCAGGTGCCACAGCGCGACCTCGCTGCCGACGCCGTCACCGTCGGCGTTCACATGCGTGGTGAGCGCGACGCGTCGTCCGGGCGCGAGCACGGCGGCCACGTCCTGCGCGGCTCTGCTGCGCTCCGGAGGAATGGAAACGCCATTCGTCGACATGCCACAAGATAAACGGGAAGGCGTCCCGAGGATGCTACGGTCGCTACCTCGCCCCGACGAACGACACGGTGTGCGGGCTCGTCCCGGTCACAACCAGGCGCCCGCTTACGGAGAGGGTGTTCTGCTGCAGCATGAACCTGCCCGGCAGTTCCACCGAAACGAGAAAGCCGGAGACCCTCACGAAGCCGGTCACGTGGATCGAGTCCGGGAGGGGATGCGTGTACGTGCCCAGGATGGTTTCCGGCGCCTGACCTTGAGGCACGAGGACGGCGACGAACGAATCCGCACTCGTTGCATGGATCAAGGTGACGTGGCCCGACTCGGCCGGCGGGGTGAAAGCGGGGAGCGTGTCCAGACAATACGACACCAGGTGGTACAACCCGTACAGCGAGTCGCCTTGCGACAGCCCGCCGCTGTACGAGGGACAGGGGGTCGGCTGGTGCGGGGCGGTGCTGCCCTTGCAGGCGACCGCGATGGCCACCCCCACGGCCCCGAGGAGCCAGGTCATTCGCACCGCCAAGCGCCGCGTCATGGGCGCAAGCTACCGGGCGTCGCCCGGGGCGTCTAGGGCCGCAGCGCGCTGTGCTTTCGGCTGTACCCGAAGTAGATCCCGAATCCGATCACCAACCACACCGCCAAGCGGATCCACG
>DATNOR010000141.1:0-2753 GCA_035601235.1 Gemmatimonadales bacterium
GTCCAATCCCACGTACAGGCCCTCGGTGTTCTCGCGCACGATGACCAGGTCCACGTCGACGTAGCGTCCGCCGGGCACGATCGATTTCACGGGGCGCACGTTGGCGTACAGGTCGAACTCCTGGCGCAGCGCCACGTTCACTGAGCGGTACCCCCCACCCACCGGCGTGGTGAGCGGGCCCTTGAGCGCGAGCCCCGTGCGCCGGATCGAGTCCAGCGTGGCCTTGGGCAGCGGCGTGCCCGCCTTCTCCACGGCGCTCATCCCGCCGTACTGCTCGTCCCAGTCGAACTCCGCTCCCAGCGCATCGAGCACGGACAGCGTCGCTTCCGTGATCTCGGGCCCGATGCCATCGCCGGCGATGAGGGTCGCCTCACGCTTCACGGCAGCCCCGGCGTGAGGCTCTTGACGGCGCCCGTCAGCGCCGTCCAGGGATCGTTCCCCTCGCCCCGCGCCACGGTCCGGAACCCCACCCGGCCGGTGCGGACGTCGACCATCACGACCGTCAGTTCCGCGGTCGCAAGGCCGTGCGGTAGGGGCGCAGCATGCTGCGCCCCTACACCTCCGGTGCGCCCCTCCGCCGCCCCTCCCGTCCGCCCGTCCGCCGGACCGCCCGTCCGCCGGAACACCAGTCCTGCCGGCACCAGCACGAAGCGCCCACCGCCCGCCCCCACCAGCGCGGCCAGCGTCCGCAGCTCATGGCGGAGCGGATCGGGCACGATCTCCTCCCGCCCGCCGCCTCGCAACAGGATCGCCGTGCCCATCTGGTCAGGATCGGGAGCGATCCCGGGCGCACGCCGGGCGGCCCGCCGCAGCTCGTCGGGGAGTAGCCACGTGACTTCCGGCGCCCGGGTTGTGAGCAGGGTGCCGATCACGCTGTCGCTCTTGGCGAGCGCCGCCCGCCGCTCCCCCAAGAGCGCCTGCCAGTGGAGCGAATCTTCCGCGACGATGAGAGTGAGGGGTGTGATGCCGACCTGCTGCGCCGCGATGCCGGCGGTGGGGAGTGGGGCCGTGGGCTCGGGAGTCGGCGTCTGAGACCCGTGTCCGCAGGCCGCCGCCACTACCGGGGCCACCACGCACCACGCACCACGCACTAAGTTTTTGATTTGCAATGGATTAGTCACGGCGCGCAATATCGTGTTCGCGGCGCCGTTTTTCAAGAACCGAGCGTGAGTCCCCCGTCCACCACGATCACCTGGCCCGTGACGTGCCGCGCCTCCTCGCTGCACAGGAACACGATCACCCGCGCCACGTCTTCGGGCTCCGCCACGCGGCCCAACACCGACTCGTGCTCGGCGCGCTCCAGCACCTCGCGCGGCAGCTTGGCCAGGAGCTCCGTCTTGACGAAGCCGGGGGCGACGGCGTTGACGTTCACGTTGGACGGCCCCAGGTCGACGGCCGCCGAGCGCGTGAGCCCGATCAGCGCGGCTTTGCTGGCGGCGTAGTTGGCGATGCCGAACCCCGGGCGGAAGGCCTGATGGCTCGCGACGTTGACGATCTTGCCGTAGCGCTGGGCCCGCATCGAGCCGGCCACGGCCTGAATACAGTTGAAGGCCCCGGTGACGTTGGTGTCGAGCACCTCCTGCCACGCCTCGGGGCTCAAGCGCCACAGCGCTCCGTCGTGCGCGACGCCGGCGTTGTTGACCAGGTAGTGCACTCCCCCCAGGCGCTCCCGCACTGTCGTAATGAACTTCTCGACTTCGGCGTGGTTGCGCACGTCGCAGCGGGCGCAATACACCGGCACGCCGAGGGCTCGGATCGCGGTCTCGGTGAGCAGGGCCTGGGCGGCGACGTCGCGGTCGGGGAGGTCGACGTAGTTGATCGCCACCGCCACACCGCGCTGCGCGAACTCGAGCGCGGTGGCGCGGCCCAGTCCCGTCGCCCCGCCCGTGACAACCACGACGCGCCCGTGGATCGTCTCGGCGAGGCGCTGCTGCTGGGTCTGCGGCTCCGTCGCTGGCGTGGTGACGCGAGTCGCCTCGCGCGCGGCCGTGAGCCAAGGGGTGGTCGGAGTCAAGCTTTCGAACCTATGTTCGAAATTGAACATCGGCAAGGCGCGCCGTAACTTAGGCGCCATGAATCGGCTGCTCTCGGTGCTCGTGTGGGGCGGCATTGCCGTCGGCGGCGCCGCCGCCTTCGGCGTGCTGGCGCTGTCGCGCGGCGAAAACGTGAACGCCGCCTGGCTCCTGACGGCGGCGCTGTGCAGCTACGCGGTGGGATACCGCTTCTACAGCCGGTTCCTCGCCGATCGCGTCTTCGCGCTGGACGACCGCCGCGCCACGCCCGCCGAGCGGCACAACAACGGCCGCGACTTCGTCCCCACCAACAAGTGGGTCCTGTACGGCCACCACTTCGCGGCGATCGCCGGGGCGGGGCCGCTGGTGGGCCCCGTGCTGGCGGCGCAGTTCGGCTTCCTTCCGGGCACGTTGTGGCTCGTGATCGGGGTGGTGCTCGGGGGCGCGGTGCAGGACTTCACGATCCTGTTCTGCTCGCTGCGGCGCGACGGCAAGTCGCTCGGCCAGATGGCCAAGGAAGAAGTGAATCCGGCCGCGGGCGCCACCGCGATGCTCGCGGTGCTGTTTATCATGATCATCCTGCTCGCCGTGCTGGCGCTCATCGTCGTCAACGCCCTCAAGGCATCGCCCTGGGGACTGTTCACGCTCGGCTGCACGGTGCCGATCGCGCTGCTGATGGGGTGGTGGATGAAGCGGTGGCGCCCGGGCAAGGTGGGCGAGGCATCGGCCGCCGGGGCCGTG
>DATNOR010000142.1:0-5565 GCA_035601235.1 Gemmatimonadales bacterium
GGACTCGTGGCTCGCGCTGGTCCGCACGTGGCGCATTCCCGCTGATCGCCTGACGGATCGAGACCGCGTGGAGCGCTAGGTGGCGGCGTGGTTGGTGCGGCGTCTCGCCGCCTCGATCGCCATCGTCTGGGCGGTCGTCACCCTCACCTTCGTCGTTGTTCACCTCGCCCACGGCTCTCCCTGCGGCCAGCCCGACGGTCGCCCGGTGT
Organism: Gemmatimonadales bacterium; assembly: GCA_035601235.1. Taxonomy (GTDB): domain Bacteria; phylum Gemmatimonadota; class Gemmatimonadetes; order Gemmatimonadales; family GWC2-71-9; genus AG41. The sequence goes on from DATNOR010000142.1 coordinate 210, forward strand.
CTCCCGAGGTGTGCGCGGATCTGACGCGGCGCTTCGGCCTCGACCGGCCGCTGCGGGTGCAGTACGTCAAGTACCTGGGCGCCCTGTTGCGCGGCGATCTGGGCGAGTCGTTGTCGCTCCACCGCCCCGTCGCCGACGCGCTCGCCGAAGCGCTCCCCAACACCTTCACGCTCGCGCTCACCGCGCTGATCCTCGATTTCGCGCTCGGCCTCGCCCTCGGTGTCTATCAGGCCGCCCGCGAGCGCCGCTTCGGCGACATCGCGCTGGGCAACGCGGCCCTGTTCGTGAACTCGATGCCCACGTTCTGGCTGGGACTGGTGCTGCTGCTCGTGTTCGGGCAACGACTCGGCTGGTTTCCGGTGGGCGGCCTGCGCGACCTCGTCCTCTGTCCCCGCGTGGACTCGCTCCCCTGCGCCGCCGACTTCGCGTGGCACCTGGCGCTGCCCGCGCTCACACTCGGGCTGGTTGGGGCGGCGAGCACGGCGCGCTATCAGCGGGCGGCGCTGCTCGACGTGGTGCGCCAGGATTTCGTGCGCACCGCGCGCGCCAAGGGGCTCCCCGAGCGACGGGTGCTGCTGGTGCACGCCCTCCGCAACGCCTTGCTCCCGCTCATCACCCTGTTCGGACTGACCTTCCCCTTCCTGCTCACGGGCGCGGTCCTGGTCGAGACCGTGTTCGCGTGGCCCGGGATGGGCCACCTGGCTGTGAACGCGATCCTGCAGCGCGATTATCCCATCGTCACCGCCGCGGCTCTAGTCGCCAGCGTGATGGTCGTCCTCGGCAATCTCCTGGCCGACGCGCTGTACGGGTTGGCCGACCCCCGCATTCGTGTGCGCGCTACGTGAACGTCTGGAACTGGCTCGCGATCGGCGGCGCCGCCGTGCTGGCCCTGGTCGTGGTCGCCGAGATCCGGCGGCTAGTGGGGACCGGTGCGCGCGGGCGGCGCTTCTTTCGGCATCCGACCGCCGCCCCCGCCGTGTTCGTGCTCGCCTTCTTCGTCACCGTCGCGCTCGCCGCACCGCTCGTCACGCCCTACCAGCCGTACCTCCAGATCGACATCACCCGGCTCGCCAACCACGCGCCGTCCACTCAGTTCCCGCTCGGCACGGACCCGTTCGGCCGGGACGTGTGGAGCCGGCTGGTTTATGGGGCGCGTATCTCGCTCGGCATCGGCGCGCTCGCGATGCTCGTCGCCGTCACCACCGGCGTCGTGGTCGGCGGCGTGGCTGGGTATTTCCGCCGCTGGGTGGACGCGACCCTGATGCGACTGGTGGACGTCGGGCTCGCCATGCCGCGCATGTTCATGCTCCTGATGGTCGTGGTCTTGTGGGAGCACGTGCCGCTGGCGGTGCTCGTCCTGCTGATCGGGTTGACGGGATGGTTCGGCACCAGCCGACTGGTGCGCGCCGAGGTGTTGAGCGTGCGTGAGCGTGAGTTCGTCGCGGCGGCGCGGTCGCTCGGTGCCGAGCCGGCGCGCGTGATCTTCCGCCACGTCCTGCCCAACGCCGCGGCCCCGATCATCGTGTCGGCAGCGCTCGGCATCGGCAACGTGATGCTGCTCGAGGCCGGGCTGTCGTTTCTCGGCATGGGCGTGCCCTCGCCCGCGCCCAGCTGGGGCAATATGATCGCCGACGGCTGGCCCAAGATGGCCGTCGCGTGGTGGTCGTCGACCTTCCCCGGGCTGGCCATTTCGCTGGTGGTGATGGCGCTGAACGCGGTGGGCGACGCGCTGCGCGACGCGCTCGATCCGCGCAGGGAGACCGCGTGACCGAGCCGCTGCTCCGCATCCGGGACCTGAAGACCTACTTCGTCACTGAGCACGGGAGCGGTACCGCCCGCGCGGTCGACGGCGTTTCGTTCGACCTCTATCCGGGCGAGACCCTCGGCCTCGTGGGAGAGTCGGGGTGCGGCAAGACCGTCACGGCTCTGTCGGTGCTGCGGCTCATCCCCGAGCCTCCCGGGCACATCCGACCCGGGAGCTTCATCGAGTTCGCGGGACGCAATCTGCTCACGCTCGCTCCCCGCGAGCTGCGCGCCATCCGCGGCAACCAGATCGCGATGATCTTCCAGGAGCCGATGACGTCGCTCAACCCGGTGTTCACGGTGGGCGACCAGATCGCCGAGGCCGCGATCGTGCACCAGCGCCTGTCGCGCCGCGCAGCGCGCGCCCGCGCGATCGAGATGCTCAAGCTCGTGGGCATTCCCGATCCGGCGCAGCGGGTCGATCACTATCCCCACCAGATGAGCGGTGGGATGCGGCAGCGCGTGATGATCGCGATGGCCCTCGTGTGCCACCCCAAGGTGCTCATCGCCGACGAGCCGACCACCGCGCTCGACGTCACCATTCAGGCGCAGATCCTCGAGCTGCTGGAGCGGCTGCAGGCGGAGCTCGGGATGGCGGTCATGCTGATCACCCACGATCTCGGCGTGGTGGCGGGAACGGCGGACCGCGTCGTGGTGATGTACGCCGGCCAGGTGGTGGAGCAGGCTCCCACGCCGGAGCTGTTCGCGCGCCCCCTCCATCCGTATACTGACGGACTGCTGGCCTCCGTGCCTCGGCTCGACGCACCACCGGTGCGCGCCCGCGGTCGGCTGCACGGCATCCCGGGTCAGGTGCCGGCTGCCAGCGAGTGGCCCGGCGGCTGCCGTTTTCATCCGCGCTGCCCGTACGCCTGGGACCGCTGCCGTGACGAGGAGCCGCCGCTGCTCGATGCGGGTACCGGCGAGCCCGGCACCCACACGGTGCGCTGCTGGCTCCTCACGGAGCCGCAACGCCGGACCGCGCGCCCGCTGCCGTGACGTCGTCCGCCACCGCGCTCGTCGAGGTGCAGGGGCTGGTCAAGCACTTCCCCGGCGAGCGCGGCTACTTCGGGCTGGGACGCCCGCGCGCCGTGGTCCGGGCCGTGGACGACATCTCGTTCGCGATCATGCCCGGCCAGACGCTCGGCTTGGTGGGTGAATCAGGGTGCGGCAAGTCCACGGTGGCACGCAGCATCCTCCGGTTGATCGAGCCCGACGCGGGACGGGTGGCGATCGACGGGGTGAATGTGCTGACGCTCGGTGGCCGCGAGCTGCGGGCGCTGCGGCGTCGCATGCAGATCGTGTTCCAGGATCCGTATGGCTCGCTCAACCCGCGCCTCACGGTGCGCCAGACCCTGGCGGAGCCGCTCGCGATCCACCACCTCGCCACCGGATCCGACGCCGAGCGCCGCATCGCCGCGCTGCTCGAGGAGGTCGGGCTCGACCCCGGTTTCGCCAGGAGCTATGCGCACGAGCTGTCGGGCGGGCAGCGCCAGCGCGTGGGCATCGCCCGCGCACTCTCGGTCGAGCCTCAGTTCCTGGTGCTCGACGAGCCCGTGAGTGCGCTCGATGTGTCGGTCCAGGCGCAGGTCCTGAACCTGCTCGCCGACCTGCAGCAGCGACGGCGCCTCACCTACCTCTTCATCGCCCACGACCTCGCGGTGGTGAAGCACGTCGCCGACCACGTCGCGGTGATGTATCTGGGCAAGATCGTGGAACGGGCTCCCGCCGCGGCCCTGTACGCCGCGCCGCGGCACCCCTACACCACGTCGCTCCTCTCCGCCGTGCCGGTGCCCGATCCGAACGCGCAACGCCGGCGGATCGTGCTCACGGGCGACGTCCCGTCGCCCGCGCACCCGCCGGCCGGATGCCCGTTTCACCCCCGCTGCCCGCACCCCAAGAAGGACGCGCGCTGTCGCACCGAGCCGCCCGCCCTGCGCGAGGTCGCGCCGGGCCAGCTCGCCGCCTGCCATTACGCCGAGGAGCCGCTATGACCGGTCGCTTCGCCGCCATGCTGCACGACGCTCAGTTCTGGGTCCCCGTCGCCGTGCTGGTCGGCGGTCTGCTGGTGCTCGTATGGATACGGTAGCCCCGGCCCTCGACCCGGCCCGCCTGCGCGGCCTGCAGCTCGCTGGCGTCGCCAGCGGCTTCACCGCCGGCGCCTGGCTCGGCGCCGCCGAAGCGCCCACCAAGATGGTCGTGCTCGGTCTCTCGCCCGTCGTGATCTCCCTCGCGATGGTGGTGGGCGTGTTCCTGGCGCGTTGGAGTCTCCCGGCCCTGCTGCGGGGAACGACCGCGATCGGGGCCGACGTGCGGCAGGCGCCGCATCTCGTGGTCTGGGCCGTGCTCGCCGGGTGCCTGTGGGCCGTCGCCAACACGCTCACCATTTTCGCGATCAAGGACATCGGCCTGAGCGTCGCGTTTCCTTTGTGGAACGCGAACAGCCTGCTCGGCATCCTGTGGGGCGCGGTGTTCTTCAACGAGCTACGGGGGGCAGGCTGGCCCCGGGTGGTGGCCGTGCTCGGCGGCGCGGCGGTGATGTGCACCGGCGCCGCGCTGCTCGCGGTCGCGTCGGCGGCGCAGGCGCCCGCGGGACACGCCGCACGCGGCGTCGCCGCTGCCCTCGCGGCCGGGGCGTTGTGGGGCACCATGTACATCCCCTACCGCAAGGCATACCTCACCGGCATGAATCCGCTCGCGTTCGTCACCTTCTTCACGGTCGGCGAGCTCGGCATGATGTCGGCGCTCGCGCTCGCCGACCGCGGCGGCGTCGCCGCGCTCGTCGCCGAGCTGAGCGGCGCCCGGGACGTGTTGTTCTGGCTGCTGCTCGGCGGCTTCGTGTGGGTGGTGGGGGACCTGTTCCAGCAATACGCCGCCAAGTATGTGGGCATCAGCCGCGGGATCCCGCTATCGAATACGAACCAGCTGTGGGGGCTCGTGTGGGGCCTGCTCGTGTTCGGGGAACTGCACGGCGGCGCGCGGGCCACGTACGCCCAGGTGATCGGCGGCTCGCTCCTGATGGCGCTCGGCGCCGCGCTCATCGCGCTCGCCTCCGCCACCGGTGCCGAGCACCAGCGCTGGCAGGAAGCGGCGGCGCGCGAGGGACAGCGCTACGGCATCGACCCCGCCGTGGTGCGCGCCGGGCTGGCGGGTGAGAGCGCCGGCGGTCCGGGGCGGGGGCGAACCTGGCTCGACTGGGCGCTCGTGACTGGTGCCACGGCCGTGTTCGTCGGCCTGGGACTCGTCGCCCGGGTTCCCGAGTTGCGGCTCGGCTGGGGCTGGGTCGCGGGCCTCACGCTCGCGATGCTCGCGCTGCTGGGAGGGACCGGGGTTCTGCTGTGGCGGACCACGCGATTCAACTGACGAACGGCCTCACGCAACGAAACGCTTCCTGCCGCATCACGGCGCTGTCATCCTGAGCGAGCGCGCGGCACGCGCGCGAGCGAAGGATCTGTTTGAGGAAAGCGGATCCTTCGCGCCTGCGGCGCTCAGGATGACAGGCTCCGTCGCTTCGCGGAGTAGGGAAACCCGGGCGCAAGCCCGGGGTGAGTGATAC
>DATNOR010000143.1:0-2195 GCA_035601235.1 Gemmatimonadales bacterium
ACGGGGATCGCGCCGTGGCAGTACTGCAGCTTGCCGCCCTCGACGATGTCGTCCAGGAGGTGGTGGTAGTGCGCGTCCGCGGCGAAGGTGAGGTTCGGGATCACGGCCCCCAGGTGCAGCATGGTCGCGAGCTGGATGCCCAGCTCCCCCGAGGAGTGTACCGCCACGCCGAACTGGAACGCCTCGCAGATGCCCGCCGCCTTCACGCACGGCCGGATCCCGCCCCAGAACGTCGTGTCGAGCAGGATCACGTCCACCGCCGTCTGCAGCACGTTGGCCGCCAGCTGCTCGAAGCCCACCACGACCGTGTTCGTCGCCAGCGGGATCCGGATCCGGTCGCGGGCGCGGCGCATGCCGTGCAGCCCGAACACCGGGTCTTCCAGGTAGTCGTTGTTCAGGCTCTCGATCTGCCGCCCGAACCAGACAGCCACTTCCGTGGACCAGACGCCGTTGGGATCGAAGCGCAGGCTGTCGTCCGGGAGCGCGGCGGCGAGCGCGCGGTAGCACTCCAGCTCATAGCGGGGCGGAAACACGCCGCCCTTGAGCTTGTGCGTGGCGAACCCGCTCTGCTGCTTGAGCGCGCGGGCTTCCGCGACGAGGTGGTCCAGCGTGCGCACTTCACCCGATCCGTCGGCGTTGGGATAGCGGAAGAAGAGATACGACGCGAACGGCACGTGGTCGCGCAGCCGGCCCCCCAGGATGTCGCTCACCGGAACGCCCCACTCCTGACCGAGCAGGTCGAGGCAGGCGAACTCGAGCGCGGCGAGCAGCTGGGTGCGCTGGTTGTAGAGCGATGCAGTGGGGTTGGCGATGACGAAGCGCATCTCTTCGAGCCGCGCCGGGTCGCGGCCCACGAGGTACGGTTTCAACCCCAGCACGGCGGCCGTCGCCGCCTCCCCCCCGCCTCCCAGCTCGCCCAGGCCGACGCGCCCGTCGTCGGTCTCGACCTCGACGATGGTCCGCACGAAGCGCCCCCAGTGGCACCCGTTCGCGTGGCGCAGCGGGGCCACGAGGGGCACGGACACCGGGGTGGCACGGATATCGGCGATTTTCATGGTGATAAACTGATCTTATCACCCCCGCCCGGCAAGCGCCTCCGCTGCGGGCTCGAGACGCGGCACGAGAAAATGGATCAGGGCCAGCGCCCCCAGGTAGGCGAGTCCCAGCACCGCGAAAATCGGCGCGTAGTTGCCGCCCGTCGCCTGCAGGATCGCGCCCGTGAGCCGCTGAAAGCCGAAGGCGCTGAATAGACCGGCGCACCCGCCGATCCCGACGACTGACGCGACCGCTTCGGGGGGAAACATGTCACTCACGGTCGTGTACAGGTTGGCCGACCACCACTGATGCGCGCCGGCGGCGACGCTCACGATGCTCACCGCCACCCACAGGCGGCCCGCCGCGGGCGCGAACATGGTCGGCACGATACACAGGGCCGCGATGAGCAACGCCGTCTTGCGCCCCCGGTTCACGCTCCAGCCGCGCTTGATCAACGCCCCCGACATCCATCCGCCGGTGATCGAGCCGACGTCGGCCGCGACGTAAATGACCACCAGCGGGGCGGCGAGGCCCGCCAGGCGGACGCCGAAGCTCGCGTCGAGAAACTTGGGAAGCCAGAACAGATAGAAGAGCCACACCGGGTCGGTCAGCGCTTTTCCCACGATAAACGCCCAGGTCTGGCGGCGGCCGATCAGACTGCCCCATGACATGGTCTCTGCGCCGCTCCGCTCCGCGTCCGAGAGCCGCGGCGGCCGGGCCGGCTCGCGGTACAGGGCCACCCACAGGGCGAGCCAGATCAGGTCGAGCGCGCCCGTGGCGAGGAACGCCCAGCGCCACCCCAGGCCGAGGGCGATCGGCGGCACCAGCAGCGCCGCGACCACCACGCCCACATTGCTCCCGGCGTTGAAAACCCCGGTAGCGAGCGCCCGCTCGCTCTTCGGGAACCATTGCGCCACGGCCTTGACCGCGGCGGGGAAGTTGCCCGACTCGCCGAGGCCGAGCAGCGCGCGCGCGACGCCGAAGCCCGCGACCGTGCGCACCAGGGCGTGCCCCATGGCAGCGAGGCTCCAGACCAGCACGGCGATCGCGAGTCCCGCGCGCACGCCGATCCGGTCCATGACCCGGCCCATGACGAGCAGCCCCAGGCCGTAGGCGACGCTGAACCAGGAGACGATGGCGGCGTAGTCGGTCTCGGTCCA
>DATNOR010000144.1:0-8601 GCA_035601235.1 Gemmatimonadales bacterium
GATGGTGATGCCGGGGGACAACACGAAGATGACGATCGAGCTGATCACGCCGATTGCGATGGAGGAGCAGCTGCGGTTCGCGATCCGCGAAGGCGGCCGCACGGTGGGCGCCGGCGTGGTCACGAAAATCCTGAAGTAAGAGACGGAGCAACTATGGCTGGCAGAATCCGGATTCGTCTCAAAGCGTTCGACCACGCACTGATCGACCAGGCCGCGGCCGACATCGTGCGCACCGCCGAGAAGACGGGCGCGCAGGTTTCGGGGCCGATCCCGCTGCCGACCAAACGGCAGCTGTGGACCGTGCTCCGCAGCCCGCACATCGACAAGAAGAGCCGCGAGCAGTTCGAGCTGAAGACGCACAAGCGGCTGATCGACATCCTCGATTCGCGCTCGCAGACGATCGACGCGCTGACCAAGCTCGATCTGCCGGCCGGCGTGGACGTGGAGATCAAGGTCCAGTAGCGCCATGACCGGCCCAATGACGGGATTGATAGGCAGGAAGCTCGGCATGACGCGCGTGTTCGACGCCGAGGGCGCGCACGTGCCCGTCACGGTGATCGAAGCGGGCCCGTGCCCGGTGGTGCAGGTCGCAGGCACCCGTATCCAGCTCGGCTTCGGCACGAGGAAGCCGAAGCGCACGGCCAAGGCCATTGCGGGCCACGTGAAGAAGGCTGGCCTCGAGACGGCGCCGCACGTGCTGCAGAGTTTCGTGCTCGCGTCGGAGGGTGAGCCGCCCAAGCCGGGCGAGAGCGTGACGGTGGCGATCTTCGCCGAAGGCGACCGCGTGAAGATCACGGGCGTGACCAAGGGCCGCGGTTTCCAGGGGGTGGTGCACCGCCATCACTTCGGCGGCGGCCCCGAGACCCACGGCAACACCCGGCACCGCAAGCCCGGGTCAATCGCTCCGGGCACTGACCCGTCCCGGATTATCAAAGGAAAGCGGATGCCGGGTCATATGGGGGCGCGCCGCTTCACGGAGCTGGGCCTCCGGGTGGTGAAGGTGGATGCCGAGCGCAACCTGCTGTTCGTGCGTGGCTCGGTGCCCGGCCCGTGCAACGGGCTCGTCACGGTGCGCAAGCAGGGAGGCCGAAGCCGCCATGATTGAGGCGCCGCATTACTCAGCGACCGGCACGAAAAAGAAGGCCGTGCGTCTGCCCGCTACGCTGTTCGACGGCACGGTGAACGAGCACCTGCTGCACCGCGCGGTGATCACCTATCTCGCGAACCAGCGTCAGGGGACGCACGATACGCGCACGCGGAGCGAGGTCTCGGGCGGGAACCAGAAGCCGTGGCGCCAGAAGGGCACCGGCCGGGCGCGGCAGGGCTCGACCCGCGCGCCGCACTGGCGCCACGGCGGCATCGTGTTCGGCCCGCACCCGCGCAGCTACCGCCTGGGCATCCCCAAGAAGATGCGCCAGCTCGCGAAGAAATCGGCCCTGAACGCCCGGGCGCGCGAGGGCGCGCTGTTCGTGGTGGACGCCCTCGAGTACGAGAAGCCGAAGACCAAGACGTTGGCGGAGCTGCTCGCCAAGCTGGGCGTGGCGGAGAAGAAAGTGCTGGTGGTGACGGCGGGGGCGGCGCACGCACACAACGTCTACCTGTCGGGTCGCAACCTGCCGAAGGTGCACGTGATGCGGTTCGCCGACGCCACCGCGTACGAGATCCTGTGGGCGGATGCGGTGGTCGCCGAGCTGCCGGCGCTGGGCGCCGCGACCGAGAAGGCGGAGACCGAAGATGCCTGAGCAGCACCACTTGATCGTCGGGCCGGTGATCACCGAGAAATCGTCGGCGGCGTTTCAGGCCCGCAAGGAATACGCGTTTCGCGTGCAGGCGCAAGCCACCAAGCCGCAGATCCGCGCGGCCATCGAGGCGTTGTTCGACGTGACCGTGACGGACGTGCGGACGCTGGTGATGCGCGCCAAGCGGAAGAGCTACGGCCGCTACGTGGGCCGCCGGCCGGCGTGGAAGAAGGCGATCGTCACCCTCAAAGAGGGCGACGCGATCCAGGTATTCGAGGGCTGACATGGGCATTCGACAGTTCAAGCCGGTCACGCCGGCGACGCGGTTCCGCTCGGTGTCGGACTTCGGGGAGATCACGAAAACGACTCCCGAGAAGTCGCTGCTCGAGCCGAAGCGTGGCACCGGCGGCCGCAACAACAAGGGCCACATCACGGCACGGTATCGGGGCGGCGGCCACAAGCGGCAGTATCGCCGCATCGACTTCCGGCGCGAGAAGTTCGGCGTGCCGGCCAAGGTGGCGGCGATCGAATACGACCCGAACCGGACGGCGCGCATCGCCCTGCTGTTCTACGCGGACGGCGAGAAGCGTTATATCCTCGCCCCCAAGGGTCTCGCCGTCGGCGACACGGTCGTCTCGGGGCCGGGCGCCGACATCCGCGTCGGCAACACCATGCCGCTGTTCGAGATTCCGCTCGGCACCACGGTGCACAGCGTGGAGCTCAAGATCGGGCGCGGCGGCCAGCTGGCCCGCTCGGCGGGCACGGGCGTGCAGGTGGTGGCCAAGGAAGGCAATTACGTCACGCTGCGGCTCCGCTCCACGGAGATGCGGATGGTACGCGGCGAGTGCCTCGCCACGATCGGCGAAGTATCGAACGCCGAGCACGAGCTCTTGTCGATCGGCAAGGCGGGCAAGAGCCGCTGGCTGGGGCGCATGCCCCGCGTGCGCGGCGTGGCGATGAACCCCGTCGACCACCCGTTGGGCGGCGGCGAAGGCAAGACATCGGGCGGCCGGCCGCCCACGAATCCATGGGGCAAGGTCGAAGGGAAGAAGACGCGGCACAAGAAGAAGCCGTCGACCAAGCTCATCGTGCGCGGACGTAAGCGCGGGAAGGCGACGCAATAATGGGACGCAGCGTGAAGAAAGGGCCGTACGTCGAGCCGTCGTTGCTCGTGAAGATCCAGGCCCTGAACGACAAGAACGAGAAGAAGGTCTTCAAGACCTGGTCGCGGCGCTCCACGATTACGCCCGACTTCGTGGGCCACACGCTCGCGGTGCACAACGGGAACAAGTTCATCCCCGTGTACATCACCGAGAACATGGTGGGCCACAAGCTCGGTGAGTTCGCGGCGACGCGGCTGTTCCGCGGCCACTCGGCCAAGGGCTCGGCGCAAGAGCGCGAAGAGGCGGCGGCCGCCGAAGCGCCGCCGAAAGCATAGCGCATGGAAGCCCGGGCGATCCAGCGGACCGTGCGCCAGTCGGCGCGTAAGATGCGCCTCGTGATCGATCAGATCCGCGGTCGGGCGGTGCCGGAGGCGTACGCCATTCTCCGGTTCTCGAAGAAGCTCGCCGCGAAGCAGATCCACAAGGTGCTCAAGTCGGCGGTGGCGAACGCCGAGCAGCGGGCGCAGCGCGAGAACGCGGCGCTCGACGTGGACGCCCTGCGTGTCAAGTACGCGGTCGTGAACGAAGGGCCGACCCTGAAGCGGTTCACGCCGGCGGCGATGGGCCGGGCCACGCCGATCTTGAAGCGCACCAGCCACGTGGAAATCCACGTGGAGGCCGCGGCCGAGACGCGCGCGCCCAAAGCCGCGCCCGCGAAGCCGGCGGATACGAAAGCGGAGGGCATAGCCCGGCCCGTGAGGGCCGGCGGGGCCGGGAAAGCGAAGGGCAAGCGTCCCAAGGCCAACAAGGCGGGCACGTCTAAGAAGAAGAAAGAGAGCAGATAAGTGGGCCAGAAAGTACATCCCTACGGGTTCCGGCTCGGGATCATCAAGCCGTGGCGCTCGCGCTACTACGCGCGGCGCGACTTCCCCGAGCTCCTGAAAGAAGACGAGCTGATCCGGAAGTACCTGAAGACCAGGCTCAGCCACGCGGCCATCGCCGATGTGCACATCGAGCGCAAACCGGGCAAGGTCACGGTGACCGTGCACACGGGGCGCCCGGGGGTGGTCATCGGCAAGCGCGGCGCCGAGGTGGACAAGCTGCGCGACGAGCTGGCCCAGCTCACGGGCAAGGAAGTCGGCATCAACGTCGAGGAGATCAAGCGGCCGGAGCTCGACGCCCAGCTCGTCGCGGACTCGGTGGCGCATCAGCTCACGCAGCGCATCTCGTTCCGGCGGGCCATGAAGCGCGCCGTCCAGAGCGCCATGCGCATGGGCGCCCAGGGGATCAAGATCAAGACCGCCGGCCGGCTGGGGGGTGCGGAGATCGCGCGCACCGAGGGCTATCACGAAGGACGGGTGCCGTTGCACACACTGCGCGCCGACATCGACTACGCGACCTCGACGGCGAAGACGACGTACGGCACGATCGGCGTGAAGGTGTGGATCTTCACGCGCGAGATGACCGAGGAGCTCTCGGGCCGCACGTACTCGACGGGGGTCTGACGGGATGCTGGCACCGAAGCGCGTCAAGTTCCGCAAGCGGTTCAAGGGCCGCACCAAGGGGATGGCCACGCGCGGCAACACGGTCGCGTTCGGCCACTACGGTCTCATGGCGCTCGAGCCCGGGTGGATCACCAACCGGCAGATCGAGGCGTCGCGCGTGGCATTGACGCGCGAGATGAAGCGTGGCGGCAAGGTGTGGATCCGGCTGTTCCCCGACAAGCCGATCACCAAGAAGCCGGCGGAGACGCGCATGGGGAAGGGCAAGGGCAATCCGGAAGGCTGGGTCGCCGTGGTGAAGCCCGGACGGGTGATGTTCGAGCTCGAAGGGATCGCCGAAGACCTGGCGCGGAAGGCGCTCGATCTGGCGGCGGCCAAGCTGCCGATCAAGTCCAAGTTCGTGAAGCGGGAGGAGCGCTAGGATGGCGCGCAAGAAGCCCGAGGCCCTGCGGGAGATGAAAGACGAGGAGCTGGAGCAGCAGCTCGCGGTGCTCACGGAGGAGCGGTTCCGCCTCGGATTCCGGCGGGCCACCGAGGCGATCGAGAATCCGCTGCAGCTGCGCGCCATCCGTCGCGAGATCGCGCGCATCAAGACCATTCTGGCGGAGAGGAAGCGGGCATGAGGGGCCGACGCAAGGTTCGCACGGGCGTGGTGGTGGGCGACAAGATGCAGAAGACCGTCACGGTCTCGCTCACGCGCCGTTTCGCCCACGGGTTCTACGGCAAGCAGGTGGTCCGGACCAAGCAGGTGGCGGCCCACAACGAGACCGATGCGAAGGCGGGCGACACGGTGCGGATCGTCGAGACCCGCCCGCTGTCGAAGACCAAGCGCTGGCGCGTGGTCGAAGTCGTCGAGCGCGCGAAGTAGTGGCGGAGGAGGGGGACCGTGGTGCAGCAGGAGTCGATACTCAAGATCGCGGACAACTCGGGCGCGCGGCGCGCGCTCGTCATTCGCGTGCTCGGCGGGTCCAAGCGGCGCTACGCCGGCCTGGGCGACATCGTCGTGGTCACGATCAAAGACGCGATTCCCACCGGCCAGATCAAGAAGGGCGAGGTGGTGAAGGCGGTGATCGTGCGAACGGCCAAGGAGACCAAGCGCAAGGACGGCTCCTACATCCGGTTCGACGAAAACGCCGCCGTGCTGATCACGGATCAGGGCGAACCCCGCGCGACCCGCATCTTCGGACCCGTGGGGCGCGAGCTCCGGGAGAAGCGGTTCATGAAGATCGTGTCGCTCGCGCCCGAGGTGATCTGACATGAAGCCGCTCGTGTTCAAGAAGAGTCGCCGCGCCACCGGGCCCCGCGAGCCGGAGCGCCACAAGCTGCACATCGCCAAGGGCGACACCGTGCGGGTCATCTCGGGCGAGCACCGGGGGAAGGAGGGCAAAGTGCTGCACGTGTACCCCAAGGAGTTCCGGGTGGTGGTGGAGGGTGTGAACATCGTGAAGAAGCACAAGCGCGCCGCCACGCCGAACGAGGAGAGCGGCATCATCGAGCTGCCGGCCCCGCTGGCCGCGTCGAAGGTGATGCTGCTCGACCCCAAGTCGGGAGAGCCGACGCGGGTGCGGCGGCGCCTGGACAAGGACGGAACGGCGGAGCGGATCGCGGTCAAATCCGGCCAGCCGATCCCGCGCGTGAAAGCGAAATGAGCATGGCGGACGAGAACCCGAAGGAACCGCAGCCGGCCGGTGCGGCTGACCCCGGGGCGACGCGCCGGGGCGAGGCGGAGCCGCGGGAGCCGGGGGAGCCGGGGGAGCCGCAGCCTCAGCCAAAACAGAAGGACAAACAGAAGGACAAGCAGAAGGAGAAGCAAAAGGGTAAGAAGCCGGCCGAGGCTCAGAAGGGGGCCCCCGCCGAGCCCGAGGGCCCGCCGCCGGAGCCCGCGCCGCCGCCGCGGCTGCACGAGTACTACGCGCAGAAGGTGCGCGCCAAGCTGGCGCAGCAGTTCGGCTTGAAGAACCCGCACGAGGTCCCGAAGCTCGTGAAGATCGTGCTCAACGTCGGGATGGGCGACGCGACCAAGAACCCCAAGGGGCTCGACGCGGCCGTGGCGGAGCTGGCGGCCATCACCGGCCAGCAGCCGGTGGTGACGCGGGCCAAGAAGGCGATCGCGAACTTCAACCTGCGCCAGGGGATGGCGGTGGGCTGCAGCGTGACGCTGCGCGGCGCGCGGATGTATGAGTTTCTCGACCGGTTCATCACGATCGCGGTGCCGCGCATGCGCGACTTCCGCGGGCTGCCGGCCGACAGCTTCGACGGCCGGGGCAACTACACGGTAGGGATCAAGGAGCAAATGATCTTCCCGGAGATCGACTACGACAAGGTCGACAAGATCCACGGCATGGATATCACGCTCGTGACGACCGCCGGGCGGGACGACACCGCTCAGGCGCTGCTGCGCGAGCTGGGGATGCCCTTCCGGGGCGAAGCCCCCGTCGCAGTCAACTAGGAGACTCGCTGGATGGCGAAGCGGACGTGGATGGAGAAGGTCAAGCGCAAGCCGAAGTTCAAGGTGCGCGGCTACTACCGCTGCCAGCGCTGCGGCCGCAGCCGGGGCACGCTCCGCAAGTTCAAGCTGTGTCGCATTTGTTTCCGTGAGCTCGCGCTGCGCGGGGAAATTCCCGGCGTGCGTAAAGCCAGCTGGTAAAGGACGGACCGCGAGATGAGTGTGATCGATCCCGTCGCCGACATGCTGACCCGGGTGCGCAACGCCTGCCAGGCGGGCCACCGTCGGGTCGACATGCCGGTGTCGAAGCTGAAAGTCGAAATCGCGCGGCTGCTCCGCGACAACCACTACGTCCAGGACTTCAAGGTGCTGGACGATGGCCGTCACGGGCTGCTGCGGCTGTACCTCAAGTATCACAATGACTCGCCGGTGATCCGCGAGCTGCAGCGCGTGTCCGCACCGGGCCTGCGACGCTATGTCAAGGCGCGCGAGATCCCGCGCGTCAAGAACGGCCTCGGCATGGCGATCCTGTCGACGCCGCAGGGGCTCATGACCGACCGCGAAGCCCGCACCGCCCGCGTGGGCGGCGAGCTGCTCGCGGTGGTCTGGTAGGAGCGGAGACCATGTCGCGTATCGGCAAGAAGCCGGTCCTGCTGCCCAAGGGCGTCACCGCCCAGATCGACGGGCGCCGCATCACGGTGAAGGGCCCGAAAGGCGAGATCAGCCGCGTGGCCCATCCCGATCTCACGCTCGCGCTCGAGGAGAACGCCGTCGTGGTGCGGCGACCCTCCGACGAGAGCCGCCACAAGGCCCTCCACGGGCTCACCCGCACGCTGGTGGCCAACATGGTGGACGGCGTGACCAAAGGGTTCGCGAAGTCGCTCGAGATTCAGGGGGTGGGGTACAAGGCGGAGCCGAAGCCGTTCGGCGTGCAGCTGGTGGTCGGCTTCTCCCATCCGGTCCCCTACCACGCGCCCCAGGGTATCAAGATCACCGTGGACAACAACGTGATCGTGAAGATCGAGGGCGTCGACAAAGAGCTCGTGGGGCAGGTGGCCGCTGAAATCCGTGGCATCCGGCCGCCCGAGCCGTACAAGGGCAAGGGCGTCCGCTACGTGGGCGAGCAGGTCCGGCGCAAGGCCGGCAAGACCGCCCAGGCGGCGAAATAGGCCATGCGAGCGATCCATAAGGTTCGAACCCAGGCGAGCCGCCGCTATCGGCGCCACCTGCGAGTACGCCGCAAGGTGGGAGGCAGCCCCGAGCGGCCACGCCTGGTCGTGTTCCGCTCCTCGAAGCACATGTACGCCCAAGTCGTGGACGACACGCGCGGCGTGACGCTGGTGGGCGCCGCCGACTCGTCCGAGGGAATTGCGGTCGAGGGCAAGGGCAAGACCGCGAAGAGCTTTGCGCTAGGGCGGCTCATCGCCGCCAGGGCGAAGGCGAAGGGGATCACCAAGGTGGTGTTCGACCGCGCGGGCTACCAGTATCACGGGCGCGTGAAGGCCGTGGCCGACGGCGCTCGCAAAGGCGGATTGGAGTTCTAATGGCGAACGAACACGAGCCCGGTCCGTCAGGGCCGGGCGGTCCGGCAGGGCCGGGGGTTCCGTCCGGACCGGCGACGACGGAAGCTCCGGAGACGGCGCACGCGGGGGGTGAAGGGCATCCCGAAGAGCGGCCGACCACCGGCGCCGACAAGCAGAAGGTGGGCCAGTTCGCCGCCGAGGTCCGCGCCGCCCGCAAGCCCGAGCCGTACAAGGGCAAGGGCGTCCGCTACGAGAACGAACAGGTGCGCCGCAAGGAAGGCAAGTCCT
>DATNOR010000145.1:0-5171 GCA_035601235.1 Gemmatimonadales bacterium
GGCCCATGTCCACGTTCTTCGAGCGGGTGCGTGCCGCTCTTGCGCAGAAGGGCTACCAGGTCGACCGCGTGCTGGGGAGCGGAGGCATGGGCATCGTCGTTCTCGCCCACCAGACCAGCCTCGAGCGCCTCGTGGCGGTGAAGGTGATCCGGCCCGAGCTGCACACGGCCGCGGCCACCCTGAGGTTTACCGGGGAGGCCCAGACGCTCGCCCGTTTCGCCCACGCGCACATCGTCCAGGTCCACGAAGCGGACCAGGCCGATGGGCTTCCATACTACACCATGCAGTACCTCGACGGTGAAACCTTGGCCGACCGGCTGCCTGCCGGTCCCATGCCGCGCAAACAAGTGCTCAAGCTCGGGCGGGATCTGCTCGATGCGCTCGAGCATGCGCACGCGCATGGCGTCGTGCATCGCGATGTGAAGCCCGCCAACGTGTTCTGGGACGGCGAGGGCGCCGTACTCGTGGACTTCGGGATCGCGAAGCGCGTGCCCCTCGCCGGCCAGGGGTCGGAAGAATCCCTCACCGAGCCGGGCGCGCGCGCGGGCACGCGGGCCTACATGTCCCCGGAGCAGCTCTCCGGCGCTGAAGCGTCTCCCGCCAGCGATCTGTACGCGGCGGCGCTGGTCATCTACGAAGCCTACACGGCGCGTCACTGGCTCGAGGCGCAGAGTGCGGGGCGGCGGCTGTGGGCGGGGGTGCCGTGGCTCGTCCGCCGCGTGCTGCGACGCGCCCTCGCCTGGAAACCCGAAGACCGCTGGCCCGACGCGGCGACGTTCAAGCGGAGGTTCTGGAGCACGCGCGTCCGGCAATACCCGCTCCGCACCCTGGGGCTCGCGGCGGCCACGCTGGTCGCGGGCGCGGGCGTCACCAGCCGTGTGATCAACGAGGCCTGGCCGTTTCACCGCGCCGGCGGCTTGCGACTCGTCGTTTCGCCGTTCGAGAACGTGTGCACGGTCGCCGGGCGTGCGGGCGATCGCGTGGCGCGGGGCCTCGTGCGCGACCTGCAGGGATACGTGGACTTCTCGGTGGCCGGTCCGGCGGAGCCGCCCTGGCTTACCACGCGCTCGACCGTGCTGGTGCGGGGATCGGTGTGCGCGCGCGGGGATTCGGTTCGCGCCGAGGTCGACGTAGGGGCGGCGGTGGGCGGTTCGGACCCGGCAATCTTCGCCCGCGGCGACACGGGCCATCTGGACCTCCTGGCCGACACGCTGGCGTACGGCATCGTGCGCGAGATCTGGAATCGCGAGAACCCGTTCGATGCGGTGCTGCCGATCAAGGCACTCCCTCGGACCGCCCGGGGGCTCGCCGCGTGGCTTGCCGCGGAGCGGCTCCTCGCCCAGGCACGGTGGGGAGAGGCGGACCGGGCGTACGACGTCGCCGAGGCGATCGACTCGACGTGCTGGCTCTGCCCGTGGCGCCACGCCCAGGTGGACAAGTGGCTCGGGCGTCCGGCGGACGAAGCCCGGGCGGCACGCTACTTGAGTCACATCGATTCCTTCCCGCCCCACTATCAGGACCTGATCCGCGCGTCGCGCCAGCCGCTGGTGCAGTCGCTCGCGACCCTCAAGCGGGTTGTGCGGGAACGGCCCGGTTTCCTCCCTGCGCTCTTCATGCTGGCCGACGAGACGTATCATCGCGGCCCGTTGATCGGGCACGGGTTGCGGGACGGGATCGAGGCCTTCGACGCCGTCGTGCGCGTGCGACCGGACTTCCTGCCGGCGTGGGAGCATTTGACCTGGGCCCTGACGGCCGACGGCAGGGAGACCGGCGCCCGGGCGGCGTACCAGCGGCTCGAGCGGTCCGGTCCACCCCACGACGCCTTCTCCCGGGAAGTCCGGGCGCTCCTGTGGCTCGGGTTGACGTGCCGCTTCGACGGCAGCATCGCCTGCGGTCACGCGCTGGATGTCGCACTCGCGCAGACCGGCGCCAGCCAGTACCCTGATCTCGCGGCCGGGCCCCGCTACCTGATGACCTTCGACGCGCCAGCGGGTGCCGTCGCGTTCGGGCGGCGTTTTGCGGCGCGCGACGACGCGCCCGCGCTCGTCGAGTCCGGACTCGTGGCCGAGCTTTCCGGCTATCTGGCGTTGGGGCTGGTCGACTCGGCGCGAGCCGCCGCACGGGCGCTGCACGGACTGGGAGGGGCCGAGCTCACGGTCCTCCCCGCTGAGCTCGACGCGGCGCTGCTGTTGCTCGAGCCCAGGCAGGTCGCTGGGCCGGCGCGCTGGGCGGACGTCGCTCGCGGCCTCGTCGCGCACACCCGCTCCGGCGTCAGCACGGCCGCGACGCGACGTCGGGCCGCGTGGATGCTGCTCCTGCTCGGCCGGCACTGGGGCGCGCTGCCCGATTCCGATACGTACATGCGAGTGCTCCAGGGCGAGCCGGGACGGCGTCCCTTGGCGAGCCTGCTCGAGGCCGATGCACTGGCGCGCCGGGGCGGGGCAGCGGCGGCGCTCCGGCTGACGGACTCGCTGACGCCGTTGCAGGCCGACAGCCTTGGCGACCCCGAACTGGTGGATCCCTTCTTCCGCACGGTGCTGCATCTGTTCCGCGCCGATTGGGCCGAGGCCCGCCACGACGTGGACGGTGCGGAGCGGGAGCTCGAGTGGTACGAGAACAACGACGTCGCCGGGCGGCCGAGCGGACCGCCGCAGGTCGGCGACCTGGACTGGGGCTTCGGCACGCTCGCCCGATCCCGGCTCGCCGGCCTGCTGGACGCAGCGGGCGATGAGCGTGCCTGTGCGCTCTATCGAAGGGTCGCCGGCGCCTGGGCCCGCGGCGACGCCCGCTACCGCGCCCGCGCCGACAGCGCGGGGGCTCGCGCCACGGCGCTTCACTGCCGCGCCGTCGTATGATCGTCTGCGAGACGCTGGGCCCGCCCGTGGTGCGGCTCGACGACGGCAGTGTGCCCGCCGACCTGCAGTGGCGCAAGAATCTCGCCCTGCTCGTCTACCTCGCCCAGTCGCCGAAGCGCCGGCGGGCCCGCGACCACCTAATCGGTCTCTTGTGGGGCGATCAGCCCCAAGAGAAGGCCCGGCGCTCACTCAACCAGGCGGTGTTGACCCTGCGGACCTACGCCGGGGACAGCCTCGAGACGGACCAGGCGCACGTCGGATTGACCGACCGAGCGGTGCGGCTGGATGTGGAGCAGCTCGAGGCATGCGCCGCCGCTGGTGACTACGAGGCCGCGGCTCGCCTCATCGTCGGCCTGTTCCTTGACGGGTTCAGCATCGCGGGAGCCTCTGCGTTCGACGACTGGATGACCGCGGAGCGGACCCGCTGGCAGCGTCGCTCGGTCGCGGTACTCGAACGCCTGTCGACGCAGAGGTTGGCGCGGGGCGAGCTGGTCGGCGCCGAGGACGCGGCGCGCCGCGCCGAGCAGCTCGACGAGCACTCCGACGTCGCGGTCCGGGCCCGGCTGCGCGCCCTCGCGCTCGCTGGCGATCGGGGGCAGGCGCTGGCGGCGTTCACCGCGTTCGCGGCACGGCTCAAGCGCGACTTGGGCGCGGAGCCGGACGCGGAGACGCGAGCCTTGGCCGATCGCATCCGCCAGGGGCGGGCGTGGCGCCTCCCCGAAACAGTGCGCGCGGCGCCCACGGGGCCCGAATCGCGCCGCGCCCCGCTGGTCGGGCGGAGCGGGGAGATCGAGCGCCTCGTGGCGACCTGGGCGGCCTGTCGAGATGGGCGTATCGGCGTCGCGATCGTCGAGGGGGATGGGGGCACGGGCAAGACCCGACTCGCCGAGGAGGTCACGGGTCGTGCCCGGCTCGACGGCGCCGTGATCGCGGCGGTGCGCGCGGTCGAAGCGGATGGGAGCGATCCGTGGAGCGGCGTACTGGGCATCGCCCGGGCCGGGCTGCTCGACGCGCCCGGGATCGCCGCCGCGTCGCCGGCGAGCCTCGCCGGGCTGCGGGGGAGTGCCCCGCTCGACGCGCCGGCGCGGGCGTTTTCCGAGGCGCTGCGCGTCGTCGCGGACGAGCAGCCCGTCCTGATCGTCGTGGACGACGCGCATTGGCTCGATCGCGAGTCGCTCCTGGCGCTGGGGGCGGCGGCGCGAGACCTCGCCCGCTCACGCGTGTTGCTGCTCCTCACCGCGGCGCCGCACCGCCGGCGGGAGGAGCTCGATGAAATCCGGGCCCACCTGGGACGCGAGCTGGCCGGCACGGCCGTCACGCTCGGCCCGCTCACGGGCGACGCGCTGCACGCGCTGGCGCGCTGGGGTGCCCCATCGTACGACGCGGTGCAGCTCGAGCGACTGGCCCGCCGCATCGTCGCGGACTCCGCCGGCATTCCGCTGCTCGCGGTCGAGCTCCTGAATGCCGTGGCGGTGGGGTTGGACCTGCAGCAGGTGCCGGGGGTGTGGCCGCAGCCGCTTCGCACCCTGCAACAGACGTTTCCCGGCGACCTTCCCGACGCCATCACGGCCGCCGTCCGTGTGAATTTCCACCGGCTCTCGAGCGATGCTCAGGGCGTACTCGTCGCCGCGGCCGTGTTGGACGGGCGTGTGCCGGCGGCGCTGCTGGCGCGGGCGGCGGGCGTGGGCGGCGACGCGCTCGCCGCGGCGCTCGACGAGCTGGAGTGGCAGCGCTGGCTCGTCGCCGAGCCGCGCGGCTATGGCTTCGTTGCCCGGATCGTACGCGACGTCGTGGACCGCGACATGGTAGTGCCGGGCCAGCGCCAGCGGATCCTCGAGGCGGCCGGACGGTCTCCCGCCGCCTAGGCCCGTCCCCGGAGCTTCGCCAGCCACCACCGCAGGCCCACGAACAAGAAGCGCCAGTCCTTGAAAAACTCCGGCGGCTTGCCCTCGAACGCATGGCCGATGAACTGAAACGCCCACCCGACGACGAACAGGCCGAGTGGCACCGGCCAGAAGCCGTGCACGAACAGCGCGACCGCGAATAACAGGATGGACGCCGCGATCAGGGGAATACCGATCGTGTGGCAGACGCGGTTCACCGGATTCTGGTGACTCTGGGTGTAGCGCGCGATCCAATCGGACATCGGACGGTCGCCGAGCATGTGAGCTCCTGATCGAGTCGTCTCTAAGGATAGCGCAGCTGCCAGCTCTTGGCGCCGCTGCCGATCGCGACGCCCACGAGCGTGCCGCCGAGCATGATGCCCGTTCCCGCGAGCAACCGGTCGGTGATGCAGCCCGAGTCGCCCCACTCGCA
>DATNOR010000146.1:0-11274 GCA_035601235.1 Gemmatimonadales bacterium
GAGCCAGACGCTGACGAATGTCGGCCGGGCGTCCATCATGGCCTGTGTCTGGGTTCGCGCGCCGAGCATCAGCAGGGTCAGAAGATTCGAGTTGGTGCCCGGAGCCGGAAAGTTCTCCAAGCCATCGATCACTTCGGCGCCGGGTACGGCCACGTTGGTGAGGAACGGCGGAATGTTCGGGTTGCGGAGCGCGCAGGTCGTGCTCGTGCCGCCCAAAACGCGCGCGCCCGTGAAGATGTTCGTGAACGGGGGGGGGCACCCCGGCGGGTTCAGACTCGGGTAGTAGAAGGGCGAGCCCATCTTGCCCGCCACGAGAGCAACGTACGACTGCTGCTGTGTCGAGTCGTTGATTCCCCCCGACTGGAACCCGGCGGTGATGCTGTTCCCCATGGACACGTAGCGCTGAAACATGGCCCCGCCCTGGTACTGTGGGACCGGGGGTGTGATCAGATCGTCGTTACTGCAGCCGACGGCGGCAAGGACCAGTCCGGCGGCGAGCGATATGCGGCGGATCGTCATCGTCGGGCTCCCCTTAGAACGCGTAGCTGAGCGACACGCCGAACAGGTGCGCGTGGAAGTCGTACAGGCCGTTGTTCAGCCCTGTCGTGGGCATCTGGTTGAGGATCGGCTCGCGAGTCCGACCGCGCCGATCGTTCTGCCGGATGTACTGATACGCGAGATCGGCGCTGAGCGCCGCGGCGAGCTTCACCGTCGTGCCGACCGTGAACTCGTTGCGCTGCCCCTCCGGCAACAGCGGCGTCACCGTCTCGGCAGGAGCCGCACCGCCGTGGTGCAGATAGCCGCCGCGGAACGTCCATTTCGCGTCCCGCGCCCACTCCGCGCCGAACCGGAACCCGCTCGTGTTGTGGTAATTCTCGAACAGCTTGCGGTCTAAGAGACCGCCTGGAGTCTGCGGAAACGTGATGTCGAGCGTGTCGAACTGGCTCCACCAGGTGAGCTGGTAATCGCCCAACAGCGTCCAACCGTTCTGGAGCTTGTATGCCACTCCCAGTGCGAGCTGCGCCGGATTCTTGATCGTGGTCGTGACGGGTTGCGTGCGGAACGCACCCGTCGAGGGGTTGAACAAGTCCAGCCCCGGCGAGGGCCCTCCGAGCAGGACGTCGATTGGTGTGCCCGCGTGAATCGTGTCCGTGGGCGTGACGACGATGTCCGCCGGCACGACTAACCCCGTCGGCACCTGCGTGAAGCTCGCCGTGCCCGAGTAATCGAACTTGGCCTGTGTGAGGAAGTTCGCACCGAACGACAGGCGGTCGGTCGCTTTGAAGATCGCCCCGAAATGGGCGGCCACGGTCGTCTTGGAAGCCTCGAGGTGGGCGTTCGCGAAGTCGGTGCCGGGGGCGATCCCGAATTGGCCGAAGACCGTTCCGGGCGGCACGCCCGGAAAAGGAACCACGGCGTCAGCGAGGTCGGCCCGTTGGTTCAACTCCACTTTCCCCAACACGATATCGAGCCCACCCCCGAGGGAGAGCCGCGGTGACACCTGATAGGCGAGGGTGGGTTGGATGTAGAGCGACTTGAGAATGTTCTTGTATCCGGCGAACCGCCCATCGAACGCCAGCGGCCACTTGGTCTCGAGTCCGTAGGGAGCGAACAGCCCGACGCCGATGCCGAGCTTGGGGGTAGCCGCGTACGAGATATAGACTTGCGGCACGGCGAGCAGCGGATCCTCGAGCTTGGTCTTCTGTTGGTACAGGCCGTCGGTGAAGCCGCCCTGCACGTCGAGCAGCGTCACGCCAATGGTGACGTGCCCACCCGTGAGGCCCGCCAGGCCCGCGGGGTTGAAGAACATGGCGGAGCCGTCCGGGCAGGGCGCCGCCACCCCGGCACCCGCGCGTCCCATCGCGCACGTTCCTTGCTCGTAAATGCCGAAGCCCTGCGCACCTAGCAGAGTCGGGGTCGCGGCAAACAGCACCAGCGCGTACCTGACGCACGCCCTCATACGCTTTTGTCTCCGGGTGACCTTGGAGAGGTGGTGGAATCGGCTGGCCAACGGTAGCATTGGCCCGAATTCTTGTCAAACGGAATCCTTGTCAACCCCATGACTGGCAACGTGTCAGCCCTGTTCCGAGCCGCCTTCGGTGTCGCCCCTCGGGTGGTCGCCTCGGCGCCCGGGCGCGTCAACCTGATCGGTGAGCACACCGACTACAACGGCGGTCCGGTACTGCCGCTGGCCACGGCGGCGCGCACCAGCGTCGCCGTCGGCCCCGGGGACGACGGCGTGCTCGAGCTGATCTCGACCCTGGACGGCGAGCGGGTGCGCATCGATTGGCATGAGGGACGCCCCGCGGGGTGGACCGCGTATGTCGCCGGCGTGATGCGCGAGCTGGACGCGGCGGGCGCGGCCCCTCGAGGCGCGGGCGCCCGTGTGGCCGTGGCGAGCGACGTGCCGATCGGAGCGGGGCTCGCCTCCTCGGCCGCGTTGACGGTCGCGACGGCGCAGGCCCTGAGCCTGCTCGCCCGAGTCCGGCTCAACCCACGCCAGCTCGCGGGCGTGGCGTTTCGCGCCGAGCACGACTACGTAGGTGTGGGATGCGGGATCATGGACCAGATGTGCGCGGCGCTGGCGCGGCCGGGCCACGCGCTGCTGCTCGAGTGCGCTTCGCTCGCGGCGCGCCACATTCCGATCCGGGGACGCCTGCTGCTCGTGGACACGGGCACGCGGCACGAGCTCAGAGCGGGCGCGCTGAACGAACGGCGCGCGGAGTGCGAGGCGGCGGTGGCCCGGCTCCGGCTCGAGCTGCCGGAGCTGGTGTGGCTCGCCAGCTGGCCGGCGCGCTGGCTGCCGCGCCTCAAGCGCGCCCTGGCCGAGCCACTGCGCTCGCGCGCGCTCCATGTCGTGGGCGAGACGGCCCGCACCCGGTTCGGCGCGCAGCTCCTGACGCGGGGACGGATGCGGCGGTTCGGGGAGCTCTTGTATGAGGCCCACGAGTCGTGCCGGCGCCTGTACCAGTGCAGCGCGCCCGAGCTCGACCTGGTGGTCGCCGCGGCGCGCCGGGCGGGCGCGCTCGGTGCGCGACTCACGGGCGCGGGCTGGGGCGGCGCGGTGCTGGTACTGCTCGGGAAGGGGGAGGGGGGAAGAGGGAAGGGTGAAGCGAAGGTCGCGAAGGAGATCCGGCGCGCGTTCACAGCCGTGTACGGCCGCGAACCGTCCATCACGCGGGTGCGGCCCTCGGGCGGGGCGCGCGGGAAGGCCGTGACTGAGCGGGGCGCGCGCGCATGATATGTTAAGACGCTCGGTCGCCAAGGAGACGGCGCATGTTTGAGATACCCGTGTGGGCCATCGGCGTGGGGTTCATCATCTTGACCGTCGCGGCCGCTCAGGTGATCGCCCGGCGGCTGATCCCCGCGGATCAACTGCGACCCGCCGGTCGCGTCGGCGGACGGTGGGGATCCAAGCGTGAGGTCGCCGAGCTGGTCGACGAGGTGGAGCGCAAACTCGGCGAGCTCGACGACCTGCGGAAGCGACTGGGTGAAGTGGAGGAGATGCAGCGAAGACTTGGCGAGATCGAGGAGCGGCTCGATTTCGCCGAGCGGGTCCTCACAAAGCAGCGGGAGGCGGAGCGGATCGCACCACCGAAGGGCTGAGCGGATGGGGAAGGCGCCCGGCTGGCGAAACGGGTAAACGCTGCGGGCTTAAAACCCGCTGGGAGAGATCCCTTTCAGGTTCGAGTCCTGAGCCGGGCATGAGGGTCCGCGCGGGCAACCGCGTGCGTCGCCGCTCCGCCCCCACGCGGAACCCGAACGCCTTGCACCCCGGACTGTTGAAGATGAAATACCGTCGGAGAATCCGCAGAATGAACACCCGCCCGAACGTGACATAGCCCAGGCGATACACCGACTTGAGGGAGCTGAGATTGTTGGCCTCGACGTACGCGAGTATGCCGCGATAGCCCCGTGCCCGCCACGCGTCGAGCGTCCGCGCCATGCTGATCGCGTGAAACCGGCGCCCGCGGTAGGGCTCCAGCGTGAGGCCCTTGTACCGGTACACGTACGCCCGATCGAAGTGCAACCACAGCTCGTCGTTGATCCTGGTCGGCGCCTGGGTATACCATCCGTACGACGCCACGTGCTCACCATCGAGAATGCCGTAACACGCGTCGCCCCGGCCGAGCGCGTCGTCCACAAATTCGGGCGGCAAGTCGTACCGCCGATCGAGCGAAACGCGCTGCAACGTCTCCCGACTGAGAAAACCGCCGGTAAAGCCGGGAGGGCACTCGGTGAACCGGGCGTCCGCTGCTGCGAGGTAGATCCCGCGCAGCACTCTGAACGAAACGACGTGATGGATCGCGCGAAACGCGAATTCGCGCAGCGTGCTGCGCAGTCCGAATCTGGCGCGCTCGCGCCGAAAGTCCGCCACCACGCGGGCGCACCAGCGGCGCGAAAACCGTGGCGGGCCAGGGGCACGGTCGGTCGACACAGCGTCGCGGCCCGCTACGGCTACCATTGTCATGGTGTACGGATTTCTCCGGGTTAGTGCCGGCGCGGGGTGCAGAGTCCGTGCCATGCCGTGGCATCCACGCAACGACATTTTTCTGTCGCGCCCACGCAGCAGGAACGAGTACTTCGGGACATTGTCGCAGTGCAGACACACCACAGTCGCGGGACGCCGGTCCCCCCCTGTGACCCAGCACACCGCATCCCAGGTCAGTCAGGATATCCTTAGCTCGACTCGCCGTCCCAGGATGTGGATATGCCGGGCATGTGGGCTCGTTTGCAGGCCGACTTGAACGTCAGGCTGCGCCGCGGCGCGTGGTATCGTATCAAGCAGCTCGGGCCGCTGCAGGCAGTCGTCGAAGTACGCGGGCGGCCGCTCGAAGTGCCGTCCCCTTTCCTGCAGGTGGTCGACAGTCCGCCCCGCACCTGGAGCGTCGTCGCGCGACCGAGCGACGCCGTGCGCCTGCCGCGCGACTGGGGCGATCGTTACGCCGTGTGCCCCAGCTGCCGTGGCCGGCAGGCGATCGACGGCCGGCCGCGCACCATGGTGTGCCAGCGCTGTGGCGGCGAGTTTCGCGTGACCTGGAGCGACGCGTAAGCCTCTCGTTTCACTCCCTTTACAGTCTCCTGACGTGCCGGATGCAACCATTGGGGAGCTTCCCACGTCTTACAACCTGACGCGTGCGGTCCACACCAGCACTCGGGAGGCATTCTATGCGTATCTACGCTTTGCTGCTCGGCATCCTACTCACGACCGCTTACGGCGCCGCCGCAGAGCTCGCGGTGACATCACTGGACACCGGACGCCACACGCGCGGCCAACCGGCAGCCGTGCGCCCGGCGAGCGACGTCCCCGGGGCAGTGTGGTACGGCGGCGTGCTCGACCCCATCACCGTCGAGTCGTCCGCCCGTGACTCGCACGCCGCAGCCCAAGCGCGGATCATGAGCCGCCCGACCGTGCGGTGCGTCGGCGCGGACCGGTCGACCGTTCGTACGATTTCCTGAGGCGTGGAGGGGGGCTCTGGCCCCCTTCCCGCCGCCGTCGCTCCGCCCCACAGCCGTTTGGAAACCCCACCTCGCCAAGTAGCGTACGACCTGCCAGTATCTAGCTCTGCAGAGCAGGGGGAGCGGATGAGCGAGTTCTGGGAAACCTGGCGCAAGGAGATCATTCGGGGGACCGCGCTGTTCTGCGGGGTCCTCGGCATCTGGATGCTCGCTCGGTCCTTCATGGGTCGCGTGCGTGAGGGCGTCACGGCGCGGCTACCCATGGCGCTGCGCGACCTGCGCAACGAATGGGACGCCGGCTCCGACGCCGGCCCCCGGATCGCGGGTGGCACGTGGAGCTATCGGGCCAAAGTGGCTCCCAAGCAGTGGGTGTGGATCCGCAACACGCGTGGCTCCGTCACCGTCGAGCCCGCCAAAGGCGACTTCGTCGAGATCAGCGCGGCTAAGTCCTACCGGTCTTCAGACACGGGCGGGGTGCGGCTCGTCGCCGAGCCCTATGCGGGTGGCGTTGCGGTGTGCGCCCTGTGGTCCGGCCGTGGCTCGCGCTGTGGGCCGCAAGAGGACGATTACGAGATGCACGGGACGCACCGCAACGACGTGGTCGTGGATTTTACGGTCCGGCTCCCCGCCAACGTGCGATTGGGTGCGTCGACCATGGTGGGTGACCTGCGCGTGACGGGGGGGCGCGCGCCGCTGGTGCTGCACACGGTCAGCGGCGAGGTGGACGCAGTGACCGCCGCGGGCCCCGTCGAGGTCACGGCCTTGAACGGCAGCGTGCGGGTTCGCGTGGACGCGTTCGGCGATACCGGAGCGGTGACCCTCAAGACCCTCAACGGCTCGGTCACGGCGGAGCTGCCGCCCCGGCTCGATGCGCACGTGAGTGCCAAGACGATCAACGGCTCGATTGCGACCGATTACGGGCTGGCGGTGAACGGCAAGTTCACGGGGCACGACGTCGACGCGACGCTCGGTCGCGGCGGCCGCGAAGTGCACCTGGAAACAGTGAACGGCTCGATCCACCTCCACAAAGCGCCTCAGGGCGCGAGGTAGCGCGCCACCTCTGCCGCAAAACCGCGCACATCGATGGGCTTGGTGATATAGCCGTCGAATCCCGCGGCCAGCGCGTGCTCACGATCGCCCGGCATAGCGTGCGCCGTGAGCGCCACCACTTTCCAGCGATGATCACCCGCGAGCCGCCGCACGTCGGCCAGCACACTGAAGCCGTCGCGGCCGGGCAGCTGAATGTCGAGCAGCACCAGATCGGGGGGCGGCTGCTCGGCGAGGAGCGTCGCGACCAGCGGCTCGCCCGACTGCAGGCCGATCACGCGGTGCCCCTTCATGGTGAGGAGGGCCGTGATGAGCTTCAAGTTGTCGGGCTGGTCTTCCACCACCACGATCGTGGCCATCAGACGCGCGGGACCGTGAACCAGAAGGTGCTGCCCTTGCCGAGCTGGCTCTCCACGCCGATGGCGCCGCCCTGCAGCTCGACGAGTCGCTTGGATAGCGCGAGTCCGAGGCCGGTGCCTTCGTAGCGGCGGCTGGGGCTCCCGTCCAGCTGCACGAATTCCTGAAACAGCTTCTGCTGGTCCTCCGGGGCGATCCCGATGCCGCTGTCGCTCACGGCAACTCGCACGCGATCGCCCGCGAGCTGCGCGCTGAGGGTGATGCGCCCCCCATCGGTGGTGAATTTGATCGCGTTGGACAACAGGTTCAGCAGCACCTGGCGCAGACGCCCGCGATCGGCCGTGACCATCAGCGGCTGGCGCTCGGGCTCGATCGCGAGCTTGTGCTTGCGGGCCTCGAGCTGGGCGCGCACCGTGTCGGCCACTTCACGGAACAGCGCCGCGAGCGCCAGCGGCTCGAGGGTGAGCTGCATGCGACCGGCGGCGATCTTGGAGAGATCGAGCAGCTCGTTGATGAGGTCGAGCAGGTGACGGCCGTTGCGCGCGATGGTCTCGAGGTAGTCGCGCTGGGTATCGGTGAGTGGGCTCTCCGGTGAGGCCATCGTCAAGAGCAGGTCGCTGAACCCGATCACGCTGTTCAACGGCGTGCGCAGCTCGTGCGACACGTTGGCCAGGAACTGATCTTTGAGCTTGCCCGCCTGGTCGAGCTCGGCGTTCAGCCGCGTCAGCTCCTGGCGCTGCTCTTCGAGCTTGGCGTTCTGGGCCTCGAGCCGCTGGGCGGCGCGCCGCACTTCCACCGCGAGGCGGCGCGTGTTCTGGTGCGCGGACTCGCGCTCGCACGCGATGGCGAGATTGGGCGCCGCCTGTGCCAGCGCCGCGCGCGCGTCGGCGGTGAGCGCGCCGGCGACCACCGCCACGAGCCCCACCAGGCGCTCGCCGCCGCGCAGCGGCACCAGGGCGAGGCCGCCGGCCGCTCCGGCACCCTCGTCGGTCGAGAGCTGGAGCCGGGTGAGCATGTCGCCGGCCGACGACCCGTCGCACTCGATCACCGCGGCGGCCTCCCCCACGAGCTGACGGACCAGGTCGCGCGCGAGCGGCCGGGCAATGATGCGATGCACGCCCGTCGGAGCCCACTCGTTCGTGTCGTAGCTGGGCTGATACAGCGCGACGGCGGTGGCACCCGCGGCCTCGGCGAGCACCGCGAGCGCCGGCCCGAAGCTGCCGCCCGGCGCGGCCTCCTGCGGCGGCAGGTTCAGCGCGGCGAGCAGCCTGGCCGTATGCGCCTGGATCCACTCCCGCCACGCCAGCGCGGCCGCCATCCGGTTGATGCCGCGGGCGATGGTCCCGAACTCCTCCGGCTCGTCCTCCCGCAGCCGCTCTGCGTAGTGGCCCGCCGCCACGCGCTCCAAGGCACCCACGACGTGGGCGAACGGCGTCGCCAGCCGGCGCCGGTTGTACCACAGCCCGACCCCGAGCACGACGAGCATCACCAGAAAGATGACCGTGCTCTGCACCGCCAGCTGGATGGCTTCGTCCCCCACGTCCGCCGTGAGCTCCTGCATGTCGACGATCCGGGCGCGCAGGGCGGGAGCGGGGGAGACGCGGTCCAGCTGCTCGAGCCGCTGGCTCAAGTCGATCATGGCGGCCTGGGTACGACGCGCGTTGCGCCACACCGCGATGCGGTCGGCGAGCCCCGCGACCGCGATGACAATGAAGGCCGCCCCGAACAGTTGGCTGATGCTCGGGGCGCGGAACAGCCGCCACGACCGCGCCCACATGCCTGGCAGCGCCGCCGGTGAGTTCGTCATGCGCGGTCTATAACTAGGGGTGCGGCGGGCGGCGGGACAAGAGCGGCGCTGGCGGCGGCGTCGGCGGGACTGTAAGCTAGCCCCACGTCCCGTGGCCGACCTGCTCGACTCCCTGCGTGAGGCCCTCGCCGACCGCTATGCGGTGCAGCGGGAATTGGGGCGCGGCGGCATGGCCACCGTGTTCCTGGCCGAGGACCTGAAGCACCACCGCCCGGT
This sequence comes from Gemmatimonadales bacterium, assembly GCA_035601235.1. Classification (GTDB taxonomy): domain Bacteria; phylum Gemmatimonadota; class Gemmatimonadetes; order Gemmatimonadales; family GWC2-71-9; genus AG41. The sequence goes on from DATNOR010000146.1 coordinate 8,888, forward strand.
GGCGATCAAGGTGCTGCACGCGGAGCTGGCGGCGGCCCTCGGCACCGACCGGTTCCTGCGCGAGATCGAGATCGCCGCGCGGCTGCAGCACCCTCACATCCTGCCCCTGTACGACTCCGGCGCCGCCGCTGGCCTCCTCTATTACGTCATGCCGTACGTCGAGGGGGAATCGCTGCGCGACCGGCTCGAGCGCGAGAAACAGCTCTCCCAAGAAGACGCGCTCCGGATCGCGACGGAGGTGGCGGGCGCGCTGGCATACGCGCACAGCCACGGGATCGTGCACCGCGACATCAAGCCGGAGAACATCATGCTGTCCGGCGGGACGGCCGTGGTGGCGGACTTCGGCATCGCACGCGCCGTGAACGCCGCGGGGGACGCGGGCCAGATCACTCAGACGGGCACGATCATCGGGACGCCCGCCTACATGAGCCCGGAGCAGGGGACGGGCAGCCACGACATCGACGGCCGCAGCGACCAGTACAGCCTGGGGTGCGTCGTGTACGAGATGCTGGTGGGCGAGCCGCCTTTCACCGGCCCGACCGCGCAGGCGGTGCTCGCGCGCCACTCGCTGGACATCGTGTCGCCGCCGTCGATCGTGCGGGCCACGATTCCCGACGCGGTCGAAGACGCGGTCCTCCGGGCCCTCTCGAAGCTGCCGGCCGATCGCTACGCGACGACGGCGCTGTTCGCGGAGGCGTTGAACACGCCGTCGCGCGCGACCGGGGCGCATCGCCGGGCGACACTGGAGCGGGCCGGCCGTGGGGGGCGCCCGCGCCGCTGGGCGCGGTGGGTCGTGCCCGTCGCCGCCATCGCCCTAGTCCTCGTCGGATACGTGGCGGTCCGGTCGGCGCGGGCCGGACGCGGGACGGCGGTAGGCGGGCTCGATCCGCGACACGTGGCCGTGTTGTACTTCACGGACGAGAGCAACGGGCACTCCCTCGGCTATCTCGCCGACGGTCTCACGGAGGCGCTGATCGACGCCCTGCGGGAAGTGCCGGCGCTTACGGTCGTGTCCAAGAACGGGGCCGCCGCGTATCGCGCCACCACGGTGCCGCTCGACAGCGTGGCGCGGGCGCTCGCTGTGGGAACGCTCGTGCGGGGGAGCGTCGACGATGAAGGTGGCCGCTACCGCGTGTCGGTGAATCTCATCGAGGGCGCAAGCGGTGCCGACCTGGGCCAGCGGGCCAGCTTCGAACAGCCGGCCGGGTCCGTGCTGGCGATGCGCGACAGTCTGGCCCGCAAGGTGGCCGAGTTTCTGCGCGTGCGACTGGGCGAGGAGCTGCGGCTGCGGGAGGCGCAGGCCGGCACCAGAAGCGTCGCGGCGTGGTCGCTGATGCAGCAGGCGGAGCAGAGGAGAAAGCTTGCCGATGCGCTGTTTGAGCACGACAGCCTTGCGGCCGCGCGGCGTGCGCTCGAGCTCGCCGACTCGCTCGGCGCGGGCGCTCAGGCAACGGATCCCGAGTGGGCCGAGCCGCCCGTGTTACGCGCCGCCATCGCGTATCGTCAGGCCCGGCTCGATCTCCGGTCCGCACCGGCGGGCCCGTGGATCGACAAGGGACTGAGCTTGGCCGCGGCGGCACTCAAGATCGATCCGCGGAACGCGGGCGCGCTCGAGCTGCGAGGCTCGCTGCACTTCATGCAGTACCGGCTGCGGCTCACGCCCACACCCACCGCAGCCGCGGAGCTGCTGCGGAGTGCCGAGGGCGACCTGCGCGACGCAGTGTCTGTGTCCCCGGGGCAGGCGAGCGCCTGGAACATGCTGAGCCTGGTCAACTATCAGAAGCCCGACTTCGTCGAGGCGAAGATCGATGCGCAGCGCGCGTACGAAGCGGACGCCTACCTGAGCAGCGCCGACCAGATCTTGTGGCGGCTGTACACGACATCGTACGACCTGGAGCAGTTCGCGGACGCAGAGCGCTGGTGTGATGAAGGCGTGCGGCGGTTTCCGGGGAACCTGCCGTTCGCGGAGTGTCAGCTCTGGCTCATGACGTCGCCCGCGAAGGCGCCGGACGTCGCACGGGCGTGGAAGCTGTTGGACGACATCGTGCGGCTCGCGCCGACGTCGCTGCGGGCCTACGTGCGGCTCGAGTCGCAGAACGGGGTTGCGGCCGTACTGGCGCGTGCTGGGCTCGCCGACAGCGCGCGCCACGTGCTGGCCCGATCGCGCGGCGGCCCCGACGTGGACCCTGAGGTCGAACTGCTGTCGTTTCAGGCGTTTGCCTACCTACTGCTCGGTGACCGCGACCAAGCACTGCGCTTGTTGAAGGAGCAGGTGGCGGCGAATCCCGCGCACCGGGCGGGGTTCGCGCGGTCCACGCACTGGTGGTGGCGTGACATCAAGGACGATCCCCGGTTCAAGCAGCTGATCGGAACCGCGAAGTAGCACT
>DATNOR010000147.1:0-1776 GCA_035601235.1 Gemmatimonadales bacterium
TGCTGAACTTCCACTACGCCATCGATCCGCGGCTACTCGCCTGCGCCCGGCGCACGGCGCTCGTGGACATCGACCCGGGGCTGCTGCAATTCTGGATGAGCTCGGGGCAGCTCAAAGTGCCCCCGCATGACAGCTATCTGACGACGGGCGAGACTGTGGGCACGCCCGCTGCTCGCTTCTCCGACTGCGGCTTGCGGTGGACACACATCCGTCCCCCGGTCTGCCTCGACCTCTGGCCCGTGACCTATGATGCCCGATCCGAAGCCTTCACAACTGTCTCCAGCTGGTCCTCGGCCAGCTGGTTGAAGGTGGACCGAAACGGGGAGACCGTGCTCCTCGATAACACAAAGCGCGTGTCCTTCCTCGACTTCGTCGATCTGCCACGCCACACGAGCCAGCCGCTCGAGCTCGCGTTGTACCTCCTCGACCGCGATCCGGAGGGCGAGAGGCGCCTCAAGCAGGCCGAGAAGGACGCAGCGGACCGGGCCCACCTCGAGAGCCACGGGTGGTGGGTGCGAGACTCGCGCGAGGTTGCCGGCAGCCCCGAGGCGTACCGCGCTTACGTGCAGCAGTCGCGCGGCGAGTTCAGCTGTGCCAAGCCGTCGTGCATGGAATTCCAGAACGCGTGGGTCAGCGATCGCACGCTGTGCTACCTGGCGAGCGGGAAGCCGGTCGTGGTGCAGCACACCGGCCCAAGCTCGTACCTGCCCCACGGCGAGGGAATGTTCCGCTTCACCTCTCTCCCCGAGGCGGTCGAGGCGCTGGAGGGCATCGCCAGCGACTACGCACGCCATTGCCGCGCGGCCCGTGACATTGCCGAAACGCATTTCGACGCGCGGCGCGTGTTGGAGACGGCGCTGAACGCCGCGCTGAGCACACAGCCGGCGGCACTGCAGCGGGCGGGCGCATGAGCCTCACCGTCTGCCTCGCGCCGGCCAATACGGTGGCGTACCCCAACGGCGCGGGTCACCTCTGGGTCTACCTCCACTGGGCCCTGGCGCTCAAGGCGCTCGGCTGCCGAGTGATCTGGCTCGAGGGCATCGATGTCGACGACAGCGACACGTCACCTGCGGGCCGCCGCCGCAGGCGCGGTGGCCGTGCTGTCGACTGCGTCGCGACCCTCAAGACGCGCCTGGAGCCCTACGGCCTGGCCGACACGCTGGCGCTCTACGCGATGAACGGAGCCGCGGTCCCGGAGGACATCGCCCAAGGCTCGCTGGGCCTCGACGCCGCCGCTGGCGCCGATCTACTCCTCAATCTGTGGCACTCGGCGCCCGCCGCGGTCGTGCAGCGGTTCCGCCGCTCCGCGTTCGTCGACACCGATCCGGGGTTGCTCCAGATCTGGATGACGACGGGCGCCGTCGATCTCGCGCCGCACGACATCTACTTCACGATCGGCGAGACGGTGGGTCAACCGGGCGCGCGGTTCCCCGACGGCGGCCGTGCTTGGCTGTACACGCCCCCTCCCATCTTCCTACCGGAGTGGCCCGCGCTGCCGCCCAACGGGCCCGGCCGGTACACCACCGTGGCGCATTGGTGGGGCGGGACCTTCGAGTTCAACGGCACCACCTTCTCCAACGAGAAGCGCGCGTCGTTCCTCGAGTATCAGGACCTGCCGCAGCGGACGCCTGTCCGGCTCGAGCTGGCGGTCTGCCTCGCTGAGCACTACGACGAGTACCGCCAGCTGATGGAGCCCAAGGGCTGGACGCTGCGGGAGGCGTGGGACGTGAGTGCCACCCCCGAGGCGTATCGCACCTACGTGCAGCAGTCGCGCGG
>DATNOR010000148.1:0-19545 GCA_035601235.1 Gemmatimonadales bacterium
CTTGGACGTGATCGCCATGAAAGGGGGCCTGCCTCACGAGTGACCGATGCGACGGAAGATCCCCCGCCCGCGACCATCCGACGTGACCCACTCGAAGTGATCGGCATCCACCAGTCGCAGTTCCGAGGTGACGTAGACCCCAGGCTTTGCCAGGCGGATGTCCGTGGCAGCGACGTCGAAAACCACCGTGTGGCCGGAGCTATCGGCGCGTCCAATCAGAATCATAGGACTGGGCTCATGTTCGAGGGCGCCCAACACATAGTACGCACCCGTCGCCGAGTTATAGCCAAGAATGCCGGTTCCGGCGTCAGATCGGCCAACGGTCTCCGTCCAAGCAAGTTTTGTGGAATCAGCCAACATGCGCATCTCCCGTTGACCAGAGGCGAGCGGACTTGTAGAAGCCTGTGAATACAGCTCGAAGTGCCAGGTCCCTGAGAGCACACGTAAGAGTTCCTGCGGCGTGCTTGCGAGCGACCCGTTGGCCTGGCGGGTCTGAGCGACGAGGAGGCTGGGGAGGACCAATGAGGCAGCAACGAGACAGCATGCAGGTGCTTTCATGTCTCCTCCAAACGCGGATCGAGGACTGTTGTTCAGAACCGCATCGAGAATCCTAACGAGAACCGCCCGTGGCTGCCTGGTGTGAGGGCTCTGGTGCTTCCATCTTCGCATCGTCATGCGCATCATTGTTATCGGCATTCGACAGAGGCGCTCGACCATGAAATCGCTCGGAATAGTGGCTTTGTTGGCCCTGAGCGTCGCTTGCGCGACCTCGCAAGCGGTGCAGTTGAATCCCGCTGCACAACGCTGCCCGGCTATCTCCCCTGACCAGGTGCGGGTTTTCACAAGCCAGTCGGAGTTGGATAATCTCGCGGGGACTCAGGGGCATGCTGCCGTCGCGCTCTTCGTCGTCGACGGCGTTCCGTTGAACGACCTCAAGACTGCGTGGCACTTCGTCGCGACACTGGCCCCGTCGGCTTCGGTCGGCCCGATCCTTTTAGTCAACGGCATTCCGGTGGCCGCGCCCGCAGACGGTGCGGCAAGTTTGCGGGAGAGAGCGGCGGCTCTCGGTGCCAATGGCGTGTTGTTGACCGAAGCAAGCGGCGCGCAGAGTGCTGTGGCCGTACAATCTGGCCCATGCACGGCACCGAAGGACAACGCCAAGAGGTCCTGACCTGAGGTGACAGCATCCCCCCGTTGGTCGACTCGCAGCCTCGCCGCCGGTCTGCTCGTCGCATTCGCGACCGCCTGCGGCTCGCGCGGCCCGGAGCGCGCGTTCCTCGCGCGGCGGGTCCCGGTAGCGCGGCTCGATTCCGTCCTCAAAACCGCCGACAGCGTCCACCTGTCCCTCGCCGCCGCGCGCTTGCTGCTCGGCGTCGTGGCCGAGTCCGGGTTCGCCGCGCGCGCCCCCCACGACACCATGACGGTCGCCGAGATCGTCACCTGGGCTCGCGAAGAGCAGGCTCGTAAGCGGCAGGCCGACGCGGCCGCGTCGGCGGCCGAGCGCGCGCGCCAGGACAGCGTCAAACAGCTGCTCGCGCCCCTCCTCGTCGTCACGATCGTGAAGAAGATGTACCTGCCCAAGGACCCCGCCTCCGAGCAGTACGAGGACTACATCTCGCTCGCCTTCGCGTACCAGAACAAAGGCACCAAGGCGATGCGCGCGTTCCAGGGCGACGCCACCTTCCTCGACACCTTCGGCGACTCGATCTACAGCGCGCACCTGAAGGTCGACCTGGCGCTCGCGCCGGGGCAGACGCGGCGTGAGCCCGCCCGCATCGTGCGGTTCAATCCGTTCCGCGTCGCCCATCAGCGGCTGCGCGACACACCCCTCGAAAAGCTGAAACTCGTTTGGGAGACCACGGACGTGGTCTTCGCCGACGGCACCCGCCTCAGCCTCTCAGGCGATCGCGAGCAATCATAGGCCGGAAATGTGGCGTCGACGCCACACGCGAGTCGTTACCGGGTGTCGCTCTTGCGACTCTCAGAGAGTTGTGCAGTTTGTGCAGTAGTCGCCCGAGCCGGAAACGACAACCCACTTCCGAGGGCTGCCCATGACTGACCTGCCCGCGTCGGACGCTCAACTCGTCGAACGCATGGCCGCTGGTGACCGCCGCGCTCACGAACAGCTCGGCGAGCGCCACCGGCTCTCCTTGTACGCCCGCGTGTACGCGCTGCTCGCCGATGCCGCGGCGACCGATGAGGTGCTGGCCGAGACGCTGGAGCGCGCCTGGAGTGCCGCCCGGCACTTCAATCCCGGCGCCGGCAGCGCGGCCGCGTGGCTCTCCGAGATCGCGCGGGACCTGGCGCAGCGCCGCCAACGCCCCGTCATCTCCTGATCCCAGCCTGTCAGCCGGACCGACCAGGGCGTATCCTGAGGATGCGTCCTCATGACCGCGCCCTGGCCGGTGGAGTGACTGTCGCGTCCACGCTTCTCTCCGCGCACCACAACTCCTGATTCATGTTGGATCGTCGCAGCACCGGGGGCTCCTCAACCTTCCGGCAACGTCGCGCCGGATAAGCAGTTACACAATGAACTCCGGCCGCACGACTCGTGCGAAGGCCAGGCTCGACCCGAGCCCGTCCCGAGGCCTTGCCCATGCCCGCATGCTGTACCATCGCCCGTGGCGCCCTGATCAGCGTCGCGAGCGCCCTGCTCCTCGCCACCTGTCGCGAGGACAATCGTCTGACGGAACCGCTCGCGCCCCCCACGCCCGGCGCTCCCAGCTTCGCCACTATCACCAACGGGCAGGTGCTCGTCGGAGCGGGCGATATCGCCCGCTGCAGTAGCAACGCCGACGAAGCTACGGCGAAGCTGCTCGACGCAACTCCCGGAACGGTGTTCGCGGTCGGGGACCTGGCCTACGACAACGGGTCGAAAGACCAGTTCAGCAAGTGCTATGGCCCTACGTGGGGCCGCCACCAGGGGCGCACGCGCCCGACGCCGGGTGAGATCGAGTACAAGACGAGCGGCGCGTCCGGGTATTTCAATTATTTCGGGGCCGCGGCGGGGACGTCCGGGCAGGGCTACTACAGTTACGACCTGGGCGATTGGCACGTCGTGGTGCTGAACAGCGAGAGGGGGACGAGCGCCGGTTCAGCCCAGGAGCAGTGGCTCCGTGCCGATCTCGCAGCCAGTTCCCGACGCTGCACCCTGGCCTACTGGCACAGCCCCCGCTTTTTCTCGGGCAGCTCCGCCGGCGGAAACACGGCCGTCCGGCCGTTGTGGGACGACCTCTACGCGGCCGGCGCGGAGATCGTGATCAACGCGCACTTCCAGAACTACGAGCGGTTCGCGCCCCAGACCCCGGACGGCACGGCGGACACGGCGTTCGGGATCCGGGAATTCGTCGTCGGCACGGGCGGAGCCGGCCACACTTCCTTCGGATCGGTCGCCCCCAACAGCGAGGTCCGCAACGGCTCGACGTACGGCGTGATCAAGCTCACGCTCAGTGCCGACGGCTCCAATGCATACACGTGGGAATTCATCCCCATCGCGGGCTCGAGCTTCACCGATTCCGGGTCGGGGAGCTGCCACGATCCGGCTCCGCCTCCGCCGCCCCCACCGCCTCCGCCGCCACCCCCACCGGGCGGCGTTGTGCTCGTGGGCGCCGGCGACATCGCCAACTGCAGCTCGACGGGCGACGAGCAGACCGCCGCACTGCTCGACGCGATCTCGGGGACCGTGTTCACGTCGGGCGACAACGTGTATCCCGACGGCACCTCGAGCGACTTCACGAACTGCTACAACCCGACCTGGGGTCGCCACAAGGCGCGTACCCGTCCCACGCCGGGGATTCACGACTACAACACCTCCGGCGCCTCCGCCTACTTCAGCTATTTCGGGAGCGCTGCGGGGACGGCGGGGAAGGGGTACTACAGCTACGACTTCGGTGCCTGGCATGTGGTGGCGCTCAATTCGCAGATCGATATCAGCGCCACATCGACGCAGCTCCAGTGGCTGAAGAACGACCTCGCCGCGGCGTCGGGGCGCTGCATGGTCGCCTACTTCTATCTGCCGCGCTTCAGCTCGGGCACGACCCACGGCGGCACCACCGCCGTGCAGGCCGCGTGGCAAGTGTTGTACGACGCCCATGCGGAGCTGGTGCTGAACGGGCACGAGCATAATTACGAACGCTTCGCCCCCCAGACGCCCACGGGCGCAGCAGACCCGCAGCTCGGCATTCGCGAGTTCGTGGTGGGAACGGGCGGGAGCGAATCCGGCTATTCGTTCGGGACACCGGCGGCGAACAGCGAAGTCCGCAACAACACGACGTTCGGCGTGCTGCAGCTCACGCTCGACTCCGCGTCGTACTCCTGGAAGTTCGTGCCCGTCGCCGGCAAGACGTTCACGGATGCCGGCACGGCCCCGTGCCACGCCGGTCACGGCGCGCCCACCCCGCCGCCCCCGAACCAGGCGCCGACCGCGCGCCCCGGCGGGCCGTACGCGGGCGCCGTGGGCGACACGATTCATTTCAGCGGCAGTGCGTCGTCGGACCCTGACGGCAACACGCCGCTCACCTACGCCTGGTCCTACGGCGATGGCGCGAACGGCAGCGGCGCGGCGCCCACCCACGTCTACGCGGCCACCGGGACCTACACCGTGACCCTCGTCGTGACCGACAGCCGCGGTGCCGCGAGCAACCCATCGACAACCACTGCGACCATCGGCTCGACGCCCAACCAGCCGCCGGTGGCCCGGCCCGGCGGGCCGTACGCCGGCGTGGCGGGGAGTACGGTGCAGTTCGATGGCAGCGCCTCGTCCGATCCCGACGGCAACACACCGCTCACCTATGCCTGGACGTTCGGCGACGGCGCGAGCGGCACCGGCGCGACGCCGGCCCACAGCTACGCGGCAGCCGGGACGTACTCTGTGACCCTGGTGGTGACCGACAGTCGCGGCGCGTCGAGTGCGCCGGGCACTACGTCGGCCACGATCGCGACGGCTCCGCCTCCGCCGCCGACCGACTCGGCGGTCACCCTGATCGTCGCGGGCAACATCGCGAGCTGCAGCTCCACGCGCGATGAGCTCACCGCGCAACTGCTGGACACGCTCCCGGGAACGGTGCTGACGTTGGGAGACGCCGTCGTCCCGGACGCGAGCGCCTACACGACCTGCTACGACCCGTCCTGGGGCAGGCACAAGGCACGCACGTACAACACGCTGGGCAATCACGATTACTACAACGGCCACGTAAGCGGCGTGTGGGATTACTGGGGCGACCGCGCCGGCCCGCGTAACCTCGGCTATTACAGTTTCGACGTCGGGGCGTGGCACATCATCGTGCTCAACTCGAACGGGAGCTTCGTGCCCGACGGCGCCGGCTCGGCGCAGGACGTGTGGCTCCAGAACGACCTCGCGGCCAACAGCAAGAAGTGCACGCTCGCCACGTTCCACCAGCCGCGGTTCTTCTCGTCGGATACACCCGGCTGGACCAGCGACGACGGGGTGAAGAATTTCTGGACCCGCCTCTATGCGGCGGGCGTGGATCTCGTCCTGAACGGCCAGCAACACCAGTACGAGCGGCTCACGCCGATGACGCCCGACGGCGTCGTGGACAACGTGCAAGGGATCCGCTCTATCGATGTGGGGACGGGCGGCGAGAGCACGGCGCTGCCCGTGGCGATTCATCCCAATAGCGAGGTGATCTCGGACGCGTTCGGTGTCCTCAAGCTGACACTGTACGCGGACCATTACACGTGGCAGTTCGTCCCAATGCAGGGCCAGAGCTTCAGCGATCAGGGCTCGGGGACATGTCACTGAGGCTCACTCGAGCCGCTGTTGTTGTGTGCATCTCGGTCGCCTGCGTCGAAGACGACCATCGCGCCCCCGCCTCCCCGCTCGGGCCAGCGGCGCAGAGCGCCGCGACCCCCGTAGCGACGGTCACGCTCGTGGGCGCGGGCAACATCGCGCGCTGCGATGGCACCAACGACGAGGCGACCGCCGCGCTGCTCGACTCCATTCCGGGCACGGTGTTCGCGCTGGGCGACAACGCGGTGCCGGGCGGTACGCTCGCGAACTACCAGACCTGCTATGGGCCGGGCTGGGGCCGGCATCTCGCCCGCACCGCTCCGGTGCCCGGGCACCAGGACTACATGTCGAGCCCCACGGCGGACGGCTACTTCGGCTATTTCGGCGCCGCGGCGGGCGACCCCACCAAGGGCTACTACAGCTACGATCTGGGCGCCTGGCACATCGTCGTGCTGAACAGCAACAGCGCCTACGTCGCCACGAGCGCGGGCTCGCCGCAGGAGCAATGGCTCAAGGCCGACCTCGCCGCCACGACGCAACATTGCCTGCTGGCCATGTGGCACCGGCCGCGGTTCTACTCCAACACCGACACCGTCTTCTACGCGACCGACGCCGTCAAGCCGCTCTGGAACGACCTGTACGCCGCCGGAGCGGACCTGATTCTCAACGCCCACTCCCGTGACTACGAGCGCTTCGCGCCGCAGACACCGGACGGGGCCGCGGACTCGGCACGCGGGATCCGCGAGATCATCATCGGGACGGGTGGGGAGGGGCTCGACGAGCCGAACACGAATCGCATCGCCAACAGCGAGGTCAACATCAGTCAGGTGTACGGCGTGCTCCAACTCACGCTGGCCGACGGCTCGTATACGTGGCGGTTCGTTCCCGTCGCGGGCCAGACCGCGACCGACACGGGGACCACAGCTTGCCATCGGGCGCCGCCGCCCCCGCCGCCCCCGCCGCCGCCGGCCAACCAGCCCCCGGTCGCCGTCCCGGGCGGTCCTTATTCCGGACTGGACACGATCCGGTTCGACGGCAGCGGCTCGTCCGATCCGGACGGCAACCTGCCGCTCGCGTACCTGTGGAGCTTCGGAGACGGTCAGACGGACACCGGGGCGACGCCGCTGCACGTGTACGGGACCGCGGGCAGCTACACTGTAACCTTGACGGTCACGGACGCGGCCGCACTCGCGAGTCAGCCGGCCACGACCACGGCGAGCGTCAGCGGCGGGGGCGGGGGCGGGGTGGACAGCGGCGTCGTGCTGATCGTGGCGGGCAACATCGCGAGCTGCGGCACGGAAGAGCGCGCCGAGTCCACGGCCGACCTCGTCGCCGGCATTCCCGGAACGGTGTTGACGCTCGGCGACAACGTCTTCCCCGATGCAACCTACTATCAGAGCTGCTATGACCCCACCTGGGGCCGCCACAAGGCCCGCACTTGGGCGACGCTCGGCAATCACGAGTATCAGAGCGGCACGGCGGACGGCGCGTTCGATTACTTCGGGGATCGCGCCGGACCGCGCGGCCAGGGCTACTACAGCTTCGACCTCGGCGCGTGGCACATCATCGTGCTCAACTCGAATACGACGCACGTCCCCGGTGGCGTCGGGTCGGCGCAGGACGTGTGGCTCCAGAACGATCTCGCGGCCAATCCGAAAAAGTGCACGCTCGCCGCGTTCCACCAGCCGCGCTTCTTCTCGTCCAACACGCCCGGGTGGACGTCGGACGAGTCGGTGACGAACCTGTGGAACCGGCTGTACGCCGCCGGCGCGGACCTGGTCCTCAACGGACAGCAGCACCAGTACGAGCGCTTGGCGTCCATGACGCCCGATGGCGCGCTGGACTCAATGCGCGGGCTGCGGTCCATCGATGTAGGCACGGGAGGCGAGAGCACCGCCCTGCCCGTCGCCATTCATCCGAACAGCGAGGTGATCTCGGACGCGTTCGGCGTCCTCAAGCTCACGTTGTACGCGGACCGCTACACCTGGGAATTCGTGCCTCTGCCAGGAGAGACGTTCCACGACCAGGGCTCGGGCACGTGCCACTGACTGGTTGACGGCGAGCCCCCCACGTACCAGCGTACACTCGTCTTTGGCGGGAGGTCGAGGATGCCGACGGCATTCCAGTGGGCCCGTCTCAAGGCGGACGTGAAGTCTCCGCTGCGCCGGGGCGCCTGGTACCGCATCCTCAAGCTCACCCCCGCCGATGCCATCCTGGACGTGCGTGGCAAGCCGGTGAGCGTGCGCCGCGGCGATCTGCAGCTGTCACCCACGCCCGCGCTGCGCTGGTCGGTCGTGACGAGCCCCAAAAACTCGCCGCGCTTCCCCAGCTCGTGGGGACCACGCTACGCCGTCTGCCCGAACTGTCGCGACCGGGCTCGCCTCGAGGGCGAGCCGGCGGGCATGCGGTGCCACCGCTGCAACGGCTTTTTCGAGATCGCCTGGAGCGACCGGGGCCGCGCCGCCGGCTGAAGCGGGCGGACCGCTAGGGCGCGAGGATGTCGAAGGGATTCGAGGAGACGCCGACCGCCCCGGACGCGCTGGCCCGCAACACATAGCCCGTGCCGGGCGTGTTGATGCTTAAGTCCCCGAACTGGGCGATGCCGTTCACGGGCGCCGCACTGGTAGTGCCGGACAAGGTCCCGCCCACGGGATTGACGGCGATCGTGATCGTGATGGCTGCCGTGAAGCTGGTGTCGACGTTGCCGAGCGAGTCGCGCACGATGACCTGAACGGGCGGCGTGATGATGTTGCCCGCCGTCGCGTTGCTCGGCTGCACCGCGAAGCTGAGGGTGTCCGCGCCGGTACCGCCGCCGGTGCCCGAGATCGCGATCCCGCCGTTGTCCCCGCCGAGGCCCAGGGGTCCACCCGGGCCCACCTCGCAGGCACTCAGCACGCAGGCGAGCGGCAGCAGCAACGACCACGGTGTGCGACGCCAATCCAAGTGCATATTCAGGAGACGCATTGTCACGCTCCCACGTTGCGGACCGCATAGAATGTCCCGTACGCCGCCAGCGCCCGGGCCACTCCTTTATCCACCTCTCCGGCAATGTACACGGCGAGGTTGCCGACGTGCCCCGCCAGCGCGGCGGCCCCTGCCGGCACGTCGCCCGGCTTGAGCGCGCGATAGCGCTCGACCAGACCGGCGCCCACTGCTTCGAGCACCCACGGCTTCATCTCGACGGTGGCCTTCGTGACGATCACGCCGCGCACGGCGCCCCGGGGCGTGAAACCGACGGCCACTTCGATCGGGCCATGGGGCGTATCGACTCGGACGAACGTCAGGGCGCCCACGCCGGTGGTGCCCGCTTTTCCGCTGTAGAACGTCAGCACGCCGTCCTCGGGACTCCAGTCCACGAGCTCGTGCAGCCGGTGCGCGTCCGGGTCGCTCAAATGGACATCGCGCGCGAGGTAGGTGTCGGCGCCGGGGAGGAGCGCCTGCACGGCGTCGGGCCGCTTCACGAGGACCACGGCGGGGGTGATATGGAGGACGGCGGCGATCGCCGCCCCGCGGAGCAGCAGATTCATCGGTCGACTCCTCTCGTGCGAAGCCACATTTGGTGGATAGCCAGTGCGGTGACGGCGAGGTAACCCACGCCCATAGCCCATCCTCCGATCAGAGTGACGGCCGCGAAGCGGGCCGAGACGAACTTGGTGAGCCACATCCCCGCGAAGTCCAGCCACGGGGCGGAAAACAGCAGCGTGATGAGGGCGAGCGCCCACCGCTGGGGGAGCGACAGCCCCGCCACCACGAGCGACAGGGCGGCGGCGATCACGCCGTACATCGGGACGTGCACGTGCGTGTCCTGTATCAGCAGGTTGGTGTCGACCTCGTGCACCTCGGGTTTCGCGAAATCGGCCATGGACATGGCGTGCTCCATGACCATGGTCGTCTCGGGCGGCATCGGCATCGACATCTCGCGTCCGGTGTACGTGGCCGCCACGCGCTCGGGCGTGAAGCCCGCGTACAGCGAGACCATCAGTGCCCCGAACACGTATGAGACGCCGAGCGTCGCGAGCAGACACGTGACCAGCCACTTGATGCGAAGGTCGGCGCGTCCGAGGTCGTAGAGCATGACGCTTCCTCCGCTAGAAGACGTACACCAGCTCGAGCACGCCCTTCGTATCCGAGCCTTGGAGCGCCCCGGCGGCGTCGGGAAAGAACGGCTGCGGAGACCAATCCGCCCGGACGGCCGCTCGCAGGGCGATCTGCGGCACGTGAAAGCGGGTGTGCTCGATATTGCTGAAGATCCCTTCGCGCGCGCTGCTCGAGTACCACATCGGTCCCACCGTCACGGACCGCAGGATCTGCGGCGTGCCGGTGAGCAGGCCGTCCGTGTCTTCCATCTGGTCGTAGCGCGCCGTGAAGCCGAGCTTTCGGCCGAGCCGCAGGAATCCGGTGACGGCCGCGCCGCGCCACGTCGGATTGGTGCCGCCCTCCTGCTCGCGACCCAGGTTCACCTCGGCGCCGACGATCAGGCGGCCGCGGTCGATCGTGACGTCGCCCGAGAGCAGCGAGCGCTGGTTCGCGTCGGTGGAGTCGCGCTCGGGGCCGTACACGCCCGTGACCCCGACCGTGACCCAGGGGATCGGGATGACCTGTGCCCGCAGCAGCGCGGTCTTGCCCCGATTGTTGTCCACCGCCACGTCCCAACCATTGGCCGCCACCGCCCAGACCTCGGCCCGCGGAGACGCGGTGTAGTGCAGCTGCACGCCGGTCAGCTTGCCTGGTCGAGCGAACTCGAAGTTGAACGAATTGGTGGCGATCAAGTTGAGGGGCTCGTCGTCCCGCTCGAAGCCGATGGGGGCGTCGAACCGCCCGAACGCCAGGGTCCACTGGTTCGCCCGGTGCGGAGTCCAGCTGACCAGCAGATTGTCGATCTCGGTCGACGTTTCCGTGCCCTCCAGTGCCGTCGTCAGCTGGGCGAACAGATACACGTCCCCCACGGGCTTGAAGAGACTGACCCCGATCTTGCCGGCCGTGAAGCTGTTGCTGCGGGCCACTCGGTCGTAATCGGCGCGCCCGACGGCGAATCCCGTCACGGCGACGGGCTGAGGCTCTTCGAACGTCACCGCGCGCTCCTGCGCCGCGACGGGTGCCGCGACGCACCACAGCAGGGCGCACCACGGCGCTCTGCGCATACGTATCTCTCCGGGTTGTAGGTGGCTAACGGTTCAGGTCAGCCGAGCGCGTTCGGAGGCGGGGGAACCGGGGGAAAAGCTGGGGACTGGGGACTGGGGACTCGGGACAGGGGCGATGGTGCGGCAACCGGCGGCAGGATGCTCAACGGGGGCGCCAGCGGCGTGGGAACGGCCGTCGAGACCGCGAGATCGAGCGCGCCCGCCATCTGGTCGCAGAAGCACGGGCCGTCCGCCGGAGACGCGGGATGGTGACCCGCCGTGTGGTGCGCGGCGTGATGGCGGCACACGAGCACCTCCCGGACGGTCAGCCCGCCCGGACCCGCGGCGAGCCAGCAGGCGGCCGCCAGCGTGAAGAGTATCGATCTCGGAGCGCTGCGCATCGTCTCAAGTGTACGGTGAGCGTTTCGCCTGGCGCAACCCTGGCTGGGTCGTGTAGACTCCACCCACCTTACCGCTGACAGAAACCGGATATTCCCCGCAGGAGCGTCCTACGATGGGCGAGCGCATCCAATACCGGGACGGCCAATGGGTGGTGCCCGACCGCCCGGTCATTCCTTTTATTGAAGGAGACGGGACGGGACCCGACATCTGGCGCGCGGCGCGCCGGGTGTTCGACGCGGCGGTCGACAAGGTCGGCCGCGGCAAGCGGCGCGTCGAGTGGCTCGAAGTGCTCGCCGGCGAGAAGGCCTTCAAGCAGGTGGGCAACTGGCTCCCCGACGCGACCCTCGACACGATCCGGGCGCACCGCGTCGCCATCAAGGGCCCGCTCACGACCCCGGTGGGCGGCGGGATCCGGTCGCTCAACGTCACCCTGCGCCAGCTGCTCGACTTGTATGCCTGCATCCGCCCGGTGCACTACTTCGAGGGCGTGCCGAGCCCGATGCGCGAGCCCCAGCGCCTCGACGTCGTGATCTTTCGAGAGAACATCGAGGACGTGTACTCCGGCGTGGAATACCGCGCCGGCAGCGGGGAAGCCGATGCCGTGATCGGCTTTCTGACGGAGCGGTTTGGCGCCAAGATCCGGCCCGGCAGCGCGATCGGCATCAAGCCGATGTCGCAGTTCGGCTCGCAGCGCCTGGTGGTGAAGGCGATCCAGTACGCGCTCCGTACCGGCCGCCGCTCGGTGACGCTGGTGCACAAGGGCAACATCATGAAGTTCACCGAGGGCGGGTTCCGGGAGTGGGGATACGAGGTCGCGAAAGAAAAGTTCGGCGACCGGACGGTACCAGAGGCGGACGCGGGAGGGGAGACGGGGGACGGGGGACGGGTAGTGATCAAGGACCGCATCACTGACGCCATGTTTGCCCAGCTGGTGCTGCGCCCCGACGAGTACTCGGTGATCGCGGCCCCCAACCTGAACGGCGACCTGTTGTCCGACGCGGCGGCGGCGCAGGTGGGCGGCCTGGGGCTGGCGCCCGGCGGCAACGTGGGCGACGGCTTCGCCGTGTTCGAGGCGACGCACGGCACCGCGCCCAAGTACGCGGGGCTCGACAAGGTCAACCCCGGGAGCGTGATCCTGTCGGGCGCCATGATGTTCGAGGAGCTCGGCTGGACCGACGTGGCGGAGGCGATCGTGCGGGGGCTCGGCGGCGCGATCCGGTCGCGCCGCGTCACGTACGACCTCGCCCGGCAGATGCCCGGCGCGACGGAGGTCTCGACCTCGCGATTCGCCGAAGGCATAATCGAGCATGTCTAAGATGACCGGCACGACCCTCACGGCACCGCTCGCCCAAATCGAGACGCCGCTGCTCGCCGTGGCGCTGGCGCAGGGTGGCGCGGTCCCCGCGTCGCTCGCGGAGCTGGACCGCGCGGCGGGCGGGGTCGTGGCACGCGCGATCACGAGCGGCGACTTCAAGGGCAAGCGTGATGAAACGGCGCTGCTCTACCCGAGCGGCGCCAAGCCGCAGCGCCTGCTGCTGGTGGGGCTGGGAAAGACGGGGGAAGTGACGCGCGCCGCCATTCGACGGGCTGCCGCCGTCGCCGCGAAGCGCGCTCGTGCCCTGGGCGCGACGCAATTCACGTTCGCGCTCGCCGCCGAAGCCCGCAACGGCATCGCCGCCGCCGACGTGGGGCAGGTCGTGGTCGAGGGATCGGCGCAGGGGGCCTGGGCCTTCACCGAGCTCAAGGCCGCGCCCGACGAGCCGAAGGCCGAGGTCGAGGCGGTCGCCGTCGCGTGCGACGCGAAGGAAGCCAAGGCCGTCGGCGCCGGGGAGCGGCTGGGCGAAGCGATTGCCGCCGGCCATTTCCTGACCCGCTACCTCCAGATGCAGCCCGGCAACGTGTGCACGCCGGCCTACCTGGCCGACCGGGCCAAGCAGCTCGCCGACCAGCACGGCTTCACCTGCAGCGTGCTCGACCGGGCCCAGATGCGGCAGGAGAACATGGGCGCGCTGCTGGCGGTGGCGCAGGGCAGCCAACAGGAGCCGCGCTTCATCGTGCTCGAGTACCGCGGCGCGGGAGCGGCCGACCCACCGGTAGCGCTGGTGGGGAAGGGTGTCACGTTCGATTCGGGCGGCATCTCGATCAAGCCGGCGCAGAACATGGAAGACATGAAGTTCGATATGTCCGGCGCGGCGGCCGTGCTGGGGACGTTCGAAGCGCTGGGTCGGCTCAAGCCGCGGCTCAACGTCGTCGGCGTCATCCCGTCGACGGAGAACCTCCCTTCCGGAACGGCGGTCAAGCCGGGCGACGTGGTGAAGAGTCATCTGGGAAAGACGATCGAGATCATCAACACCGACGCCGAGGGACGGCTGATCCTGTGCGACGCCCTGTCGTATGTGAAGCGCTTCAAGCCGGTGGCCGTGATCGACATCGCCACGCTCACGGGCGCGGTCGTCGTCGCGCTGGGGCAGGTCGCGATCGGCATGATGGGCAACGACGAGGCCTTGCTCGCCGAAGTCCGCGAGGCGGGCGAGCGCGCGGGCGAGCGCTGCTGGCCGCTGCCGTTGTGGGAGGAGTATCGCGACCTGCTCAAGTCGGACATCGCGGACATGAAGAACTCCGGAGGCCGGGGAGCCGGGTCCATCGCGGGTGGCTGGTTCCTGCGCGAATTCGCGGAGGGCTTCCCCTGGGTGCACCTCGACATCGCCGGAACGGCCTACACCGAAGGCGAGGGGCCGCACCAGGTCAAGGGTCCCACCGCGGTCGGTGTGCGGCTCTTCACCGAGTTCATCCTCAAGCGCGCGGGGGCGTGACGCGCGGCCTGGGCTGCGCGGCCGTTCTGCTCTCGCTCGCGGCCGCGGCGGCGGCGCAAGTCGACACTACGGCACGGCGCGACACCACCGTCCGCGATTCCACCGCCCGCGATTCGACCGCGCGTCGCGACAGCACGAGGGCCGACACCGTCGCCCGCTACCTCCCGGTGTTCCCCGCGCGGATTCCTGCCGGCCCAGCCCCCCGCGGCACGCGCTACAGCTTCACCGCCGACTCGTTCGCCCTCTCGAACATCCAGACGCTGTCCGATCTGCTGGCCCACATTCCCGGCGTGTACGTGGCGCGGGGTGGGATTTACGGCGCGGCGGAGCCGGTGCTGTACGGCGGACGCGGGCCGGCGGGGCTCGAGCTCTATTGGGACGGCGTTCCCTATCTCCCGCTGGGGCGCGATTCGCTGTATCTCGACCCGGCCCGCATCTCGCTCGCGCCGCTCGAGCGCGTGGACGTCGTCGTGCTCCCGGCCGCGCTGCGCGTATACCTCGTCACGCTGCGCCAGCGCTCCACGGCGATCACGTCCCAGGTCGGCGTCGCGAGCGGCGAGGTCAGTACGGCGAACTACCGCGGCGCCTACCTGCGCCGCTGGCGCTCGGGGTTGGGCCTTTCCCTGCTCGCCGACTACAACAACAACGACGGCATCTCCGGTTCTTCCAACACACCGTTCAACTCGGTCGACCTGTGGCTCAAGGCGGAGTATCTGCCCAACCCCCACCTGGGGGCGCAGTACCAGGTCCAGAGCTCGACCTGGCACCGCAGCGCCGGGACCGCCATTGCCGACTGGCACAGCCAGCGGCGCGACGGGATCGTGCGCCTGTTTGCCGCGACGCGCGACGACGGGCTGGGGCTCTCCGCGCAGGCGAGCTTCGCGACGGCGAGCACCAGCAAGGACACGGCCGTGCTCGACCGCCACGTGTCGCAGGGAAGCCTCGAGCTGTCGAGCGACTGGCCGCGCGCGCACCTGGGCCTCGTCTTCCGGACCGAGGACGAGGCGCGGCCGTGGCAGCTCGAGGGGAGCGCCGGCTGGAGTCCGCTCCCGCAGCTCACCCTGTGGGGCGACGTCCGCCGCGCCCGCTACAGCCTGGGGCGTACCGGCGACCGCGCCCACCTCGCGGCGGGGCTCACGCTCCCCGCCGGGTTTTCCGTGCACGGCGATTTCGCGTGGGCCAAGGACCTCCAGGCCGCCGTCGATACCGCCGACACGCTGCAACGCACCGTCGACGTCTCCGGCGCGCTGCGTTGGGATCGTGATTGGATCACGTGGGAGGTCGGCCAGACGCGACGCGACGCGTTCGCGCCGATCGGCGTTCCGGTGAGCCTGGGGTCGGTCGCCCGATTCGGGCCCGCCCCGCGCGCCCGCTATTTCACGACCCACGGCGTGGTGCGCCTGGTGCCCGGACTCGAGCTCGCCGGGTGGTACTTCGACCCGATCGTGCGGGGCGGCGACGACTTCGAGCCGCCGTATCACACGCGCGTGTCGCTCACGTTCTACTCGCGGTTCTGGCGCGTGTACCGGAGCGGCATCTTCGCGCTCCGCGTGGAAGCCGCGTCGGAGTCGTGGAGCCGGGGCGTGGCGGGGCTCGACTCGAGCGGCGCGCCGCTGGCGCTGCCCGGCAAGACGTTCGGCGAGCTGAACGTCGAGATCCGCATCGCGGGCGTGACGATCTTCTGGATCGAGCGCAACGCGACGCTGGCGACCGGGAGCTACGTGCCCGGGCTCGACTACCCGCGTCACTACCAGTTTTACGGGGTGCGATGGCTGTTCACGAATTGACCGGCTAGCTTTAGAGTCTGTGCCGCGGAGCATGACGGGTTACGGCTCGGCTGAAGGCAGCGTCCTCGGCGGGCGGCTCTCGATCGAGATCCGCTCGGTGAACCACCGCTACTTCAACCCGCAGCTGAAGCTGCCGTTCGAGCTGGCGGGCACGGAAAGCCAGCTGCGCGAGCGGCTGCGCCGCCTGCTCGAGCGCGGGCACGTGACGCTCTCGGCGCGCTGGAGCGAGCCGCCGGCGACGGAGTCCGCGGTCACGCTCGATTTGGCCCGAGCGCGCCAGGTGCTGGCGGCGGCGCGGGAGCTCAAGAAGCAGCTCAAGCTCAGGGGCGAGGTCGATCTGGCCTTCGTGGCGCGGCATCCGGACGTCCTGGCGCTGGAGCGCGACGGCGCGGCGGCCGAGTGGAGCGAGGTGGAGCCGATCGTCGAGCGCGCGGTACAGCAGCTGGTCGCTATGCGGGCACGCGAGGGCGCGGCCCTGGCAACGGAGCTCGTGGGCCGGCTCGACGCGCTCGCCGAGGGCGCCCTCGCGGTCGAGCACCGGGCGCCCGAGCGGCTCGGCGCCGAGCTCGCCCGCCTGAAGAAGGCCGTGGGGGAACTGGCGGCCGGGGTGCCGGTGGACGAGCAGCGCCTCGCGGTCGAGGTCGCGCTGCTCGCCGACCGCGTCGACATCACCGAGGAGCTGGTGCGGCTGCGCAGTCACCTCGCGGCCTGCCGCGAGGCGCTGGCGGGCGACGGGGCGGTGGGGAAGCAGCTCGGGTTCCTGGCGCAGGAGGTGCTGCGCGAGGTGAACACGATCGGATCCAAGGCGAACGACGCGGTGATCGCCCAGACGGTCATCGCGATGAAAGGCGAGCTCGAGAAGTTCCGGGAGCAGCTCGAGAACCTGGAGTGACGCCAGCGCCGCGCGTCGTCGTCCTCGCCGCCCCCTCCGGCGGCGGGAAAACGACCATCGCGCGGGAGCTCGTGACCCGGCACCCCGACCTGTTCGGGTACTCGGTGTCGGCGACCACGCGGAAGGCGCGAGCCGGGGAGCAGGACGGCGCAGCGTACCACTTCCTGACGCGGGACGAGTTCCTAGGGCGCCGGGACGCGGGCGCGTTCCTCGAGTGGGCGCCCTACGCGGGCGAGCTGTACGGCACGCTGCGGAGCGAGGTCGAGCGCGTGCTGGCGAGCGGGAGGCACGTGGTGCTGGACGTGGAAGTGCAGGGGGCGCGCCAGGTGCGGAAAGCGTACCCGCGACCGGGATCCGTGGTCAGCTTCGTGATTCCGCCGTCGCCCCGCGTCCTGGTCGAGCGGCTCCGCAAGCGGCGCACCGAGACGGAAGCGGAGCTCTCGCAGCGCATCGCCATCGCGATGCGCGAGGTGGAGACGGCGCGGCGCGACATCGGAGAGGTGTACGACCGCGTGCTCGTGAACGACGACCTCGACACGGCGGTGCGGGAGGTGGTCGAGCTGGTGCAGGGACGCGACGTCGCGCCAAACCCGCCGCGCGACATGGCGAGTCTGCTGTCGACCTTCGTGCAGCAGCTGAGGACCGAGGCAGCCCAACTGAGTCAGTCTACCGGAAGGAGCAGGTGATGCGGATCATAACCCCGAGCGAAGTGGCCGCGCAGACGCAGAACAAGTACCTGGGCGTTCTCGTGGCCGCCAAGTTCGCCCGTTTCGTGAACGAGTTCCCGCGCGATCGCTCGGTGGATTTCGAGGAGAAGCTCACCACCCGCGCGTTCGACGAGCTGGTGCGCGGCCGGCTCACCTACAAGCTCGTCCGGCGGCGGCGGCAGGAAGGCTGATGTCGTTCGCCGGCCGGCACGTCCTCCTCGGCGTGTCGGGCGGAATCGCGTGCTACAAGAGCTGCACGCTCGCCCGGCGGCTCACCGAGGGTGGGGCGGCGGTGGACGTGGTGCTGACCGCGTCCGCAGCCGAGTTCGTGCGGCCCGTCACCTTCGAAGCGCTCACTGGGCGTGCCGTGCTCACCTCGCTGTGGCAGCCCGATCGGGCGCTGGCGCATATCGCGCTGGCGCGCCAGCCCGACCTGGCGATCGTCGCTCCCGCCACGGCGCACCTCTTGGCCCGCGCCGCGCTGGGGCTCGCCGACGATGTGCTCACCGCCCTGCTCCTGGCGCGGACCGGGCCGGTGCTCGCGGCGCCGGCCATGAACGACGCCATGTACGCCCATGCGGCCACCCGCGCCAACCTGAAGACCCTCGCGGCGCGCGGGTGGCACTTCATCGGACCCGAGACCGGGCCGCTGGCGGAGGGGCCGAGCGAGCGGCCCGGCCGGATGAGCGAACCCGAGGCGCTGCTCGCCGCCGCAGCGCGGTTGCTCGAGCAGCGCGCGCCGTGGCTGGGGAAGCAGGTCGTGGTCACCGCCGGCCCGACGCGGGAGCACCTCGATCCGGTGCGCGTCGTGACGAACCCGTCGAGCGGGCGCATGGGCTACGCTATCGCCGAGGCCGCCCACACGCGCGGCGCCGCGGTGGTGCTCGTGTCGGGACCCTCCGACCTGCCGCTCCCGTTCGGGGTGACCACGCACCGCGTCGAGACGACGGCGGAGATGCAGCGCGCCGTCGACGGCCTCGCGAAACACGCGGACCTGTTGGTCATGGCCGCGGCCCCCGCCGACTATCGCCCCCTCCAGCCCGCGGCCGCCAAGCGCCCACGCGCGAGCGGCACGCTCACACTCGAGCTCGAAGCGACGCCCGACATCCTCGCCTCGCTCAAGCGGCCGCCGGGGTGCCTGGTGGTCGGGTTTGCCTTGGAGGCGCCGGGGGCGGAGGGGGGGAACGGCGTGGCGCAAGCCCAGGCGAAGTTGCGCGAGAAGCATCTCGACTACATCATCCTGAACAACGCGCTCGAGCCCGGCGCGGGGTTTGAAGTCTCCACGAATCGCGTCACGATCATCGGGAAGAGCGGCACGCCGATCGAGCTGCCGCTGCTCGACAAACGCGACGTGGCGGAACGAATCCTCGACGCGGTGGAGCAAGCGCTGACGTGAGCGACGGGCGGGCACTGGCGCGCGAATTCCTCGAACAGCAGCGGCTGCTGGGGGGGGATCCGGTGATCCTGCCGGATGGCCCTACCCCGGGCTTGCGCCCGGGGTCAGTTGCCCCTTCCGAAAGCCCACCACTACTGACCCCGGGCGCCAGCCTGGGGAAGCCCGAAGGACTGCCTCCTGCCGGCCTCTCCCACGATCCCCCCGGCGGCGACCTGTTCTCGAACGACCCGGTGCCGCAGGCCGGCTCGCTCGGCGCGATCGCCGACCTCGTGGCCGGGTGCACCAAGTGCCGCTTATGCGAAGCGCGCCGGCACACGGTCCCGGGCGAAGGCGCGGCCGACGCGCGCCTGGTGGTGGTGGGGGAGGGCCCGGGGCGCGTGGAAGACGAAACGGGCCGGCCGTTCGTGGGCCCCGCCGGGGAGCTGCTTACCAAGATCCTGGCGGCGATCGACCTGCCGCGCGAGCGGGTGTTCATCTGTAACGTGGTCAAATGCCGACCGCCCGAAAATCGGGTCCCGCAGTACGACGAGATCGCCGCCTGCCTCCCGTATCTGCTGCGCCAGATCGAGCTGGTGAAACCGGCCGTGATTCTGGCCATGGGCGGCACGGCGGCGCAGACGCTCCTCAACACCAAGCAGTCGCTCGGCGCGCTGCGCAATCAGGTCCATCGCTTGCGGGG
>DATNOR010000149.1:0-6181 GCA_035601235.1 Gemmatimonadales bacterium
GTCCCCGCTATGTGCACGGCGGGGAAATGGCGCTCGGGATGACCCAGCACGCGCAGGAGCCCCTCGGTCGGTCCGAGGCTCCATTTGATGCGGCTCCCTTGTCGTGCGAAGAGAAAGCGGCAGGCGTCCTCGAAGGACAACAGGCTCAGTCGGCAGCCTCCGCCGGTTGCCGGCCCGCCATGTGACGCAGCAGCTGACCCGTGGTGTCGCGCAGCTCACTCCGCGGCACCACGGCGTCCACCATGCCGTGCTCGAGCAGGAACTCGGCGGTCTGGAACCCCTCCGGCAGGTCCTGCCCGATGGTCTGCTTGATCACCCGAGGCCCCGCGAATCCGACCACCGCTCCCGGCTCGGCCACGATCACGTCTCCCTGCATGGCGTAGGAAGCGGATACGCCGCCGGTCGTGGGGTTGGTGAGGATCGAGATGAACGGAACGCGCGCCGTGCGCAGCCGCGCGATCTCGACCGACGTCTTGGCCATCTGCATGAGCGACAGCACGCCCTCCTGCATCCGCGCCCCGCCCGAGGCGGACACGATGATCAGCGGTGTCCGCCGCTCGGCCGAGCGCCGCGCGATCCGGGCGAGCTTCTCCCCCACCACCGAGCCCATCGAGCCACCCATGAAGTTGAAATCCATCACGCCCACGCCGACCGGTATCCCGTCCAGCCGGCCGTAGCCGGTGCGGACGGCCTCGAGCGGCCCCGCCTTATGGATCGCGGTCTCGAGGCGCTGCTTGTAGTTCTCGAAATGCAGGGGATCGGTGGACCGGAGCCGGGTGTCGAGCTCGTGCCACGAGCCCTCGTCCACGAGGAGGTCGATGTATTCCTGAGCGGAGATGCGGCGATGGTGGCCGCAATTGGGGCAGACATTCAGGGCACGAACGAACCGATCCTTGATGTCGATATGGCCGCACTCGTCGCACTTCTCCCACGCGTCGGCCGGGATCTCCAGTTTGACCCGTTCCGACGTGCGCGGTTTGCGCTCTTTCTTGAACCAGGCCATGCGCGCCATAGAGGGGGGGTAGAAGGCGACAATTTGGGAGCGGGTCGCGATCGGCGCTAGCCCCGTTCGCGTAACTCCTTGTCACAGCTCGGCATAGCCTGACTGGCGCGATTCCCATGCGACCCGGAGCGAGATTCCCACCGCCAGCGAGCAGGCGAGCATGAACGAGCCGCCGTATGAAAAGAATGGCAAGGGGATGCCGGTGATCGGCAACAGGTTCACCGTCATGCCCACGTTTTCGATGATGTGCGTGAACAGGAGGCCCGAGATCCCGAACACGCATAGGCTGGAGTACTGATCGGTCGCCCGGCGCGAGATGCGCAACAGCATCAGCACGAGCGCCGTGAACAGCGCCAGCGCCACGATCACCCCGACGAAACCGAGCTCTTCGCCCACCACGGGAAAGATGAAGTCGGTGTGCTGCGCCGGGAGAAACGCGAGCCGCTTCTGTGGCCCGTGGGTGAACCCCTGCCCCAAAAACCCACCCGATCCGATGGCGATCTTCGACTGGATGACGTGCCATCCCGTGGCGCGCGGGTCCACCTCGGGGTTGAGGAAGGCGAGCAGCCGGTTCTGCTGGTACGGAGCCAGCCGGCGCCAGAACGGCACGGCGATGACGCCCATGACCACGTTCGCGAGCATCACCCCGAGCCCCTCCCAGACGTAGGGACGCCACCACAAGAGCAGCGCGAACAGCACCACGATCCATGCGCCCCATGCCACGGTCGAAAACGCCAGCACCAACCCGATCACCGGCGATCCGAGCAGCAGCAGCAAAGACGGCTTGGTGCCCGCCCAGTAGAGCATCGCGAACAGGACCGCGATGAACACGATGGCGCTTCCCAAGTCGGGCTGCTTGGCGACGAGCAGGGTGGGCACGCCGGCGATGAGGCAGGGCGGGACGAGGTCGCGCAGCGTGGCCGGCGCTTCGCGGCGCTCGGCCAACCAGCGCGCCAGCATCAGGATGACGCTGAGTTTGGCGAGCTCGGCCGGCTGGCCCAGGCGTATCCCGCCGATCGAGATCCACGAGCGTTCGCTCGCCGCCGTGCCGGCCCCGGTCCCGGTCGAGAGCGTGATCAGGAGCACCAGGATGCCGATCCCGTAGGCGTAGGGCGTCGCCCACTCGAGCAACCGCGGCGACGTGCGGTACATCAGGAACAGCGCCACGAGCCCCACCCCCAACCAGATCAGCTGCTTGTGCCAGATGGTCGTCACGAACGTCGGCACGTCCGTCTGGCCGGCGGAATAGAGCGCCGCGAGCCCGTATGCCGCCAGCGCGACCGTGACCGCGAGGAGCGGCTTATCGATCTCGCGGAGGGGGGGTCGCATTGCCGGTATCGGGGGGTGTGACGCCCGTGTCGGTGGGCGCGATCGGCACGATCGTGGAATCCTCGATTGACGGTGGGCCCGGGAGGAGGCGCCTCGGATGTGGCGCCGTATCGGTGGGGAGCACGATCCGGACGTTGGAGGCCGCTGTTGTATCGACCCCGAGGTAGTGCCCGATCACGCGGGTGACGAGCGGCGCCACATACGGTCCCTCGCGGGCGAACTCGATGATGGCACCGACCACGATCTCGGGCTTCTCGGCGGGCGCGAACCCGATGAACCAGCCGTGGTCCGGTCCGTGGGAATTCTGCGCCGTGCCGGTCTTGCCGGCGATGGCGATGCTGCCGCCGAAGCGCCCGGCGCCGCGCGCGGTGCCCCGCTCCACCACGCTGACCATCGCCTGACGCAGGCCGGCGAGCTGGTCGGGGAGGAGCCCGAGGCTCGCGGTCGTGCCGGCGGCGGGGTGAACGAGATACGGCGGCCGGGCGCGCCCGTCGCTCGCGAGCATCTGGTAGAACCGCACCATGTTGACCAGCGTCTGCGCGTTCTCCCCCTGCCCGATGGCGAGGTTGAGCGTGACCGCGGACGTCCACCGGCGCGGGCCGTACACGCGGTCGAAGTAATCCGTCCCGCCGGGGAACACGGCCGTGATCTCGCCCGGGAGGTCGATCCCCGTGCGCGAGCGGAACCCCAGCCCGCTCGCGTCCTCGAGCAGCGACGTGAGCCCGAGCTTCAGCCCGAGCTGATAGAAGTACACATCACAGCTCTGCGCGATCGCGTCGGTGAGCGTCAGGTCGCCGTGGCCGCCGGCGTGCCAGCAGCGGAAGAAGCGATTGCCGTACTGCAGCCCGCCGCGGCACGGGATCGGCATGTGCGAGCGCAAGGTGACGATCCCGCGGCGCAGCGCCATGGTCGCGATTGCCAGCTTCCAGGTGGAGCCGGGGGGATAAAACGTCTTGATCACGCGATCGAGCAGCGGGTGCGCCGGGCTCGTGTTGAGGGAGCGCCAGTAGTTGGGATCGACACCGCCTACGAACGCGTTCGGGTCGTACCCCGGTGCGCTGTACAGCGCGAGAATCTCCCCGCTGTTGGGATTGAGCGCGAGCACGGCGCCGCGCTGGCCCGCGGGAAAGATCCGCGCCACGTAGCGCTGCAGGTCCAGGTCGATCGTGGTGGAGAGCGCCCGCCCCGGAATCGGCTGCAGGGTCGAGGCCGCGCCGGCGTCCCGCACCACGCGTCCCAGCGCACTGACCTCCACGAATCGCACGCCGTCCGCGCCGCGCAGCGAGTCGTCGTACTCCCGCTCCAAGCCATCCTTCCCGAGCAGCCCGCCCAGGCGCACCGGAGCCAGGCGCCGCTGCGCCCGTTCGGCTTCGGTCACTTCCCCGATGTAGCCCACCAGGTGGGCGACGAGCGAGCTGTCCGGGTAGTGGCGCTTCGGCTCTGGTTGAATGAGTAGCCCCGGAAAAATCAGGCGCCGCTCCTCCAGCGCCGACACGATCGCGAACGTCGCATTGGGTAGAACGGGGACCGGCAGGTAGGGCGTGCGCCGGTAACGGGCCAGCACGCGCTCGATGCCGACGCTGTCGAGCTTCACGATCGGCGCGATGCGCCGCAGGGTGGCATGCAGCGAGTCTTCGTCCGCCCCCGGGAGCAGCGA
The DNA here is from genome assembly GCA_035601235.1 of Gemmatimonadales bacterium. Classification (GTDB taxonomy): domain Bacteria; phylum Gemmatimonadota; class Gemmatimonadetes; order Gemmatimonadales; family GWC2-71-9; genus AG41. Next base: position 3,990 of record DATNOR010000149.1, read on the forward strand.
GACGGTGTAGCCCGGCACGTTCTCCGCGAGCACCTTGCCGTTGCGGTCGGTGATGATCCCGCGCGGCGCCGGCAACGGGATCGGACGCAACCGGTTGGTCTCCGACTGGAGCTGGTACTTGGAGTGCTCGAGGATCTGCGTGCGGAAGAAGACGATCACGAGCGCCGCCACGGCCCCCCACACGACGAGCCGGACCAGCCGCAGCCGGCGATCGAGCAGGTGCGGGTGGAACGAGCTCACGCGTCGCTCAGCCGCACCGCGATGCGGCGCCCCACGAGCCAGAGCACGAGCACGCCCGCGACGGCCGTGGTCAGGCTCTGGATCGGCGACCAGACGAGCAGCTCCCAGCCGAGCATGCCGCCCTTGAGCTTCCCCGAGGCGACCGCCACCGCCAGATTGCGGCACCACGTGCCGGCGAAGAACAGACAGCCGTTCACAAACAGGTTCTCCGCGAAGAAGACCGCCTTGCTCGAGGAAGCAAGATACGCCACCAGCGTGTGGGCGAGCGCCCCGGCGCCGAACGAGGCGGGGGTGAGGGCGTCGCGCACCAGCCCCACGACGAATCCGGCCCCGGCACTCGGCCCGGGCCGGGCCCGGATGGTATAGATGAGGAGGGCGAGCAGCAGGAAGTCGGGCGCGACCCGGTCGCCGCCGAGCCAGCGGCGCGCCGAGAATTGCAGCACGACCAGCACGCCCAGGATCACGTAAAAGCGGTACTTGTCGCTCCGCCTCACGGCGCTTCCCCGCTCGCTTCAAACACCGACCGCAGGTCTCCCCGGCTCGGCGTGCCGCTCAAGATCATGACGTGCGTGACGGCGGCGGGATGCACGGCGGGGCGCAGCAAGTAGGTGCGCTCCCACCCTTCCGCCTCGCCCGCGACGCCTACCACCACGCCGACCGGAATGCCGCGCGGCATCACGCCGCCCAATCCCGACGTGAGGATCAGCGTGCCGTTGGGGACGAGCTGTCGATACGCCACCCCCTCGAGCTCGAGCAGCCACACGCGCGGTCCCTCGGACCCGTGTGGCGCGACGATTCCGTACACGCTCCCGTCCGCTGCCATCGCGCTGGCCCGGAACTCGGGGTGCGCCCACGTCACCACCACGCTGGTCTGCTGGTCCACCGTGCTCACGATCCCCACCAGTCCTTCGGGGCTCACCACGGCCGAAAGCGGCTTGACCCCCTGCTTCTTGCCGGCGGAGACGATGAACGTGAGCGCACTGGTGGGCTCGGGCTCGCGCAGCACTTCGGCGGGGATGTAGCCGGTGCCGAGCCGGGTCCCCAACCCGAGCAGGCTCCGCAGGCGGGCATTCTCCCCCCGCAGCTCGGGCAGAAAGGTGGCGACCAGGGCCGCGGAATCGCGCTGCGCCACGACGGCATCGTAGCGCGCCAGCGAGGCCGAGAGGCGCTCGATCTGCTGCTGCAGACTCAAGAACGGCGCCAGCACGGTTCGGCGCAGGGCCCCCGCCAGGGGATCCCGCAGCCGGCCGGGCAGGCTCATGGCGGCGCCGGAGAGGAGGACGCACCCCACAAAGACGAGGGTGTCGGCCCGCGACGCGTAGCGGTCCGCTCCGAGCGCCATGGCCTTAGGTGGTCAGGACGTTGCGGTATTTCTCCGGATCGTCGAGGATCCGCCCGGTCCCCCGCACGACGCAGGTCATCGGGTCCTCGTCCAGGTGGATCGGCAGGCCCGTCTCCTGCTGCAGCAGCACGTCGAGGCCGCGGATCAGCGCGCCCCCGCCGGTCATCACGATTCCCCGATCCACGATGTCCGACGCCAGCTCGGGCGGCGTGATCTCGAGCGCCCGGCGCACCGCGTCGACGATCTGCTGGATCGGCTCCTGCACCGCCTCGCGAATCTCGCTCGAGTGCACCCGCACGATCTTGGGAATTCCCGACACGAGGTCGCGACCCTTCACCTCCATCTCGCGCTCCTCCCCCACGGGCGCGGCCGAGCCGATCTGGATCTTGATTTGCTCCGCGGTGGGCTCGCCGATCAAGAGGTTGTAGTTCTTGCGCATGAACTGCACGATCGCCTGGTCCAGCTCGTCGCCCCCGGTGCGGATCGAGGTGTCCGATACGATGCCCGACAGCGCGATCACCGCGATCTCCGTGGTGCCGCCTCCGATGTCGATCACCATGTTGCCTGTCGGAGTCTCGACCGGAAGGCCGACGCCGATCGCCGCCGCCAT
>DATNOR010000150.1:0-20597 GCA_035601235.1 Gemmatimonadales bacterium
CGCTCCGCGGCGCGCGCGTGCGCCTCGAGCCCCTCCGCCCGGCCCAGCCAGACGGCGTCCTCAACGAGCGGCCGCGCCGCCCCGCTGTCGACGATGCGCAGCCAGGTCCGCACCCGCAGGAACGTGTACACCGAGAGGCCTCCGCTGAAGCGGGCAGTGCCGCCGGTGGGCAGCACGTGGTTCGGGCCTGCCCCGTAGTCGCCCAGCACCTCCGCGCTCCCCGCGCCTATGAACAGCGCGCCGTAGTGGGCGAGACGAGGCGCGACCGCGTCGGCGTCCCGCAGCTCGAGCTGGAGGTGCTCAGGGGCAATGGCGTCGCACGCCGCGACGCCGTCCGCCACGCTCGACACGACGATGGCGCCGCCGTGCGTCAGGGCCGCCCTCGCCACGTCCGCGGTCGGCAGGTCCCCCAGGCGACACGCGAGCTCTTGCTCCACCCGCTCGACCAGGGTCGCATCGACCGTCACGAGCACGGGCAAGGCGTCGGGGTCGTGCTCGGCCTGGGCGAGCAGGTCCGCCGCCACGGTCGCGGGGTCGGCGCTCTCGTCCGCAAACACGATCAGCTCGGAGGGGCCTGCGAGCATGTCGATCGCCACGGTTCCGGCGACGAGCTGCTTCGCCGCGGCCACCCAGCGGTTGCCGGGCCCGACGATCACGTCGCGCGGCGCGATGGGACCCGCACCGTAGGCGAGCGCCGCGATCGCCTGCGCCCCTCCGACGGCGAGCACCCCGTCCGCGCCCGCGATTGCCGCGGCGGCGAGGCTTACGGCTTGGGGCTTTGGGCTTGCCACCCACACGTTTCGCACGCCCGCCACACGGGCCGTCACCACCGTCATCAGCACCGACGAGGGCAGCGGATAGCGCCCTCCCGGCGCGTAGCACCCTGCGCGCTCGATCGGGGCGATGCGGTGCTCCGCGATCCCGCCCGGGACCGGGACGCGCACCGGACCGAGGGCGCCTCGTTGCGCCACCGCGAACGCTCGGATCCGCGCCGCGACGCGCTCGAGCCGAGTGCGCTCCTCGGGGGAAAGGCCCGCCAGCGCCCGCGCCAGATCGGCGCGGTTGTGATACAACGGCGCGCCCGGCGACATGTCTCCGAACCGCTCGGCGTGCTTGCGCAAGGCGACCTCTCCCCGTTTCCGGACGGCCTCGACGATGCGCGCTGCGGCCGCGAGCGTTTTGGCGTCGAGGCCTGCACCGCGACGGGCCAGCTCGGCGACCGTGCGACGGGGCAGCAGCGGTGACGCCTTCATGGCGCGTCGGCGGGCGCCTTCGCCGTCATCGGTCGCCGCGTTACCCCCGCGTGGCGGCGTGCCAGCTCGGCCCGCACCTCCGCGAGCGAGCCGCCGCCGCGGACCAGGGCGACGAGCGCCATGTACAAGAGGTCGGCCGTCTCGTGCACCACTTCCGCGCGGGCTTCGGCCTTCGCCAGCTCGGCGGCTTCCTCGCGCAGCTTCGCGGCGAGCAGCGCCGGGTCTCCCAGCAGCTTGTTGGTACGCGAAGCGGGATCAGGGTGGGCCACGCGCTCAGCGACCGTTCGCTCCAGGTCGTCCAACGCAAACTCGGTGGGCCAACACGCAGGGCGCTCGAGGTGACAGAACCCGGCGCCGTGTTGCCGCACGCTGAAGCGTAGCGCATCGCGGTCGCAGTCGAGGTCCACGCGCAGCAGCTGCTGCGTGTTGCCCGACGTCTCCCCTTTCACCCACAGCGCCTGTCGCGACCGCGACCAGTAAACGCCGCGTCGCTCCTCCACGGCGCGCGCCAGCGATTCGGGGGTGCTCCACACCAATCCCAGGGCGCGTCCCCATTCGTCACACACGACCGTGGGCCAGACGCCCCGTCCCCCGTTCTCGACCGGCTTGGCGAGCGGCGCGGCGACGGCCGCGCCGAGCGTGAGCCGACCGGTGTACAAGGCCATGCCCACCTGGGCGTCCGCCCCGATCCGGTCCAGCTCGGCGATCTCGATCGTGGTCGTGATCCCGCCGGCGGCTGTCACCCGCGCGTCACCCGCCGAGTGGACGGCGGCCACGACTGCCTGAAAGTCGAACCCATCCATAGCGCCTTCGCGCTCCACCTGCGTGAAGAGGAATCCGCCGACGGAGGGTGCGAGCGCGCGGATCCGCTCGAGCACCGGGACGCCGGTTTCCCGGCGCCAGCCGTCCACCACGACCTGGCCGCGCTCGGCGTCCACCGCGGCGACGACGCGCTCGCGCGGCAGCGTGCCGCACAGCTCGGGACTCGCCGCCGTGCCGATGACGATCTTCGCCGCACCGGCGTCGAGCCACGCGCGCGCCGCGTCGCGGTCGCGAATTCCTCCGCCCACACGGCAGGGCGCCCGCCGCACCATCTCGCGGATCAACTCCGCGTTCGACCCGCGGCCCAGGGCCGCGTCCAGGTCCACCACCGCCACTTCTCCCGCTACGGCGAACTCTTCGAGGCGCGCCAGTGGGTCACCGCCGTCCAGCACGAACTCGCGCCCGCGCCGCAGCTGCACCGCGCGGCCGTTGATCACATCGATGCTGGGGACGATCATCGCCGCACCCGGATGCCGCGCAACGACAGGTCGTCCTTGATGCCGCCCACGGTGTCGTCGCCGTCGTGGAACACCGACGCCGCGAGCACGGCGTCGGCGCCCGCGCCCAACGCCTGCGCCACGTGGGCGCGCTCGCCGATGCCTCCGGAGGCGATCACCGGCACCCGCACCGCTCGCACGACGGCCCGTAACAGGTCCAGGTCAGGACCGGCTCGCGTGCCGTCGCGGTCCCAGCTCGTGAGCAGAATCTCCCCGGCCCCTAACCTCGCGCCTTCCCGCGCCCACGTCACCGCATCGGGTTTTCCCGCTACGCGGCCTCCGAAGCTCAGGGCCTCCCAGCCATCGCCGGTGCGGCGCGCATCGATGGCGAGCACCACGCATTGGCTGCCGAACTCGGCCGCGAGCTCGGACAGGAGCACGGGGCGCGCGATGGCCGCAGTGTTGACGCTCACTTTGTCCGCGCCCGCAGCGAGCAGGCGGCGCGCGTCGTCCACGCTGCGCACGCCGCCGCCCACCGTGAGGGGAATCCGGATCGCCGCCCGCACCCGCGCCACGGTGTCGATCCGGGCGGCGCGCGCCTCCGCCGACGCCGCGACGTCGAGGACGACGATCTCGTCCGCCCCCTGGGCCTCGTACGCGGCCCCTTGGATTGCGGGGTCACCGGCGTCGCGCAGCTCCTGGAACCGCACGCCTTTCACCACCCGTCCGTCCTTCACGTCGAGGCAGGGTACAACGCGCGGCAGCAGCCCCGGCGCCGGTCCGAGGGCCGGTGTGGGCACGGGCGTAGCGCCCGTGAGCCAGCGCTCGAGCAGCGCCGCGCCGTAGGCACCGGACAGCTCGGGATGAAACTGGCAGGCGAGCACGCCGGGGCGCTCGAGCGCCGCCACGAACGGCACGCCGTGGGTGGTCCACGCGGCGGTCCAGCCGGCCGGCGCGTCGCGTAGGGCGTACGAGTTCGCGAACGCCGCCACGCCGGTGGCGACCAGCCTCGCGTTCGACTGAGCCGTCACCGTGTTCCAGCCGAGGTGCGGCACGCGCACGTCGGCGGGCAGGCGGCGGCAGGCGCCCGCGATCACGCCGAGCCCTAGGATACCGGGGGTCTCGTCGCTCGCTTCGCACAGCAGCTGCATTCCCAGACAGATGCCGAGCAGCGGCGTGCCACGCGCGGCGACGTCTCTGATCGCTCCGTCGAGCCCGTGATCGCGCAGCGCGCCCATCCCGGCGCCGAACGCGCCCACCCCCGGAAGCACCACGCGGGGCGCTTCCCGCACGACTGTGGGGTCACGCGTCACCGAGACGCTCGCGCTCAGCCGGCCGAGCCCGCTCGTGATCGATGCCAGGTTGGCCACGCCCGAGTCGACAATGACGACGTCAGCCATGGAGCGTCCCCTTGGTGGAGGGCACATCGTCGTAGCTCGTACAGGCGATCGCTTGCTTCAATGCGAGTGCCGTCGCCTTGAACGCGGCCTCGGCCTTGTGATGATCGTTCTCGCCCTTGAGCACGTCGACGTGCAGCGTGAGCCGCGCCGCGACGGCGAGGGAGCGGAGCACGTGGGCGATGTTCTCGCAGGCGAGCCCCCCGATCGTTTCGCGTCCGAGGTCGAGCCTGACGTCGGCGAAGGGACGCCCCGACAGATCGACGACGGCGCGTGCCAGGGCCTCGTCGAGCGGGGCGAAGGCCGAGCCGAACCGCGCCACGCCGCGGCGCTCGCCCAGGGCGCGGTCGATGGCCTGCCCCAGCGTCAGTGCGCAGTCCTCGGCGCTGTGGTGGTCGTCGATGTGGAGGTCGCCCTTGCACGCGAGCGTCAGGTCGAGCCGGGCATGGCGGCCCAACGCGTCGAGCAGATGGTCGAGGAAGCCGATGCCCGTCTTCACGTCCACGCTGCCCGTACCGTCCAGGGCGAGCGTCACAGTGATGGACGTCTCGCGTGTGGCGCGGGTGACGGTGGCGGTGCGCCCAGTCATGACCGTGGCCCTCCAGGAGGGAGCGCGGCGTCGAGCGCCGCGCACAACCGATCGAAGTCCGCCGGATTCCCCGGCAACGTGATCCGGAGGGACGTCTCGAGGCCGGGGCGGCCGGGAAAGTCGCGCACCACGACACCACGCTCGGCGAGGGCCGCCCGGATCGGTTGGGCCCGCGCGCCGCACTCGACCAGGAGGAAATTCGCCTGCGACGGCTGAGGCGCGAGCCCCGCCCCCGCGGCGGCGAGCCGGGCGGCCAGCTGGTCGCGCTCCGTCCGGATGCGCGCGACGTGGGCCCGCAATGCTCCCTCACCGCGCTCGAGCTGGGCCAGGGCCAGCGCGATCGACGGCGCGGCGACCGAGTAGGGAGCACCCGCCGCCCGCAGCACGCCGATCACGTACGGGCTCCCCACCGCATAGCCCACCCGACAGCCGGCGAGCCCCAACGCTTTGGAGAACGTGCGGAGCACCAGAACGTTCGGAAGGTCGAGCACGCCCGGGGTCAAGTCCTCGTCGGCGTACTCGACGTACACGTGGTCGAGCACGAGCAGCGCATGCGGCGCCGCCGCCGCGAGGCGGCGCACTTGCGCGAGCGTCGCGACCGCGCCCGTCGGGTTGTTGGGCGTCACGACCACCACGACGGCGGTCCGGGCGTCGAGCAGCTCGAAGAATCCGTCGAGTGGGAACGGACCGTCCCGCCACGCCACCCGCACCAGGGTCCCGCCCGCGAGCGCGGCGCAGCGATCGAACATGTCGAAACACGGGTCGGGCAGGAGCAGCGTGCGGTCGGGCTCGAGAAACGCCCGGCACGCCCGGTCGATCGCCTCATCGGCGCCGGCTGTCACGATCACGCGCTCGGGTGCCACGCCGAGGCGGGCGGCGAGCGCCGCTTCGAGCGCCGCCACTTCCGGATAGCGGCGCAACAGCTCCGGGTCGGCGCCGGCGAGCTCGGCGAGCAGCGCCTGCGGCGGCAGCACGCCCTCGTTCGAGTCCAGCCGCAGCAGCGCGGGGCCCGGCGCGGTGGGACGGCGATATGCGGCCTCCGGGTCGATGCGCGACACCGGTCCGCTGGCGGGAGGGGTGGGGGTAGGGGTGGGGGCGGGGGTGGCGATCGTCATGGGATGATCTGCGACAGGGTCGACACGACGACGTCCGTGCCGCCGGCGGCTTTCACTGCGGGGATCACCTGCGGCAGCGCGTCGCGCGGCACCGCGGCCTTCACGGCGTAGCCGCCGTTCCCGAAGAGCGGCGCCACGGTCGCCCGGCGCATTGACGGCAGCACCGCCACCACCGCGTCGAGGCACTCGGCGGAGGCATTCACCTCGAGCATCACGCGCCGCCGGGCCACGAGCACCGAGTTCAACAGCATGACGAGGTCGTCGATGCGGCGCCGCCGGGCGGGGTCGCGCAGGGCGACGGGATTGGCGTAGAGCCGGGTGGACGAGCGCATGATCTCGTCCACCACAGCGAGGCCGTTCGCCTCGAGCGTCGCGCCGGTGGCGGTGTTGTCCACGATCACATCGGCGTCCTCCGGGGGGAACACCTCCGTCGCTCCGTACGAGAGCACGAACTCGGCGGCGAGGCCGCGCTCGGCGATCCAACGGCGCGCCAGCCGCTCGTACTCCGACGCCACCACCAGCGGCCGCGCGGGCAGCGCGCCGTTTTCGAGCAGGGCTTCGGGCGCCGCGGCGACCACCTGTACCGGGTCGAGACCGGTATCGAGCAGCTCCACCACGTTCGCCTCGAGCTCCGCCACCCAATCGGCGCCCGCGAAGCCCAGGTCCCGGCTGCCGAGCGCGAGCATCTCCACGATGTTCTGGGGCTTGAGCGTTTTCGCCTCGGTATCCGGGAGCGACACCTCCGGTCGGTAGCCCCGAGCACTGGGTCGGATGCGGATGCCTGCGTCGCCCAGGAGCGTGAGGACGGCCTGCTCCATACGGCCCTTGGGGAGGGCGAGTCGCAGGCAAATCGATTGTCGGGACATGTGCCAGCCTCCGATGTTTGCAAAGCACAACGCCGGCCCCCGAGGGGAGCCGGCGTTGGCGAATGCATCCAGGGTCTACGAGCTACCCGTTACCTTGCGTGCGCCTCCGGCTGCCCCCGATGGAGTGGGTGATGGTGATGATGCCGGCGGTGCAAACGGGCACGCTGCATGGGCGGTAATTAACCCCCCGCCCCACCGCTGTCAACCACCCGATCGCGTGGTTGACAGGGCGAGAGACGCCGGGTAAATACCGAGCCATGATCGCACGCCACACCGCAACCTGCTGTTGTCCGCCCTGTCCGATGATGTGTGCGTGCTCCACGGGGAGCGGACGCGGTTGTGGCGCTGTGACTGCCGGGATGGAATGACACTCGATTAGCTGACCGGCACTCGGCGACTCGATCTCGGGCCCGCTTCCAATGGAAGCGGGCCTTTTTTTTCGTCGTCCTCACCCGAAAGGGAAGGTCGCAAAGAAAAGATGGCTCAAGGCGAGCTGGTAACGGACAGGCGCATCGCCCTCGCACGAGGCTTTACCCTCTGGCTCACGGGCCTGTCGGGGGCGGGCAAGTCCACGCTCGCCACCGTCCTGGGTCGTGAGCTCGTACGCCAGGGAATCCCGGTCGAGACGCTCGACGGCGACGAGGTGCGCCAGAACCTCTCCAAGGGCCTCGGCTTCTCGCGCGAGGACCGCGACACCAACATCCGCCGCATCGGCTACGTCGCGAAGCTGCTCACGCGCAACGACGTGGTGGTGATCAGCGCGGCGATCTCCCCGTACCGCGCGGTGCGGGACGAAGTACGCCGCGAGATCGGCGCATTCGTCGAAGTGCACGTGAAGGCGTCGCTCGGGGAGTGCGTGCGCCGCGACACCAAGGGCTTGTACGCCCGCGCGCTGGCCGGCGAGATCGCCCAGTTCACAGGGGTCTCGGATCCCTACGAAGAGCCGCTCGCGCCGGAGCTGGTGGTCGACACGGAGCGTGAAGACGTCGCCACCAGCGCGACCCGGGTGATTGATCGCCTGGTCGAGCTGGGCTACCTCGCGAGCGGATCGGATGCTTAGCGCCCTCGAGGTGCGCGAGCGCGCCGCCGCGCTGTCCGGGGCGGATCCCGCGGCGACGCTCGCCTGGGCCGTGACGACCTTCCCCGGCAAAGTCGCCCTCACGGTCAGCTTCGGTGGGGGCGGGGTGGTCCTGGCTCACCTGCTCAGCCGGATCGACCGCTCGGTGCCCGTGATTTTTCTGGATACCCGGTTCCACTTCCGCGAGACTTACGAATTCAAGCGGCGCTTCGCCAAGCGCTACGGGCTCAATCTCGTGGAGCTCACGCCGCTCACCGACCCGGGTCCCCTCTATAAGACCGATCCGGACCGCTGCTGCTTTCTTCGCAAGGTCGAGCCCCTGGAGCGCGCCATCGTCGCGTTCGACGCCTGGATCAGCGCCGTGCGGCAGGACCAGTCCGCCACCCGTCGCGCCACGGAGCTGGTGGAGTCCCACGAGGTCCGCGGTCGGCCGATCGTGAAAGTCTTTCCGCTGGCGCACTGGAGCCGGGCCGACGTGTGGCGCCACATCCGGGAGAACGCGGTGCCATACCACCCGTTGCTCGACCAGGGCTACTCGAGCATCGGCTGCTGGCCGTGCACCAGACCCACCGCGCCGGGCGAGGCCGAGCGCGCCGGGCGGTGGAGCGGCGGCGGCAAGACCGAATGCGGGCTCCACACGTTTACCAGAAAGGCGTGACAAGTGAGAGGTGAAGAATGAGCGGTAACATCACGACCATCCCGCCCCACGGCGGCATACTGGTGCAGCGCGTGCTCGAAGGCGAGGAGCGGCGCGCGGCCTTGTCGCGGGCGGCGCGGCTGCCGTCCCTCACCCTCGACCCGCGCGGCGTGGCGGACCTCGGCCTGCTCGCCACCGGCGCGTACAGTCCCCTGACCGGCTTCATGACTCGCGCCGACTACCTGCGCGTGCTGCACGACATGCGCCTCGCGAGCGGCCTGCCCTGGTCGCTCCCCATCACGCTGCGGGTCGCCGACGGAGCGGCGCTGCGGGACTCGGTGGCGCTGAAGGGCACGGATGGCCGCGTTGTCGGTCTGCTGGACGTGCGGGACGTGTTCCGGCATTCCAAGGAAGAGGAAGCGGAGCTCGTCTACGGGACGACCGACGCCCAGCATCCCGGAGTGGCGCAGCTGTACGCGCAGGGCGACCTGCTGGTCGGGGGCGATGTCCGCTTGCTCGAGCGCCCGACGCCGCTCTTTCCTGAGCTGGCGCTCGATCCCGCCGACACCCGGCGCACCTTCGCCCAGCGCGGCTGGCGCAGCGTGGTCGGGTTTCAGACCCGCAATCCGGTGCATCGCGCGCACGAATACATCCAGAAGGCCGCGCTCGAGACGGTCGACGGGCTGCTGCTGCATCCGCTGCTCGGACCCACCAAGGACGACGACGTCCCCGCCGCCGTGCGCGTCTCGAGCTACCGCGTGCTGCTCGAGCGCTACTACCCGCGGGATCGCGTGCTGCTCGCCGGCTTCCCTGCAGCCATGCGCTACGCCGGTCCCCGCGAGGCCGTGTTCCACGCGCTGGTGCGCAAGAACTACGGCTGCACCCATTTCATCGTGGGCCGCGATCACGCGGGCGTGGGCAACTACTACGGCTCGTACGACGCGCAGCACATCTTCGACCGCTTCACGCCGGCCGAGCTGGGGATTCAGCCCGTGCGCTTCGAGCACACGTTCTTTTGCCGGCGCTGCGGCGGCATGGCGTCGCCCAAGACCTGCCCGCACGAAGCGACGAGTCACGTCATCCTGTCCGGCAGCAAAGTCCGGGAGATGCTGCGGAGCGGCACGCTGCCGCCGCCCGAGTTCAGCCGTCCGGAAGTAGCGCAGCTCTTGGCGGACGGATTGCGGGAGGTGGTCGTATGACCTGGTCGACCTTCGGGAGGGCACTGAGCCGCATCCGGCGCCTGCTGCGTCGCATGACGGCGGCGGTGCAGCCGTGGGACTGGGACGAGCTGCCGGTGCGCCACTGGTGGGACGTGTACGCGAAATGAGCGGCGAGAAGCAGTTGAGCGCGGTCGAGCGTATCAAGGAAGAGAGCGGCGGCTTGCGCGGGCATCTCGCCGCCGAGCTTGCCCAGCGCAGCACGCACGTTTCGGATGAGAGCGCGCAGCTCCTCAAGTTCCACGGCAGCTATCAGCAGGAAGATAGGGACCAGCGGCGCGCGCAGCGCGGCACGGACGCGGAGCCGGCGCACCAGTTCATGGTGCGCTGCAAGATCCCGGGCGGCGTGCTCAGCGGCCCGCAGTACCTGCTCATCGATCAGCTGGCCGACCGCTACGGCAACGGCACACTGCGCGTGACGACGCGCCAGGGAAACCAGTTCCACGGCGTGTTGAAGGGCGATCTCAAACCGACGATTCGCGCCGTGAACGACGCCCTGGTCACGACGCTGGGCGCCTGCGGCGACGTGGTCCGGAACGTCGTGTCGTGCCCCGCACCGGTATCCGGGGGCTTGAGGGAGCAGGTGATCTCCGTCGCGCGCCGCCTGTCAGACCATCTGCTGCCGCGCACCCGGGCCTACCACGAGATCTGGCTCGACGGCGAGCAGGTGGCGGGCGGGCCACCCGAATCGGAGCCGATCTACGGGACCCGCTACTTGCCGCGCAAGTTCAAGGTGGCGTTCGCGTTTCCCGACGACAATTGCTGCGACGTCCACTCGAACGACCTCGGCTTCCTCGTAGTCCAGGAAGGCGGTCAGCTGCTGGGCTTCAACGTCCTCGTGGGTGGCGGGATGGGGAAGACGCACGGCAAGGAAGACACCTATCCGCGGCTCGCCGACACGCTGGGATTCGTCAGGTTCGGGGAGGCTGTGGAGGTTGCCGAAGCGGTCGTCAAGGTTCAGCGCGATCACGGCAACCGCGGCGATCGGCGGCACGCCCGGCTCAAATACCTCCTGGATAAGGAGGGGCTCGACTGGTTCCGTCGGCAGGTCGAGCGGCGGCTGGGTCGCCGGCTCGCGCCGGCCGCCGACATCGAAGTCTCGGGCATCGCCGATCACCTCGGGTGGCACGCGCAGGAGCGCGGGCGCTCGTTCCTGGGCCTGTTCATCGAGAACGGGCGCATCCGGGACGACGGTGACCGGCGGCTGCGCAGCGCGATTCGCCGCGTCGTCGAGACGCTCGGCGCGGGTGTGCGGCTCACGCCGCAGCAGAATCTCCTGATCACGGACGTCCCGGATCGCTGCCGTGGGCTCGTCGAGCGCATCCTGGGCGACCACGGCGTCGCGGCCGAGCCGACGCCGTCGCCGGTGCGCCGCTGGTCGATGGCGTGTCCAGCCCTCCCGACCTGCGGTCTCGCCCTCGCCGAGGCCGAGCGGGCGCTACCCGACGTGGTCACCGAGCTCGAGCGCGAGCTCGAGACGCTCGGCGTGGCGGACGCGGCGCTCACGGTTCGCATGACCGGCTGCCCCAACGGCTGCGCCCGGCCGTACACGGCGGACCTGGCGTTCGTGGGCCGCTCGCTCAACAAGTACGCGGTGTTCGTGGGCGGCAGCATGCTGGGCACGCGGCTCGGCACGCAGTACGCCGATCTCGTGCCGCGCGACCGGCTCGTCGCGACGGTGCGGCCACTGTTCGAGCGCTATCGCGACGAGCGGCTCGAGGACGAGCGGTTCGGCGACTTCTGCGACCGGGTCGGGGTCGAGGCGCTGCGCTCCGCCCTCCCCGTGATCCAATGACCGCGTTCTATCCGGTGTTTCTCGACTTGCGCGGCCGGCGCGCCGTCGTGGTCGGCGGCGGCGCCGTGGCTGAGCAGAAGGTGCGCGGCCTGGTCGCGGCGGGCGCGCACGTCACCGTGGTGAGCCTCGACGTAACGCCGGCGCTGGGAGCGCTGGTTCGGCGCAACGCCATCGAGCTCAAGCGCCGGCCGTATCGCAGGGGCGATCTCCAGGGTGCGTGGCTCGCGATTGCGGCAACGGGCGATCGCGGCACGAACGGCACCGTCTGGGCCGAGGCCGAGCAGCTGGGTGTGCTGCCGCTCAACGCGGTGGACGACCTCGAGCATTGCAGCTTCATTGCGCCCGCCGTGCATCGCGAGGGAGATATCACGGTCGCGGTCTCGACCGCGGGCAAGAGCCCCGCACTCGCGGTGCGGCTGCGCCAGCGCATCGCCCGGCTCGTGGGGCGCGCCGAGGCGCGGCTGTGCGAGCTGTTGGGCGAGCTCCGGCCGGAGCTGGCGGAGCGGGTGCCGGATGCGCCTGCCAGAACGGATCTCTGGTACCGGATCGTGGACTCGGACGTGATCGACTTCGTGCGGCGGGGGGATATCGAGGGGGCGCGAGGGCGGATAGCAGAGCTCGTGGGTCCTCACCCCCTGTCCCCCTCTCCCTTCGGGAGAGGGGGGACGGTCTATCTGGTCGGAGCCGGCCCGGGCGACCCCGGCTTGATCACGGCGAAGGGCCTCGAGCTGCTGCAATCGGCCGACGTGGTGGTGTACGATCGGCTCGTCTCGCCCGCGCTCCTTGCCCAAGCACCGGCTGAGGCCGAGCGGATCTTACGGGGGACCGATCAACAGGACGTCAACACGTTGCTCATCGACCGTGCTCGGGAGGGGCTCAACGTCGTTCGCCTCAAAGGTGGCGATCCGTTCGTGTTCGGCCGCGGCGCCGAAGAGTGCGAGGCGCTGCGCGCCGCCGCCGTGCCGTACGAGGTCATCCCCGGCGTGACGTCGGCGACCGCGGTGCCCGCCGCCGCTGGCATTCCAGTCACCCACCGGCGTGTGGCATCGGGCTTCGCGGTGGTGGCGGGGCACGAATGCGACGGACGGTCTGACCTCGATTGGGAGGCGCTCTCCCGGGTGCCCACGTTGGTGGTGCTGATGGGACTGGCGGCGCTCCCCGACGTCGTCGCCCGGCTGCGGGCCCAGGGGGCGCCGGCCGACACACCGGTCGCCGTGATCGCGAGCGGCACGCTCCCGGAGCAACGCTCGGTCGTGGGAACGCTCGACGATATCACGGAGCTCGTCGCGGCGGCGGCGCTCGAGCCGCCCGCCACGATCGTGATCGGCGAGGTGGTACGGGTGGGATTGACGCAACCCCCACCGCGGTTAGTATCCCACGCATGAGGAGCCGTATCGTGCACCGGCCGATTACGAGCATTACCATCCGACTCTTTGCGAGAGGCGGCGTGCCGGCACTCGGCTGACGGATACTCGATCCCGGAACATGCACGGCGCGGCCTCTCGAAGCTCGAGAGGCCGCGCGTGCTTTTGATGGAGGCGGCCATGAGTCTGCGGCTGTACGACACGACGCTGCGCGACGGCACCCAGCGGGAAGGCCTGTCGCTCTCGGTGGACGACAAGCTCAAGATCGCGCGACGGCTGGATGAGCTTGGCGTGCACTATATAGAAGGCGGTTGGCCGGGATCGAATCCCAAGGATGCCGAGTTCTTCCGGCGGATCCGGCGGGAGCCGCTGCGCCAGGCCAAGGTCGCCGCGTTCGGAATGACCCGTCGGGCCGGCGTGCGGTGCGACGACGATACCAACCTCGCCGCCCTGCTCGAGGCCGAGACCCCGGTCGTGACCCTCGTGGGGAAGAGCTCGACCCTGCACGTGGAGCGGGTGCTCGAGGTGAGCCGTGACGAGAATCTCCGCATGATCGCGGAGAGCGTGACCTACCTGCGTGACCGGGGCAGAGCAGTGATCTACGACGCGGAGCATTTCTTCGACGGCTGCCGCCTGGACCAGGAGTACGCCCTCGCGACGCTGCGCGCGGCGGCGGGCGCCGGCGCGGACTGCATCGTCTTGTGCGATACGAATGGTGGCGAGCTCCCCGAGGTTGTGGAGCAGCGAGTCCGCGACGTGCGCGCCCGGCTCGGCACTCCGCTCGGCATTCATCCCCACAACGACAGTGGCCTCGCGGTGGCAAACGCCCTGGCGGCGGTGCGCGCCGGGTGTGTCCACGTGCAGGGAACCATCAACGGCTACGGCGAGCGCTGCGGCAACCTGGATCTCATTCCGCTCGTGGCCACGCTGCAGCTCAAGCTCGGCTACGATGTTCTGCCACCCGATCAGCTGCGCCGCCTGACCGAGGTGGCCCACTTCGTGGCATCGGTCGCCAACCTGAACCCCGATGCGCACGCCCCGTACGTCGGCGCCAGCGCGTTCGCGCACAAAGGCGGCATTCACGTAGCGGCAGTGGCAAAGCTGCCGGAGAGCTACCAGCACATCGATCCGGCGCTCGTCGGCAACGAGATGCGCGTCGTGGTGAGCGAGCTGTCGGGGCGCCAGAACGTGCGGCTGCGGGCTGGGGACTTGGGGCTCGGGCCTCGGGACTCGGACGCCGAGATCTTGCGAAGGGTGAAGGAGCTCGAGTTTCAAGGGCACCAGTTCGCAGGAGCCGACGGCTCATTCGAGATGCTGGTGCGGCGCTCGGCCGCCGACTATCGCCCGCCGTTCGAGCTACTGGGGTTCACGGTGATCGTCGAAGGGCGGAGCGGAGGGCCCACCACGGCGCAGGCGATGGTCCAGCTCCGGGTGGACGGAGAAGTGATCCACACGGCCGCCGAGGGCGCGGGCCCGGTGAACGCGCTCGACGGCGCGGTGCGCAAGGCGCTCTTGCCGCGGTACCCGGAGCTCGCCGACGTGCAGCTGGTGGATTACAAGGTGCGCATCGTGGACGAGCACCTCGGCACCGCCGCCCGGCCCCGGGTGGTGGTCGAGTCGGCCCGCGGCGCGGAGCGGTGGAGCACCATGGGGTGCTCGGAGAACATCATCGAGGCCAGCTGGCAGGCGCTGCGGGACGGGCTCGAGCTCCCCCTGCTACGAGCTCACACCGCCGCCGCTTCCTCCTCCGCCGCCGGCTCCGCCGCAATCGGCACCGTGTAGGGGACCACCTTGCGGAACAGGTCGCGGTAGCGCTCCCACGAATCCAAGATGACGCGCGCCCGCGTGCTGCCCGTCGCCGCCAGGTGCTCGCGCACCAGATCCAGCACGACGGTCTCATCGGACGGCTCGAGCGCCCGCACTTGGACCATGTCGCTGTTCAACCGGGCCGCGAACGTCTCAGCTTCGTCGAGCACATAAGCAATGCCGTTCGACATTCCGGCGGCGAAGTTGCGCCCCACGGGACCGAGCACGACGACGACGCCCGCGGTCATATACTCGCAGCAGTGCGCCCCGGCACCCTCGATCACCGCCACCGCGCCCGAGTTGCGCACCGCGAACCGGTCTCCCGCGCGTCCGGCTGCGAACAGCTTGCCCGCCGTGGCGCCGTACAGCACGGTGTTGCCGAGCAGGACCTGCTGGTCGCCCGTACCCGCCAGCACGCTTTCCCGGAACGGGCGGATCACGATCTCGCCGCCCGAGAGGCCCTTGGCGACGTAGTCGTTCGCGTCGCCCTCGAGCTCGAGCCGCATCCCCGGTAGCGCGAAGGCCCCGAAGCTCTGGCCCGCGCTACCGCGAAACCGCAGGCGAATGGAGCCGGCGGGGAGCCCGACGTTACCGACCCGGTCGGCGATACGGCCGGCGATGCGCGCCCCCACCGTCAGATGGTGGTTGCCGATGTCGTACACGCCCGCAAACGGCCGGCCCTCGTCCAGGCGGGCCCCGAGCGTCTCGAGGATCTCCTCGTCCAGCGACTCCACACCGGGGCGATCGTTGCGCGCCACGGTGCGACGCCGCGGGGCGTCGCGGTCCGCCGCCGGGTCGGCGAGGAGCAGCGACAGATCGAGCATCTGCGCCCGTGGTACCTCCGGGCGGTCCACCCGCTCGAGCAGTTCCGCCCGCCCGATGACGTCGTCGAGCGTGCGATAGCCCAGCTCGGCGAGAATGCGGCGCACGTCCTCGGCGATCCAGGTGAAATAGGCCACCACCTGCTCCGGCGTGCCTGTGAACTTTTTCCGTAGCTCGGGGCGCTGCGTCGCGATTCCCGTGGGGCAGCTGTTCAGGTGGCACTGTCGCGCCATGTCGCAGCCGATCGCCACGAGACCCGCGGTGCCGAACCCGTAGGTCTCCGCGCCGAGCAGCGCGGCGATGACCACATCGCGCCCGGTGCGCAAGCCGCCGTCGGTCCGCACCTCGATCCGGTGGCGCAGGCCGTTCTCGACGAGCAGCGCCTGCGTCTCCGCGAGCCCCAGCTCCCACGGGGAGCCGGCATGTTTAATCGACGACAGCGGCGACGCCCCCGTCCCGCCGTTGTGGCCCGAGATGAGCACGTAGTCGGCGTATGCCTTCGCGACGCCCGCCGCCACGCGCCCGACCCCCGCTTCGGCCACGAGCTTCACGCCGACGCGCGCCCGGGGATTCACCTGTTTCAAGTCGTGAATCAACTGCGCCAGGTCCTCGATCGAGTAGATGTCGTGGTGCGGCGGCGGCGAGATGAGCGGCACGCCCGCCACCGAGTGCCTGAGGCGCGCAATCAGCGCCGTGACTTTGTGTCCGGGGAGCTGACCACCTTCGCCAGGCTTCGACCCCTGGGCCATTTTGATCTCGAGCTCGTCGGCGCGTACCAGATAGTGCGTCGTCACGCCGAAGCGCCCCGATGCCACCTGTTTGATGCGGTTGTCGGCGCGGTCGCCATTCTCGAGCGGGGCGTAGGTATCGGGATCCTCACCCCCCTCGCCCGAGTTAGACCGGGCCCCCATGCGGTTCATGCCGATCGCGAGCGTGCGATGCGCCTCGGGCGACAGCGCGCCCAAGGACATCGCCGTCGAAATGAAGCGCCGGCGGATCGTCTCGGCGGGCTCCACGTCGTCGAGCGGGATCGGCGTGCCCGCACGGATGGCGAGCAGATCGCGCGGGCTGGCCGGGAGCCGTGCCGCCACCCGTGCCTTGAAGCCGTCGTATGCCTCGGGAGTGTTCTTCTCCACGGCCGTTTGCATCGCCCGCACCAGCGGGGGCGACCAGCCGTGGTCCTCGCCGTCGCGGCGATAACGTACGCGCCCGTGGTCGGGCAGGGTGTCGGGCGTGGCGCTTTCGGGGTAAGCCGCCCGCTGGCGCGCCAGCACGTCCTCGGCGATCTCGGCGAACCCGATGCCGCCGATCGTCGACACGGTGCCGGTGAAGCAGCGGTCGATCACCTCGGCACCGAGGCCCAGGGCCTCGAAGATCTGGGCGCCGCAGTACGACGAGAGCGTGGAGATGCCCATCTTGGAAAGGATCTTGAGCAGCCCCTTCTCGGCCGCGGCGCGGAACTTGGCGGGGGCGGTGTCCGCCTCGATGTGCCGCCGCACCGATTCGAGCGCCAGCCAGGGATGGACTGCCTCGGCCCCGAATCCGATGAGGGCGGCGAAGTGGTGCACGTCCCAGGCGTCGCCCGCTTCGGCGACGAGGCTGACCCGCGTGCGCCGGCCCTTGCGGAGCAGGTGTTGGTGCACGGCGCCGACAGCGAGCAGCATCGGCAGCGGGGCGCGCTCGCGGTCGGCCGCGCGGTCGCTGATCACGATAATCTGCGCGCCCTGCTCGACGGCGCCGCCGGCCGTGCGGCACAGGGCGTCGAGCGTGGCGCACAGCGACTCGGGGCCGCCCGCCGCCTGCCACGTCGCATCCAGCGTCACGGCCTGCGCGCCGACCAGGCCGCGCAGCGCCGCCATCTCGTCCTCGAGCAGCACGGGGTGCTCGTTCCGCACCAGCCGCAGCCCCGAGGGGCGGTCGGCGAGCAGCGAGCCGCGGCGACCCAGATGCATGCGCAACGACATCACGAGCGTCTCGCGCAACGGGTCGATCGGCGGGTTCGTGACCTGGGCGAACCGTTGGCGCAGGTATGCGTACAGGCCCGGAGGCACGCGGGCGAGCGGCGGAATCGGCGTGTCGTCGCCCATGCTCCACACGGCATCCTGCCCGTCGCCGCCCATCGGCTCGAGCACGTAGCGCAAGTCTTCGAAGCTCCAACCGAACGCGAGCTGGCGCGTGACGATCTCGGTCTCTGGAACGACGGCGGTCGGCGCGGTGGGCCGCAACGGCCGGATGCTCTTCGCCGCCCAGCGCGCGTACGGACGGCGCCGCGCCACCTCGCGCTTGGCCTCCGCGTTGTGGAGGATCGCCTTGCGCCTGGTGTCCACCACCAGCAGCTCGCCTGGGCCGAGTCGCCCGCTTTCGACTACGCGGGCGGGGTCCAGGTCCACGAGCCCGACCTCGGAGCCCGCCACGACCAGACCGTCGCGGGTGATCTTGTAGCGGCAGGGGCGCAGCCCATTACGGTCCAGCGCGGATCCGACCATCACGCCGTCCGAGAAGGCGAGCGCCGCCGGCCCGTCCCACGGCTCCACCAGGCAGTCGTGGAACTCGTAGAAGCCGCGCAGCGCGGGCTCCATCTCGACCGCCCCCTCGTGCGCCTCCGGCACGAGCATCATGAGGGCGTGCACGGGGTCCCGGCCTGAGCGCACCAGCAGCTCGAGCGCGTTGTCGAGGCTGGTCGAATCGCTCCCCTCCGCCCAGATCACCGGCTTCAGCCGGTCGACGTCCTCGTCCCACAGCGGTGCGGCGAGCGCCGGCTCGCGCGCGCGCATGGCGTTGCGGTTCCCCCACAGCGTGTTGATCTCGCCGTTGTGCGCGAGCAGCCGGAACGGCTGGGCCAGGGGCCAGCTGGAGGTCGTATTGGTCGAGTAGCGCTGGTGGAACACGGCGAGCGCCGTCTGGAAGTCCGGCGACTCCAAGTCCGGGAAGAACGCGCCGAGCTGAGTCCCGGTGAGCAGCGCCTTATAGACGATGGTGCGCGCCGACAGGGAGCACACAAAGAAGGGCTCGAGTCCCGGTCCGGCGTCCGCCACGCGGGCGTCGATCGTCTTGCGCGCGAGGTAGAGGGCCCGCTCCCACGCGGCGACGTCACCGCGCCGGTCGGCCGGCGGACCGATGAGCACCTGGCGGACGGTGGGACAGGTGGCGCGCGCGCCCGCGCCCAGCACGTCGAGGCGCAGCGGGACCTCGCGCCATCCCAGCACGCGCGAGCCCTCGCCCTCGAGCACGTCCTCGATGATGGCGGTGACGCGCGCGAGCGCCGTGGCCTCGCGCGGCAGAAAGAACATGCCCACGGCGAACGGCTCGCCGGGTTCGAGCGGGAGCCCGCGCCGCAGCGCCTCGCGGTAAAACAGCGGTCCGGGGATCTGCGTGAGCACGCCGGCACCGTCGCCCGAGCTGTCGGTGGCCGCGGCGCCCCGGTGCGCGACGCGCTTCAGCGCCTCGAGCGCCAGGCGCGTCACGGCGTGCGAGCGCTCTCCCGACGCGCGCGCCACGAACCCGACGCCGCACGCGTCCTGCTCGCGCCACGGGTCGAGGTCCGGTGCGCGAGCGTGCCTCCAGCGCGTGTTCCGTCCGGGCATCGCGTGTCCTCCGGTGCTGACGGCTGCTGGTCAAAAAGAAGGCCCGCTCTAGCGAGCGGGCCGCGGTGTCTGGGTTCGTCTACACGCCTACGCCGCCCGCTCGCTCCCATCGGGGGGAGCCGGATTCAGATTGGCGACGGTCCTCGGCGAACAGTGCATCATCGATTCATGACCACCCAAAGGAATTAACCCGATCCTACTAAATATTCACGACGCGGTATAAATATACCCGCCTGTTCGAATCGGTCAAGGGGTCCGCCCCACCAGGTGCTGCAGCTCTCCGAATGGGATGAGCAGCTCCGTCATCGTGCCGTAGGTCCCGCGCTCCCGCAGCTCGGTCACGAGCCGTCGCACCAGCCCCAGTGACGCCTGTACGACGCGGGGGCCGAGGCTCGCCCGCCGCACGCCCAGGCGCTCGAGCTCCGGCAGGGGCGGGGCCGGGGGCCCCGCGATCACGTTGAGGGGACCCGCGAGCTCGCGGACGAGCCGCCCGATCGTCTCGGCGTCGCTTACGTGAGGGACGAACAGGCAGTCGGCGCCGGCGGCCCGGTAGCCGTTGGCCCGCCGCACCGCCGCGGTGAAGCGCTCTTCCGGCGACCAACGTTTCACTTCGAATGCGTCGGTGCGCGCGTTCACCACCAACGGCACCCGCGCCGACAGGGCTGCATCGCGCACCGCTCGGATGCGGTCCGCCTGCAGCTCGGGATCGAGCAGCATGCCTTCGTTGGTGCCGTCTTCGAGGTTGAGTCCGACGGCGCCCGCGGCCATCACGCCGCGCGCCGTCTCGACGGCGGCCGCGACCGTGGCGCCGTAACCTCCCTCCACATCCGCCGTCACCGGCACGCGCACGGCCGCGACGATGCGTCGGATCACGGCCAGCATCTCCCCCCGGCTGATCCGCTCGCCGTCGGGGTAGCCGAGCGCCCACGCGATGCCGGCGCTGGTGGTGGCGATGGCCGGAAACCCCGCTGCTTCCACCAGGCAGGCGGTCGCCACGTCCCAGGCGTTGGGGAGCACCAGCATGCGCGGTCCGGTGTGCAGCTGCCGCAACGCATCCGCCTGCTCGCGTGGACTGGGCTTCATGATTCCTCCTGGCTCATAGCGGGCGCCACGTGCGCCGATTTGATACAGGGAAACTTGGCACGTGTCGTGAACACATGTGAGGCCTCTCACGCGTCGTGCTCGCGCCGCAGGTGCCACGCTCGGACCGCGCGCGGCATATCGCTTGCCACCCTCCGCTCGCGAGTCCGTACTCCTAGCCGTCCAAACCCTGAGGAGGAAGTATGAAGAATGCGACACTGGTTGCGCTGGCGCTGTCGTTGGCGCTGGCCGCTTGCTCTGACTCCAATACCGGAACGGTGAGCTTCGCGCTCACCGCTCGCCAGGCTGCGGCCCCGGCGGCGAGTGCCGCGTTCTCGAACGCCGCAGCCGCGCCCAGCGTGGCCGCTGCCGGCGACAGCACGGTCATCATGCTCGGGCAACGACTCGATCATCATCCGGAGCGCGCAGCTCGTGCTGCGCAAGGTCGAGCTCAAGCGCTCGGACGTCGCGTCCTGCGATGCGGTCGCCGCAAACGACGACTGCGAAGAGTTCGAGACCGGCGCCACGCTCGTGACGCTGCCGCTCGGCAGCGCTACCATCACGCAGCAGGTGTCGGTTGCCGCGCCTCCGGGTACGTTCAACGCGCTCGAGTTCGAGATCCATAAGCCAAGCTCCAGCGAGGACGCGGCGTTCATCGCGGCCAATCCCGACTTTGCGGCCATCTCGATCCGCGTGACGGGCACGTACAGTCAGGCCGGCACGCGCTCGAGCTTC
>DATNOR010000151.1:0-10774 GCA_035601235.1 Gemmatimonadales bacterium
AACGGCAGCGTCGTGTCGTGCGTCGCCCACGCCGGCGTGCTTTTGCGCTCCATGCCCGACACCGCTTCGCGGTTCAGCTCGTTCGGCCAGGTGCGCGACTCACCGGCCGGCTTGTCGGCGCCGTGGAAGTCGACCATCAGCCGGTGGCGCGCCGCGCCCTCGAGCGCCGCCTGGTACAGGTCCATGACCTCCTTGGCCTCGTGATCGAAGAAATCGAGTTTCACACCGACCGCGCCGACGTCCTGCGCGTGCGCGAAGAACGCCTCTCGAGCCGCCGGGTCGTGAATCTCCTTGCTGTGCTGCCACAGCCAGATCCCCACGCCGCGCTGCCGCGAGTAGTCGACCAGGTCGCGCAGGTCGGTCTCGTTCCACTGCCGCCAGAACCCCTCCACCAGGTTGTACTCGAACCCCAGCTCGCCCGCGAGCCGGGAGAACTCCTTCATGGTCTCGAGCGTATTCGGTCCGCCGCCGTCCAGGTACTTCCAGACGGCGCGTCCCGGCCTGATCCAGGGCGTGTCGATCCCTTGCGGGAAGAGCCGCGGATCGGGCGGTGGGGCGAGGTCGTGCACGATGTCGCAGTTCACCAGCGTGTCGAGGTCGGGGCCGATCATCACCACGCGCCACGGCGTAGTGATCGTTCCGACAATCGCGGCCGGCTGCGCCAGCCGGGCGGCCTCGGCGTCGCCATAGCGCAGGGTGAACGGATAGCTCGGCGGCTGCGCGTGCCCGAGCCGCAAGCGGAAGCCGCGTTGCCCGTCGGCCTGCAGGGCCATGCCACTGTAGTCGATGATGGCGGCTTCGGTGATGGAGGCATATCCCGCCGCATCAGGGAGCTTGCAGGTCAGGGGCGGCGCGGCCCACTCGCCGGCCTGAGCCTGAACGATGTCCTTCTTGGCGTGGACCCCTTCGTAGTGCCCGCGCAGGTCGTGGTACCACACGGTTGATCCAGCGGGAACCACGAACGTCGTCGCTTCATCGGGGACCCGGGGCCCGGAGCCCCGTACGATCGAGCGAAACGCAATCCCGTCGTCGAAGGCGCGCACGTCGAGCACGTAGTCGGTGCCGCTCCCCGTGTGCCGTAGGGCGATCCTCGCGCCCTTGAACCGGTTGATCGCTTGCGAGTGTACGCCGCGCCAGGGGTAGCGCTGGTTCGCGTCGTAGCGCTCCACGTTGCCGACCGCGACCCCCTGCCCCAACTCGGCGCCGTCGACGACGAGGCTCAAAGGCGAGGTCTCGATCACCGGCCGACCCCTGAAGGTGATGGCAAAGCGCAGCCGGGGCTCGTTGCCTGGGAGTAGTTGGAATGCGACCGCGCCGTTCGGGCTGGAGACGGCGAGCGCATCGTCCGGATGTCCGACCCGCCACGCGTTCCAGACATCCGCCGTCAAGCTGGGGACCGCGGACGCGGCGAGCGCAGTGGCCAGGAAGTCTCGCCGCGACGAGGGACGGCTCATTGCAGCTCCAATACGACGACCGATTTGGGTGGCAATTCCACGGTGATCTTATCGCCCGAGACGCGCGCGCCCGTGAACGGCGCCGGCTGGACGGCCGCGGGCTGATCGAACGTGTTGTGCGCGTTCATCGCGGCCGCGGTCAGCACGCGCCCGGACACGCGTGACGCGTGCGCACCCGTGATCTCCCCGCTCACGGTCCGGCCGCGGTTCGGGTCGAGATTCGTGAGCGTGATGTGAATCCGGCCCTCCTTGTCGCGTGACGCGGAGCCGCTCACGGCGGGAATGGATTGCCCCTCGAGCTCGTAGCGCGGCTCCGTGCCCTCGAGCGTCATCGGGAGCAGGACGGCATCGTGGTGCACCGTGTACAGCTCGAACACGTGATAGGTGGGCGTGAGGACCATCCGGTCGCCCTCGGTCAGGATCATCGCCTGCAGCACGTTGATCGTCTGGGCGATGTTCGCCATGCGGACCCGATCGGCGTGGCGGTTGAAGATGTCGAGCGACACGGCGGCGACGAGCGCATCGCGCAGCGTGTTCTGCTGGTACAGGAAGCCCGGATTGGTACCCGGCTCCACATCGTGCCACAGGCCCCACTCGCCCACGACGAGCGCCACGCGCTTGCGGGCGTCGTATTGGTCCATCACCGCGGCGTGCCGCGTGATCAGCTCTTCCACGTGCAACGCCTTCTGCAGGGCGGTGAACCATTCTCGCTCCGTGAACTCGGTGGCCGAGCCTTTGTGGGCCCAGGAGCCTACGACCGTGTAGTAATGCAGGTCGAGGCCGTCGATCATGCGGCCCGCGTCGCGCATGACGACGTCCGTCCAATGGACGTCTTCGGAGTTGGGGCCGGTCGCGATCCGGAAGGGACGGGCCGGACCGTAGGCCGGCAGGAACGTGGCGAAGCGCTTATAGACGTCGGCGTAGTACTCGGGCGTCATGTTGCCGCCGCAGCCCCAGCTTTCATTGCCCACGCCCCAGAGGCGCACGCTCCAGGGCGTGGCGTGGCCGTTCTGCTTCCGCAGCGTGGTCATCGGGCTCGTGCCATCGAAGCTCACGTACTCCCACCATTCGGCCATCTCGCGCGGGGTGCCGCTGCCGACGTTGCCCACGATGAACGGCATGGCGCCGAGTCGATCGACCAGCTCCAGGTACTCATGGGTCCCGAAGCTGTTGTCCTCCGTGACGTTCCCCCACATCGTATTGACGATGGTGGGGCGCTGCTCAAGCGGGCCGATCCCGTCCTGCCAGTGGTAGCGATCGGCGAAGCAGCCGCCCGGCCAGCGGACGTTCGGAACCTGGATCTTGCGCAGCGCCGCGATCACGTCGTCGCGCAGGTGCCAGCGTCCGCTCCCGCTCTTGGTCCATACGCCGTCGTAGATGTCGCGTCCCAGGTGCTCGGCGAACTGGCCGTAGATGTGGCGGCTGATGGTGTCGCGCCCCTGGTCGGCGTGGATGACGAGCCGGGCGCCCTGCCCGAACGCCGCGACGGGCAGGCCCATGACGAGAGCCAGCGCGGGCGCGCGAATGTCAGTACCCCGGGTTTTGTCCCAGGGCGGGGTCGAGGTCGATCTCCCGCTGGGGAATCGGCATGAACACCATGAAGTCCTTGATGCCGATCTTCGCCACGGGGTCGCCCTGCAGCGTGCTGTAGAACTGCCCCCAGCGCTTCAGGTCGAACACGCGCTTGGACTCGAACGCCAGCTCCCAGCTGCGCTCCTGGTGCACAGAGTCGCGGAACTGGTCCTGACTCAGTCCCGCGGTGAGCGCCGGCAACTTGGCCCGACCGCGCACGTCGTTGATGGCGCCGTAGGCGAATGCGTCGGGCCCTACGGCCTCGTTCTCCGCCTCCGCGTACATCAGCTCCACCTCGGCATAGCGATAGATCGGCCAGTTCAGGTCGGTCCGCGAATTGTTGAGTGCGATCGCCCCGGGGCCGCCCGCATCGTAGAACTTGCCGTAGTACGGCATGGGCTGCTCGAAGCCAGGCCCGCGTTTCTGGAAGTCGCCGAAGCCGGTCGAGTCGGCCTTGTGATAGGGATACGTCTTGGTGCCGGCGATCACCTGGGTCAGGAACGTGACCGCCTTACGGGCGTCCAGGGCATTGAAGCTGTTCATGAACGAGGCGGTCGAGAACCAGTAGTTGCTGCAGGACTCGACGCCGACCCCTGACGGCCGCGACTGGCAGGTGTACAGGTTGCGTTTCACGCCCGAGAACTGGATCGAGTAGATGTGCTCGGGGCCGTTCTTGTTCTTGATGAGCCACAGGTCCGCGAAGTTCGGCACCAGGCTGTACACCTTGCTGTCCATGACGGCCTTGGCGGCCCGGGCGGCATCGGCCCAATGGTTCTCCTGGACGAGTGCCCCCGACATGTTCATGTAGACGTCCGCCAGGAGCGCGTTCGCTGCCCCGCGTGTAGGCCGGCCGTCGTCCGGCGTGGCGGAGTCGGGCCAGCGGACGGGGAGCAGCGTGGCGGCGTCTTCGAGGTCTCGCGCGATGGAGTCGTAGATCTCCGCCATCGGCGCGCGCGTGATGGCGCTCGCCGAGGCGAACTCCTTCGTCGGCCGCATCATGAGGGGAACACTGCCCCACACCCGCACGGCGTTGAAGTGGTTGAATGCGCGATGAAACTTGAAGGCGCCGAAGTAGCGGTCCTGCACGTCCTGCGGCAGGGTCGTCAACCGGGGCATCCGCTCGATGACGACGTTCGCCTGGTTGATCGCGCCGTAGATCTGCTGCCATACACGCCACAGCCATTCGTTCGAGGGAGCGAGCGTGTAGCTGTCCTGCTCGTAGCGAGAGCCGCTGGTCTGGGTGGTGATCGTTTGGTCGGACGGCACTTCGGTGAGGATCGGCCAGCCGCGGATGAAGTACGGCTGGTTCGAGCCGCCGGTGTACCAGTCGTCGATCCCCGCGAGCGCGATTTTCAGGTCCGGCTCGGTGGAGGGAAAGTCGTTGGGCGTGAAGAAATCCTCGGGCGCCTCCGTGAGCCAGGCGTTGCAACCGGCGAGCGTGAGCGCGGCCACCAGCGGCAGGAGGGGGTTGCGTCTCATGGGGTGCCTCCTAAAAGCCGACGTTCATGCCGAAGGTGACGGTGCGCGTGCCCGGATAGCTCGAGTCGTCCCAGCCCAGGTCGCGATCGCCGGTGCCGCGCGAGCTGACCTCGGGGTCGTACCAGGAGTATCTGGTGGCGGTGAAGAGGTTCTGGCCGCTCACGTAGAGCCGGAGCTGGCGCGCTCCGACGCGGCGGGTGAGCTCGGGCGGTACCGCCCAATCGACCGTCACGTTCTGCAGTCGCACAAACGAGCCGTCTTCGATCCAGCGCGACGACATGCGGCTGTTGTCCGGCCCGATGCCCAGGCCGGTCATCGCGTTCGTGTGGTTGGTGGGAGTCCAGTAATCGAGCACCGAGCGGAGCATGTTGGTCGAGCCGCCGGGAGTCTCCATGCCAAGGCGATTCAGATTCACGACCTGGAAGTCCAGGACGCCACGCACGATGTAACTGACGGAGAGGCTCTTGTAGCCGATGACGCCGGTCAGGCCGAACAGGTACCGCGGCTGGGCGTTCCCGAGGATCGTTCGGTCGGCAGAGTTGACGATGCCGTCGCCATTCAGGTCCCTGAACTTCTCGGCGCCAGGCCTGGCTCCGGGCTGGCCGCTGTGGGCGGCCTCGACCGAGTCCTGGAAGATCCCATCCCACACGTAGCCGTAGAAGTTCCCCAACGGCTCCCCGACGCGCACGATCGCCCCGTCCCGGATATTCGGCAACGAGCTGTTCGCGCCGGCCAGGAAAAACTCCCGGTCCGCGCCGAGATCGAGCACCTTGCTGCGGTTGAGCGACAGGTTGCCGCCCAGACGCAGCTGGACGGGGCCGACGGTGTGACGCGTATCGATGGCCAGCTCCAGCCCCCGATTCTGCACCTTCCCGATGTTGGCAAGGTAGCTGTCGAAGCCCGTGAAGTACGGCACCTGTTTCGCATACAGCAGGTCGCTCGTGGTCTTGTGGTAGGCGTCCACGATGACGCTGACCCGGTTTTCGAGCAGGCCGAGATCGAGGCCGGCATCGTACTCGTTGGTGCTCTCCCACCGCAGGTTGGGGTTCGTGATCCGGTCGAGGGTGGCGCCGTTGTTGAACGTCGTCAGGCCGATCGCGTAGGGCGAACCGACGCTCCACGCCGCCAGGGACTGATACGCGGGGATCGCCTCGTTCCCGGTGCGACCGGCGCTCAAGCGCAGCTTCAGCTCGCTCACCGCGGGCGCCAGCCGGCGGAAGAACGGCTCGTCGCTCACCCGCCATGCCACCGCCACCGATGGGAATGTCGCCCACTTGTTGTTGACCGCGAACTTGGAAGAGCCGTCGCTGCGAATCGTCCCCGTCACGAGGTACTTGCCGGCGAATCCGTAGTTCACGCGAGCGAGGAACGAGGCGAGCCGGGACCGCGAGAGGCTCGACGTCCCAGTCACTCGATCTGCCGCGTTGATGCGCGCATAGCCGAGCTCATCGCTCGTGAAGCCGACCCCCTGCTCCCCGTTCGATACGCTGCGCGTCTCCTGAGCCGTGAATCCACCCAGCACCGTGAAGTCGTGCTTGCCGGCGAGCGTGCGTCGCAGCGTGATCGTGTTCTCGGACAGCCAGGTGCTTCCCTTGGTGTTGTCGAGGTTGGCCTGTCCGAGGTTCAACGACGCTTGGAGCTGCCGGGACGTGTATTGCTGCTCCAGGAAGCTGCGCGAGGTGTACGCGAGGCTCGAACGCAACGTGAGTCCCGGCACCAGGTCGTATTCGGCGAAGGCATTGCCGATGAAATAATCCGTGGTGCTCTTGTCACTCCGGAGATCGACGATCGCCAGCGGATTGTCCATGACCTGGCCCGCGAGCAGCGGGCCGCTGAACTTGCCGCTCGTGTCGTACACCGGGATGGTCGGCGCGAAGCGCAGCGCCATCATCGTCACGGGGCCGCCGGCCGAGCCGTAGCCCGTGTTGACCCGGATCTGGTTGCCCACGGAGCGACTGTAACTGACGCGCGTGCCCACGCGGACTCGCTCGCCGAGACCCTGGTCGAGGTTGACGCGCAGCGACCCGCGGCCGAAGTTCGAGCCCCGCACGACGCCGTCCTGATCGAACCAGGTGGCCGAGAGCATCAGGCTCGTGGCCCCCGCGGTTCCAGAGATGCGGAGATCGTGACTCTGGACTGGCGCCGCCTGATAGACGACGTCTTGCCAGTCGGTCGTCGCGAGAGACTCGGGATGTGTGAACGTCACGCTCTTGTCGTGGTTCGGATTGAGCATGTACAGCCGTGCGAACTCGGGGCCGCTCAGGAGCGGGATGTGCTTGCTCACGTCCTGCATGCCGCTATATCCGGTGTAGTCGAAGGTGATCTGCCCCGGCCGGCCTCGCTTGGTCGTCACCAGGATCACCCCGTTCGCCCCGCGCGTACCGTAGATCGCGGTCGCCGACGCGTCCTTCAGGACATCGACGGACTCGATGTCGCTCGGGCTGATCGCGTTCAAGTCCGCGCCGATGACGCCGTCGACGACGATCAGCGGATCGCTGCTCGCCTGCAGCGAGCCGGTCCCGCGCACGCGCAACCGCATCACGGCGCCCGGCTGCGCGTTCGTCGTCTGGACCTGGACGCCGGACACCAGGCCCGGGATCGCCTGATCGATCCGGGCCACGGAGATGTTCGCGACATCCTCGCTCGAGACCGAACCGACCGAGCCCGTGAGGTCCTTCCGGAGCTCGGTGCCGTAGCCCACCACCACCACCTGGTCCAGCGCGATCGCCGCACTCGGCAACGTGAAGTCGGCGCTCGCCTCTTCTCCCGCGACGAGCGTGATCAACTGCTCCCGCGACGTATACCCGATCCGCGTCGCGCGGAGTTGGTAGGTCCCCGCAGCCACTCGCGTAATCACGTAGCGTCCGTCCGGTCGGGTGACCGCACCCAAGTGAGTCCCGACCGCCACTACGCTGACCCCTTCCAGCGGCGCCCCCGTCTCGCCCCGCACGGTCCCCTGGACCTGGCCCGTGGGGGCCTGCGCTTGGGCTCCCGCCGCGGCGAGCATGGCAACGCAACCAACGAGGCAGACACTCGTCGATCTCATAGGCAGGGCTCCAGAAGGGGGCTCGGCAGTGCGGGGAGGGCGGCGAAGCCCGGGAGCAACAGACGCTGCGTGTGCGCAACAGCGTTGGAGCAGAATCGCTGATACCGACGCAGGAAATTCACCACCGGCAGCTCCTGACGGCTCCCGAGACCCGGCCCGCGTATCTTGTTCGTTTATCGAACTAAATCGCCCCGACCCGACGGGACGACGACGCAAAACGCTCTGGGATGTCGGCCCCCGGTACACGAGAGAACCCGGCGGCACTCGCGATGCGTGCGCAAGGGTCGCGCCAGACAGGCGCCTGCCTCCCCACTGTGAGCCGGAGTCGCGCCGCCGTGAGAAAGATCGACACCCGCGACTTCCGCCGCGCCACGCGCTCCACTTCCCGCCAGATCAACCGGCAAATCCTCTTGAACCTGGTGCGCGAGCATCAGCCCGTCTCGCGCGCCGACCTCGCTCGGCGCATGACCCTGGGACGCGGCGTCGTGACGACCCTGGTCAACGAGCTGCTGGAGGAAGGCGTCCTGTACGAGGGCGCCCTGGTCGAGCTGCCACGCGGCCGCCGGCCGAAAATGCTGCACGTCGAAACGCGTGATCGGCTGGTCGTGGCAATCGACCTGCGTTTCAGCCGCACCGATGTGTTGCTCGCGGACCTGGGCGGCAGGCAGATCGCCCTGGAGCGCTTCGCCACCCGCTTCGGCCCCGAGGAGCTGCTCGACGAGCTGGCGGTCCGCGTGCGCCGCCTGCTGCGGACCCATGCCGCCCGAGGACGGTGCCAGGGCATCGGGATGGTGATCCCCGGCATGGTCGACCGGGCGAGCGGGCGCGTGCTCAACGCCCCGCAGCTCGGCTGGCGTGACGTGCAGGTCCGCGCCGGCCTGGCGGCGCGGACCGGCCTGGCGGTGCACGTGGAGAACGCCCCGGCGGCCTGCGCGCTGGCGCACATCTGGCTAAGCGAGCGAGCGAACGGAATCCGCGACTTCGTCTATCTATCGGTGTCGGACGGCGTGGGCACAGGCGTGGTCGTGAACGGCGAAGTGGTCCGTGGCCACGCCCATACCGCGGGCGAGTTCGGGCACATCCCCATCCGCGCCGAGGGCCCGATCTGCCTGTGCGGATCGCAGGGGTGTCTCGAAGCCTATACCTCGAACCTCGCCACGGTGGCCCGCTACCTCGGGCACGAGCTGTCACCGGCGATCGCCCGCGAGCTGCTGCAGCAGAGCGGCGTCACGGTCGACGATGTCGTGCGTCGCGCGGGCGAGGGCGATGAGCGAGCCCGCGCCGCGGTGGCGGACACGGGTCGCTACCTGGGGATCGGGGTCTCGATGATCGTCCAGGCGCTCAACCCCGCGCAGATCGTCGTCGGCGGGGAGATCACCGGCGCCTGGGATCTGGTCGAGCCCGCCATCCGGGCCGAGGTCGCGAGACGGGCGCTGACCCCTCGGGCTGCCGAGACTCCCGTGATCCCCGAGCCGGCCGGGCACATGCCCCGGCTGCGCGGCGCCATCGCGCTCGTGGCCGCACCGGTGTACGCCGCGCCGCAGGTGGGGTGAGGAGGATCACTGCTTCAGGATGGGAAACGGATTGCGAGCGGACGCTGGTCGCATCACGGGACTCAATTCGAGTAGCGGCGTCGTCGCATCGGGAGCGAGCACCACCGACGCCCCCCTGTGCAACTCGATCACGTAGTTCCCGGCAGTCCCCTTCGTCACGTTCGGAGCGGGACCCGTGTGTGCGCGCACGACGACCGAATCCCAGTCGGGCACGACGACCCGGCACGGCGTCCCCGCGAGGCTCTCGATCCGCACCCACGCGGTGCGGCCGTCGTGCCGCACCGCGCTCACGAGAAACGCGCCGTCCGCGCGTAGCCGATCGAACGCCGCGTCAGTCCAGGCAGCCGGCACCGCAGGGAAGACGCGTAACGCCCCACCCCAATCCTGCACCAACATATCCTGGATCGACGTTGCCGCCGAGAGCGGCGTCTCGATGACGGGGCCGGCCTCGGCGTAGAACGTGTTCGGCTGCATGTAGCGCGGCGCGTCGAGATACGAGTTGAGTCGAGCGAGCGCGGTATCACCCTGGCCGAGCAGCGCGTGCATCGACGCACCCCCGGTGAACGAGTAGCCACGAAACAGCGCCGCGTCCCGCTCCCAGGTGCGCAGCGAGGCCTCGATGAGGGAGCGCGCGTCGGGGCGATCGGGCGTGATGAGGTGCAGCGGATAGATCCCCAACAGGTGCGAGTAGTGACGGTGCGATTCCTTCCAGGGCCTGCCGCGGCCCACCATGAGGCCGGACGAATCGGTCGGGAACAAGGTGAGGTTGGCGAGCACGTCACGCCAGCGCGGCAGCAGGGGATCCTCGAGCTGCAACCGCTCCGCGCTCGCGATCAGCGTCTCGAGGCCCCAAGTGAGCAGCGCGAGATCGTAGTTCGCATCGGGCACCGTGGCCAGCTCCGGCGACTCCGTGGGCGGCAGGTGCCAGCGTCCGTCGTCCCCACGCTCGAGGTAGGCGAGATAGTTCCCGATGGCGCGCTTGAGCAGCGGATAGACACGCTCCCGCAGGACGCGATCGTCCATCTGGTAGCGGTAGTAGAGCCAGTAGTAGTACAGGGTCCACGGCAGGTCGCCCATTTCGTGCGCCGCGTCGCTCTGCGCCGTCGCGAGATCGACCGGCCGCACGAGATCGGGGCCCGAGCTGCGCCCGATCGCCGCGGCGTCGCCGCGCAGCCGCTCGGGGACGTTGTCGATGAGCGCTTGCCGGTGCCCGTCCAAGTTGCGGAACAACGACTCCGCCAGGTCGAGCCGATTGGCGCGGAACAGCGGCGAGTAGGTGAGCTGGATGTTCAGGTTCCACCAGATGCCGGGCCAGGGCGTGGCGTTGAACCAGGGGCCGTTCAAGTCGAGAATGGGCCCGTCCGCCCGCATGGCGGAGCCGAGCTTGTAGACCTGGATCCAGTAGTAGGCCTCGAGGCGGGCGTCGGGGACGGTGAGGAAGCTTTCGGGATAGTAGGCGTGCCACCATTTGCGGTGGTCCACCTCGAGCCGTCGCAGTCCCAGCCGCGCTGCTTCTCGGGTGGCGGCGCGCGCTTCGACGAGGGCTTCGCGGTCGGTGCTTCCCTGGCCGATGCTGATGTAGAAGATCCTCGTCCCGGTCCTCACCCCCTGCCCCGTGCCGCCCGTTGTCCTCACCCCCTGTCCCGCTCCCCTTTGTGTCCTCACCCCCT
>DATNOR010000152.1:0-9326 GCA_035601235.1 Gemmatimonadales bacterium
CATCCTGACCCGGCGTATCGCCGTACAGGCTGATCTTGCCATCGCCATTGAGGTCTTTGTATTTCGCATCGCCGATGCCGATGTCCGACGGCACGCCTTGCAGCAGCTTATAGGCATCGAGCTCGGCCTGTGTGCGGATCACCCCGTCGAACACGTAGCCGAAATACGTATTGACGGGGTA
This sequence comes from Gemmatimonadales bacterium, assembly GCA_035601235.1. Taxonomy (GTDB): domain Bacteria; phylum Gemmatimonadota; class Gemmatimonadetes; order Gemmatimonadales; family GWC2-71-9; genus AG41. The sequence goes on from DATNOR010000152.1 coordinate 182, forward strand.
GCCCTGACGGACGTAGTTGAGGCCCAGCACATACGTGTCCTGTCCGCCATAATTCACGACCTTGTTCTTGGCATCGCTGAGCAGCACCCGGGCGGAGTATTCAATTCCACCGGCGTGCCCTTTCCATCCCAGTGACGTCTCGAACCCCCAGGTCTTCAGCTGACCGGCGTTCGAGTATGGGGGCACCGCACCCAGCAGGCTGGGATAGGCGACCGGAATGAGCATGTCCTTGTTTCGCTTGATGAAATAATCCAACGTCACGTCGAGCTTGGACGAGAACATGATCGCATCCACACCCACGTTCCTCGTGGCGATGGTCTCCCACGTCCTGCTCTTCGACACCATTCCTGAGAGGAACGCCGATTGATCCTGCCCGCCAGCCCCGAACGGATAGGGATAGCCTCGGCCGATCGTGATCAGCTGCAGGTAGTCGTACAGGTTGATGCCTTCCTGATTGCCGGTTTCACCGTACGAGGCGCGCAGCTTCAGATCATCGAATACTGCGAGGCGGCGCCGCGCAAACGGCTCTTCGGAAATCCGCCACGCGAGCGCCACGCCCGGGAAGAATGCCCACCGCCTGTCGGGAGCGAAGCGGGAGCTCCCATCGTAGCGGAACGTGGCATCGAGCAGGTACTTGTTGCTGAAGCCGTAACTCACGCGAGAGAAGAGCGACCGGAGCGCCCACTGCTGGCCGCCGCCGCCAGTCCACATGTTGCCGGTCGAGCCAAGATTGAGTCCCCACACGTCCTGGCTTGTAAAGTCGGATCTCCCGGCCCGGAGCGTGTCCATGTCGTAGTCTTCGTGCGACACGCCTGCCATGAGTTCGAGTACATGCCGCTCGCCAAACGTTCTGCTGAACTGTGCATACCCGACGTAGTTCCGATGTACGGTCGTCGAATCGAGCCGGTCCACCCAGTTCTGATCCGGATTCGCGATTGAGTAGTAGGCGATGCTACTGTCATCCCACCGGTATAACGGAAACGACTTACCGATGTCCTTGTTGTTCACCGAGCGGTAATCGATGCCGGCCTGGAGATTGAGCTTCAGGCCCTCCACCACGTCGACGATCGCCTTGAAATTCGTGCTGACACTCTTGGTATTGAAGCGCGCCGTCGCCGCTTCCTCGGCTTGGGCGACGGCGTTCCCCCAGCCACCTTGCGCGAAGAAATGTTGACCGCTCTTCGTGTAGATGGGATGATTGGGCATCCCAAAAATCGTTTCAACCATCACGCCTTTGGAGGTGACGCCTCCGATATCCGAGCGGTCCTGGTTCTCCAGGGCGAGTTTGGATTCCAAGCGGATCCGCTTGGAAACGTCATAGTCATAGTTCAGCCGGAGGTTGTAGCGTTTGTTCCCGTCGTCCCCATATCGAATCACCCCTTGCTGGTCCGCATAGGTCCCCGAGAGGTAGTAGGCCGAATTCGGGCCTCCTCCCGACACGGTGAGGGTCTGCTTGTGTTCAAAGCCGTTTTCGAATACGGCGCGTCGCCAGTCGGTCGACGTGAAGAAGAGCATCCACCCCGAGCTGGCGTACAGGGGATGGGGGATGGGATTGGGGTCGCCCGCTTTCACGCGTGCCAGCAGGTCGGGCGTATACATCGGCGCCGCACCCGCGTGGATGTTCGCCTCGTTATCCATGATCGCCATCTGGTAGTTATTGGGCGTATCCATCATCCCTGCCAAATGGGTGGTCGCGACATTCGAGCTGTACGTCACTGTGGGCGCCCCGCGCTTTCCTTTCTTCGTGGTCACGAGAAAGACGCCATTCGCGGCGCGGGCGCCGTAAATCGACGCCGCGGCATCCTTCAAGACGTCGATCGATTGGATGTCGGCGGGGTTCAAGAGATCGAGGTTGCCCGGGATACCATCGATCAGCACCAACGGCGAATTGCCACCGTTGGCAGCGAACAACCGGGTCGAGTCTCTAGGAACTGATGAAGCGCCCCGGAGGTTGAGACTGAATCCTTCGACGCCTGGTTGTCCCGAACCGCGCTGCACGAGCAGGCCGGGAATCTCTCCCTGCAGGGCCGCGATCGCATTCGTAGGCGGGCGACCTTCCAGTACTTCGGAACCAACAGAAGCAACCGCTCCGGTGAGATTCTCCCGTTTCTTTTCCCCATAGCCCACGGACACGACCGCCTCCAGCTCGATAGCCTGCGCCTTGAGCTGCAGGTCGAGCACGGTCTCCTGCCCCTCCGCGACGACCACGCTGGTGTCGACCGCAGCATAGCCCAGCGTGCGGGCCCGCACTCGCTGCGTCCCCACCGGCACGCCGCTCAACGTATAGTGACCGGTGGCATCGGCGTCGGCGCTGAGCCGGGTGCCGACGACGCTGACGATAGCACGCGACAGGGGAGCGCCGGTTCCCGCGGCTGTCACCGTTCCCGTGATCGTGCCCAGCTGCAGGGCGGGCTCCCCCTCCGGCCGCTTCACCAATGTGGCCCGTCCCTCCGGCGTGAACACGATGTCCACGCCCGCGCCGAGCAGCACATCCGTCAGCGCCGCGGCCACCGTGATGCGTTCCGCCCGCAGGTTCACGAGCATGCCCGCCGGCAAGACGTCGTCGGCATAGACCAAGCTCAGTCCCGCTTGCCGGGAGATCTCCGCCAGCGCCTGCTTGAGCGTGGCGCCGTTGAACGCGAGCGACAGCGGCCGGCGTAAGAACGCCGATCGCTTGAGGTCGACCGGGACGGGCTGGGAGCGCTCGGCCATGGCCAGGAGGAATCGCGGGGCCCGGTTTTCGGTCGGGTCGCCCGCGTATTGCGCAGTAGCGCCGTGCGGGAACACCGCCATTGCCAACGTGAGCACGAGAGCAGACGACGCAATGCGGTACATGAGCATCATGGTCACCTACCGTTCCGGAGCAAGATGACGGATCCGTCAGCGCGCTCGACACGCAGGCCGACGGTCAATGCAATCCGTTGAAGCACCAGATCGATCGATTCGTTCTGGAAAGTCGCCGTGAGCCGGCGCGCAGCGAGGGCGCTGTCGGCCAGCCGGATCTCGACGTTGTACCACCGCCCCAGCGTGAGCACCACGTCGCCGAGCGGTGTGCCGTCGAACGCGAGCACGCCCCTGGTCCACGCGAGGTAGCGTCCGACATCGACGCCGCGTCGCACCGCGGTGACGCCGCTCGGATCGAGCGTTCCGAGGTCCCGGGCCTCGAGCACCAGCGCGGGCGCGTGGGAAGCCGCGGTCGTATCGGCCCGCGAGAGCGCCACGCGTCCTTCGGCCACGACCACTTCGGTCGCGCTTTGATCATACGCCCGGACCACAAACGCGGTCCCCAGATCTTCGGTGACGCTCTGGGTAGTGTGGACGCGGAGCGGACGCTGTGAGTCGGGTGCGACCTGGAAATAGGCTTCGCCGTCGAGATACAGCTCTCGGCGCGCTGTGCCGTAGTCGGCCACGTAGCGCAGGCGACTCTGGGGCGCGAGGGTGACCTGCGTGCCGTCGCCCAGACGCATGACCAGGCGCTGCCCGGCGGTGGTGGCGTACTCGCGCCACTGCGGCGTGCGCCGCAGCAGGCCGCTTCCGCCGATCAGCGCGATGACGACGGCCGCGGCGGCGAGCGCCGGCACGAGCAGTCGCCACACCGGGCGCGGCCGCGGGGCGACCCCCAAGGCCTTGACCGCCTTCGCCCACGTCGCATCGGTGCTGCTCTCGGGCACCCGCCCGGCTGCGACGCGCCTGATGAGCCGTAGATCGTCCAGGAGACGGGCATGCTCGGGATCAGCCGCAAGCCAGTCGCGTACGGCCTGCGCGTCTCCGGCCGACGCCTCGCCGGCCAGATAGCGGTCCAACAGGAGATAGCGACGCTCGTCGTCGGAGTGCATGCCCCTATAACGGGACAGGGGCGTCCCGACCCCCAAGCTTACGCGGCCTGCCGCGCCCTCCCGCGACGCATTATTCGAACCCCACCCTCGGCAGTGCGCGGAACAACCCCCACGCCGCCGCGCCGGCCGCCGCCAGGCACACGATCCCGGGCAGCGGCTTCCCGTACAACAGGTATCCCGTGCCGAACAGCGCCGCGTAGATGATGGCGCAGCCCAGGAACCAGCACAGGAAGGCGGCGGTCACGCTTTCCCCAGGGTTCGCGGGCCGGGTCGTCACCGCGCCGTCCCAGCCCGGGCCCATGGGCCGAATGCGGTCGTAGAACGTCTGAAGGGTGGCGCGGTCGGTGGGCGGCGTCGCGAAGGTCACGGCTAGCCACCCGACGGTGGTGATGGCGATCCCGATCACGAGCTGGACCGTCGGGGCGAGCGGCGCGAGCCCGAGCGCCCGGTGCACGAACTGGAAGTAGACGGCGACCACGAACGAGATCGCCATGCCGGCGATCTCGCTCCACGCGTTGATCCGCCACCAGAACCAGCGCAGCAGGAAGATCGACCCGGTCCCGGCCCCGATCTGGAGCAGGATCTGGAACGCCTGATAGGAATTCTGCAGCCAGAGCGAGAGGGCCGACGCCAGCACGATCAGCCCGACGGTGACGGCGCGCCCCACCCACACGTAGTGGCGCTCGTCTTTGTCGGGCGCCACGAAACGGCGGTAGCAGTCTTCGACCACGTACGACGCACCCCAGTTGAGGTGCGTGCTGATGGTGGACATGTACGCCGCCGCGAGCGAAGCGATCATCAGGCCGATCAGGCCGTGGGGGAGATACACGAGCATCGCGGAGTAGGCCAGGTCGTTCCGTACGATCGCCCGGTCGATGTGGGGGAACCGCGCGGCGATGGAGGCGAGGTCGGGATACACGATGAGCGACGCGAGCGCCACGATGATCCACGGCCAGGGCCGTACGGCGTAATGCAGCACGTTGAACAGCAGCGTCGTGCGCATGGCGTCGCGCTCGGTGGGCGCGGCGAGCATGCGCTGCGCCACGTAGCCTCCGCCTCCCGGCTCGGCGCCGGGATACCACGTGCTCCACCACTGTACCGCGAGCGGCACGACGAGCACGGCGGCCGCAGTGCTCCAATCGGAGAAGTCCGGCAAGAGCGACAGGTGCCCGGCCACCGCGGGATGGGCGAACAGCCTCGACAGGCCGCCGACCTGCGGGAGGCCGAGCGCCACGACGGCGGCCATCACGGACCCTACCATCGCGATCGCGAACTGGACGAAATCGGTCAACACGACTCCCGACAGCCCCGAGCTCGCCGCGTACAGCACAGTGACGGCGCCGCCGATCAGGACGGCCGTGTGGCGATCCCAGCCGAGCATCACGCCGGCGATCTTGGTCGCGGAGAGATTGACCGAGGCCATGATCATCACGTTGAAGAACACGCCGAGGTAGATCGCGCGGAACCCGCGCAGGAAGGCGGCCGGTTTCCCGGAGTAGCGCACCTCGTAGAACGCGATGTCGGTGAGGGCCGCGGAGCGCCGCCACAGCTTGGCGTAGAAGAACACCGTGCACATCCCCGTGACCGCGAAGGCCCACCACACCCAGTTCTGGCTCACGCCGCCGGTGCGCACCAGATCGGTGACGAGGTTCGGCGTATCGGTCGAAAACGTCGTGGCCACGAGCGACACGCCGAGCAGCCACCACGACAGCCGGCGCCCGGAGAGGAAGAACTCCTGACGGCCCTGACCGGCGCGGCGCGCCACTGCCAAGCCAATGGCCACGCACACGACGCCGTACAGCGCCAGCACGATCCAGTCGAGGGTGTCGAGTCTCATGGCCCTTGATGCAGTCTCCAAGGCGTGGCGTCAAGCCCGGACCTTCGCTCGCGCGCGTGCCTGAGGGTGGTCCCGCTCGTCCATCTTTTCCAGAGCCAGCGCGCGTGTCATCCTGAGCGCCGCAGGCGCGAAGGACCTGCTTGCGCTCGCCCAGGGGCGAAGGATCCCTTGAGCGTCCAGGGCGGGAACGTCCGGAGGCGAAGGAGCGTGCTCAAGCAGGTCCTTCGCTCGCGCGCGTGTGCGCGCGCTCGCTCAGGATGACAGCGCCGGGCGTTTCGCTGGGAAAAAGAGGGATGGTGAACCTGGGAAGTGCCCCGGAGCGTGGTCTCTCTCTTCATTTTCTCCCAGAGCCAGCGCGCGTGTCATCCTGAGCGCCGCAGGCGCGAAGGACCTGCTTGCGCTCGCCCAGGGGCGAAGGATCCCTTGAGCGTCCAGGGCGGGAACGTCCGGCGGCGAAGGAGCGTGCTCAAGCAGGTCCTTCGCTCGCGCGCGTGCGCGCTCGCTCGCTCAGGATGACAGCGCCGGCGGCGGTCGATGAGGGAGAATGAGCAGAAGGAGAGGGAGAACGGGCGCACCCTACCCCCAGAGCCGCTCCGGGTACTCGCCCGCGGCCACCAGCTGCCGCAATGCCGCCGCGACGCGCGGCCGGTCGTCCGGGTACGTCACGCCCAGCCAGCGGGCGCGCGTGCCCAGCAGCCGCACCCGCGCCTCGCCCCGGCGCACGGCGTCCCGGATCGCGTGTGAGATCAGGAACTCGCCCTGCTCCGCACCGGGCTGGCGCAGAAATTCAGCGAACCCGCGCCGCAACACGGTGAACACCGCCGGGGTGAAGGCCCACAGGTTCATCGAAACGAGCGCGTCGCCCGACAGCCGCACCGGCCGGCCGTGAGCATCGGCCCCTTGGTACGTGCCGTCTTCCAGGCGTCGGATGTCCACGACCTCCTCCACGGTTTCGAGCCACCCGTCCCCATCGGCACGGCACACCGCGCGGTTCACGCCGCCGGCGGCGCTCAGCGTGTCGCGCAGCGGGTACGCGATGATGGCGAAGCGCTCGGGAGCTTCGCCTCCATGCCCAGCGTCGAGGAACTCCGCCGCCCGCGTGAACCCATCGCGGCCGTAGAAATCGTCCGCATTCACCACGGCGAAGGGACCCCTCACCGCGGGCGCCGCCGCCAGCACCGCATGGCCCGTGCCCCACGGCTTGGTGCGCGCCGCCGGCATGGTCAGGCCGGCGGGGATGTCGTCGAGCCGCTGGATTGCAAACGTCGCGTCGATCCGGTCGAACGCCGTCGCGAGCTCGGGCCGGGTGACCACGACGACCGTCCCAAAGCCCGCGCGCCGCGCGTCGTAGATGCTGTAATCGAGCAGCGTGGCGCCGGCTGGCCCGACCGGCTCGATCTGCTTGGGTCCGCCGTAGCGGCGGCCGACGCCGGCCGCGAGGATGACGAGCGCCGGCGTCACGACCGGCTCGACGCCCGCTTGGTCCTCGCGTACTCGACCACCCGTGGCACTCCTTCGCCGAGCGGCACCGACGCACGCCAGTCCCAGATGCGCCGCGCCGCCGCGGCGTCGAGACAGATCCGCGCGATGTCGCCCCGCCGGTCCCCGGCGTGGGTCGGTCCCCTCGTGTATCCCGTGGCGGCCGCCACCTCCCGGAACAGCTCGAGATCCGACACCTCCCGCCCCCACGCGACGTTGGCGACGACCCCGGAGGGTCCCGCCGCCGCCCGCAGCGTCGCCTCCACGACGTCGCCGACGTAGACGTAGTCGCGTGTCTTCGTGCCGTCGCCGAAGATCGTCACGGGCTCACCGCCGAGCATGCGTTGCGTGAAGATCGCCACGACACCAGCCTCCCCGTCGCCACGCTGGCGCGGTCCGTACACGTTGGCGTATCGCAGCGCCGCGTACTCGATCAGCCCACGGGCCCCGTGGGCACTGAGATAGTGCTCGAACGCGAGCTTGCTCGCACCGTACTCGGAAATCGGACGCGTCGCGTCGCGTTCGGAGACGGGCAGCCGCTCCGGGTCGCCGTACACGGCGGCCGACGACGCGTACACGATGCGTCGCGCGCCCGCCGCTACGGCCGCACGCAGCACGTTCAGGGCGCCCAGCACGTTCACCCGCGCATCGAAGTCCGGCTCCCGAATCGAGCGGCGCACGTCGGTCTGCGCCGCCGCGTGGAACACCACCTCCGGTCTGAAGCCGGCGACGATCTGCCGCAACGCGTCCACATCGCAGATATCGGCTCGCTCGAACCGAGCCCCCGCCGGCAGGTTGCTCGCCGATCCCGAGGACAGATCGTCCACCACGCAGACGGCGTAGCCGTCTAAAAGCAGGCGGTCGACAAGATGGGAGCCGATGAACCCCGCTCCACCCGTCACCAGCGCGCGTGGCCCCTCCCGGTCGGTCAAGCCGTGACGATCCCCAGCCGCGGCCACGTCTTCCAGCGACCGCGCGTGAAGTCGGGGAACTCCGCCGGGCGGCTGCCGTTCGCCACCGACCATTCGGACAGCGGCGTGACGGCGCTTATGGCCACCGCGTCGTACACGTTCATGTCGGTGGGAAGTCCTTCGCGCAGGCACTTGATGAGCCGATAGTCCTCGAGGTAGTCCATACCGCCGTGCCCGGCGCCCCGGCTCTTCTCTTCCATTTGCTTCCACAGCGGGTGATCGAACTCCGCGAGGTAGGCCTCCGCCGGCTCCCAGTCGTCCGACTTGCTCCGCCCTTCGATGTAGACGCGGTCCGGGTAGCCCTGGAACAGACCGCGGGTGCCCTGGACCACGTGCACTCTGCTGTACGGGCGCGGCAGGTTGGTATCGTGGCCCACGCAGATCGTGCGCCCGTTTGCCGTCCGGATCAAGCTCCAGTTGACATCGCCCAGGACATACTGCTCCTGCCGCTGGGGGGAGCCATCGGCAAAGTGCTCGCGGGCATACAGCTGGAGCCCGCGGGAGGGGCTGCTCATCGAGACCAGGGTTGCAAACCGGTCACCCCGGTTCACGTCCATGCAGTTGGCGACCGGACCGAGCCCGTGCGTCGGGTAGAGATTGCCGTTGCGTTTCATCGCATGCGCGCGGCGCCACAGCCCTTCGCCTTCGGGGCTGAATTTCACGGACCGCAAGTCGTGCAGGTACCCGCCCTCGGCGTGCAGGATCTCGCCCAACAGGCCCTGGCGGACCATGTTGAACACCATCATCTCCATGCGGCCGTAGTTGCAGTTTTCCATCATGACGCAGTGCTTGCCGTACTTCTCGGCGTGCTCGACCAGAGCCCAGCAATCGTCCAGGGTGTAGGCGGCCGGCACCTCGGTGGCGGAGTGCTTGCCGTTGCGCATCGCCGCGAGGCAGATCGGGACGTGCCACTCCCACGGCGTGGCGTTGAACACCAGGTCCAGCTCCTCCTGCTCGCACATGCGGACGAAGTCGGTGGGACCGCGGGAGTAACCCGTCGGGCGCGGGAACCCGGCCTGCTC
>DATNOR010000153.1:0-8128 GCA_035601235.1 Gemmatimonadales bacterium
CGCGGCACTGGCCATGCGCACCAAGATGTCGAAGGCCGACGCCGGCCGGACGATCGAAGCTCTGTTCGACGACAAGGGGATCATCGCCGGCGAGCTCAAGAAGGGCGCCAAGGTGCAGATCACCGGCTTCGGCAACTTCGAAGCCCGCAAGCGCGCGGCGCGCATGGGTCGCAATCCCAAGACGGGCGGTGTGATTCAGATCAAGGCATCGATCGCTCCCGCGTTTCGCGCCGGTAAGCAGCTGAAGATGGTGGTCAACAAGAAATAGCCCGGCGCGTGAGCGCCGGGGTCGCTGTTCACGGGCTGCCCCGCTGGGCGGCCCGTCGGCGTTTTAAACGGAGGCTCCCCGTGCTCGCTCGGTCCTGCGCGGCGCTTGCCGGCGCCGCCCTCTTGCTCGCCCCGCCCCGCGGCACCGTGCGCGTGGAGCGGTTCTTCGCGCCCGCGCTGGGTGTGGAGAAGCACTACGTGATCTACCTGCCGCCCTCGTACGCGACCGCGCCCGGGCGCCGCTACCCGGTGGCCTATTACCTCCACGGCCTGACCGGGAACGAATCCGACTGGGTGTCGCTCGCGAGCATCGACGTCGTGGCCGACTCGCTGACCGCGGGCGGCGGCGCCGAGATGATCCTCGTGATGCCGGACGGCGACGACGGCTGGTACACCAACTGGGAGGAGGCGCCCGAGCCGTACGCCGCGTGCCTCGCCGACACGCTGCTGAATCGCGCGGCGCCGGCGCTGTGCGTCGTCCGGGCCCGCTACGAGGATTACATCGCGCGCGACCTGGTCCGTCACGTCGATTCGACGTATCGCACGCTCGCGGACCGCCGGCATCGCGGCATCGCGGGCCTGAGCATGGGCGGGTTCGGAGCCGTCACCATCGCGCTCGAGCATCCCGACATCTTCTCGGCGGCCGCGAGTCATTCGGGCGTGCTGTCACCGCTCTATGCCGGGCCGCATCCGTTCGCGGCGCCGGCGCACTACCACACGTCGATCGATTCCGTGGCCGCTGACTGGCGCGGGATCTGGGGAGCGATCGCTCCGGCGTTCGGGCGGACGATCGCGTCCTGGACGGCGCGCGATCCGACCCAGCTGGCGCGGCGCCTCGCCGCAGCGCACGGGCCGCTGCCCGCGCTCTTCATCGACGTGGGCACCGAGGACAGGCTCGTGGACCAGGCGCGGGCGTTCCACGCCGAGCTCGCGGCGCTGGGGGTAGCGAGCACGTACGCCGAGTGGCCGGGCAAGCATGACTGGAAGTACTGGCACGCGCACGTGGGCGAGAGCATGCGCTGGCTCGCCGAGCACACCGCGCACTAAGAAGAAGGAAGGACCAGCTGCAGCCCACGGTGACAGTGGCGGCACGTCACGGGCTGCGGGGCGCGCCACCGCGCGGCCAGGTCGAGCGCCTGTCCGGCGCCGCAGTCGGGGCAGGTGCCGCGCGCATCGAGCGTCAGCTCGACCGTGCCGAGTCGCTGGAAGCACTGCCAGACGCCATACCCGAGGAACGACGGTACGAGGACGAAGTGCGCCACGGGGATGAGCACCGACACGACGGCGACACCCCACCACTTGCCCAGCCCCGCGAGCGCGCGACGCACGCGCTCGTCCCGGTTGAAGTGGCGGATCGTGACGGTGCCGGAAGTCGGCACGCCGTGATAACCCTTTAGGAGAAACTGCTGGATCCTGGTGGCTGCAGGGGAGGCGGGTTTGGTGGACGTCATGGGTACGCGCATGCTACCGTCGCAGGGTCGCGCGCGTTCCGGCGGGACTAACGGCTACGCAGGAGGGGTGGCAATGGAGGGTAGGAATGTGGGCCAGTAATGACGCGGCGGCTCGGCCCTAGGGGGCCTTCAGCTGTCGCATGGCGGTCTCCAATCGGGTCAGTTCAGTGCGGATGCGTTCAGCAGCCTGGTCGATGTCTCGTAACACCTCTGGGCGACGAGCCTTTGGAAGCCGCCGGGCTACGCGCGCACGCACGCGCGCGTTAAGCCTGAGGTCTTGCGCAAGGCGCTGTCGCAATTTCGTGGCGGCCCGCAGGTCCCGTGGCGCGGCGTCGCGCAAGAGCGCGAGTTCCTCCGTTTCAGCGCGGTTTCCAACGAAGTAGTCGTGGAGGACCTGGTCGGCCGCCTCCGGGTCGGCCTCGTAGAGCTCTTCCGCTTTGTCCAGTAGAGATTCCAGGCGTTCGAGGTCCTGCGGATGCCACCGGTCGTCGTCCTCCCACAGGCGTGCGCTGACATAGGCGCCAATCGTGGCGAGGCTCACGAGAAACCCGATGACGAACGGGTCGTGCAGTATGGCATGTACGTCGGGTTGGCCCGGCTTTGGTTCCTGCCAGAGCACAGTGGCGAATAGAGCCACAATTGCACCGCCTCCGAGATTGCCGGACAACGCCCACCGTAAGTAATGTGCGAACCGCCCGTGTTGCTCCAAGAACCGTAGAAGCACGAAAGTGGCCCGACATATGACCCCGCCGAGTACTAATGCCGCTATGATCGAACCGATCTCCGAGGCGCGCTGTGACTCCCCCGTCGCCAATGCTAGGACCAAGTAGCCGCTCAAGATCAGAAGGGGGCCAGCGGTCTTCCAGATGAGATACCATCGGCGAGCGCGAGCCTCGGTGGGTTGCATCCACCCTCCCGATGTGGAGATTGCTCTCAGCCCTGTCTGCCACAATATACCGTACCCCTGCTCGCCGCTCTGAAATTGGCATTGGAGGGATACCTAATGAAGTTGGGAAACTGGATCATCGAAGGCTTCGCCGGAGGAGCAAGTTTGTACCCTTTGCGAGACCTCTGGTTCTATCGCGACCGTGACGATGACATCGGGCGCGGCCATCGACGGTCTTCAGTTGGGCTACTGCTGTTGCTCGTTATGATACCTCTGAGCGACCTCGCGAGCCATGTTGATCTGTCCACCGGCGTCACGTGGCGCATCGGCTTAGCGGCCATCGCAATGGGGACAGTGGGCTACCGCTTGCTGACCAAGAGGGATTGGTGAATCTGCGCCCGGATGGTGCCCCCCATGACGCGCGACGTGGTCGTATTAGTTGTTTGCGTCGTCGTACTCGTCGCCGCCCTCTACTGGAAGTCCCGGCATGATCGTCGCCTGGTCTCACGGCGATCACGTCTACCGCTCCCGGTCGAGCCGCGCGATCACCCGGCGCCCTCGGATCGTCGTCCCCGTGAGCCCGCGCACGGCGCGATCCGCCGCCCCGGCCGCCACCTCGACCATGCTGAATGTCTCGCGCACGTCGATGCGGCCGATGGCGTCCTTCGGGACACCGGCTTCACGGATCAGCGCGCCGACGAGATCCTTGGCGCTCGCCCGGTCTTTCTTGCCGAGTCCGACGAAGACTTTCACCCGCGCTGCGTCCCCCACGCCGGAGGTGATGGTTTCCCGTTTCCCGCCTCCCGTTTCCCGTTGTAGCGCCAGCAACGCCCCCGCCACCTCCGCCGGGTCAAACCGCTCAAACAGGGGATCGAGCAGGGCGAGCTCGGCGTCCACGCCGCCGGAGAGGAGCACCTGTGTCACGCGCTCGCGCAGCTCTTCGGCGCGATCGCGTGAGCGGTCGGCCGCCCCCGGGAGGGCGAGAGGGGCCAGGGTCGCGATGGAACGCAGGTACGGCAGCTGGGCCGCACTGAGAAACACGATCGGCTCGCCCAGCCGCACCAGCGCCGCGAGCTCATCGCGCGACGGCAGCGTGGTGCAGACCAGGGCGTCGGGGCGCGCCTCGGACTCGGGGTTAGGACCGCCGCTCCAGATCATGGGTTGCCTCGCGTCCAGGGCGTCGAGGACGTCGCGAACGACGGCCGGTCGCCGGCCCGGCGGAACGACGCAGTAACGGACTCGGCCGGCGGGAGCGAGTGGGGCGCCGCTCTCGTCCACGGGCAGCGTACCTACCACCAGTGGCCTGCGGGCGTGTCGCTCGAGCAGATCGGCCAACAGTGCGGGATTCCAGCTGAGCACCAGGCGCCGGGCCTCGCGCGCCTCCCCCAAGAGCGTATCGAGCGCGGCGGCATGCTCACCCGCGATGAGCGCCTCGGGCCACGCCACCACCAGCGAGGCGACGTGATCGAGCTTGAGCGCGGCGCGCTGGACCAGCGCGGCCAGGTCCTTCACAGCCCCGGCGAGTACTTGTGGCGGGCGCTGCTTGAGCCTGCTTGCGCTGCGGACGAGCCCGGTGACGGCGTGGACGCGAAGCCCGGCGGGGGCGACGGCCGGCCACTCCGCCGCGGCCGCGTCGTCCGCGCAGACGATCAACACGAGTGGACCGACCCCGGGGCCCTCCCCCGCGGTCCATGGGCTCACGAGCTCCCACAGCTGCTGCGCGCGCTCGGGGGCGGGGGGACACACCAGCACTACCCCCCGGCCGCGCTCCAGCGCCGCCTTCGCTTCCGCTCCTGTCACACGGTCCTCGGTTGTCAAAGGGCGCCCAGCGGCAGGATGGTATCGTGTGCCCCGGGGAAAGGCAACAGCGGGATGCGAGATGCGAGATGCGGGATGCGAGATGGGTCGGTGCTCCATCGCATCCCGCATCCCGTATCCCGTATCCCGCATCTCTGCATCTCGCAGTTGCCCACCTCGCCTCGGGCGGCTATCGTCCCGCGCATGCCCCCGGGTTCCGGTCTGTCGCCCAACCTGCAACACCTCGAGACGTCCGCGACCATCGCGATCTCGCAGGAGGCGAAGCGCCGCAAGGCGGCGGGCGAGGACGTGATCGACCTGGGCGCGGGAGAGCCCGACTTTCCCACGCCGTCCATCCCGTCGGACGCCGGGGTTCGCGCCATCCGAGAGGGGAAAACCCACTACCCGGCGAACGAGGGGATCCTCGAGCTGCGGGCCGCCGGGGCGAAGCATCTCTCGCTTCTGTCGGGCGGTCGCGCGGTCAACGCCGACCACATCGTGGTGTCGAACGGGTCGAAGCAGTCGCTCTTCAACGTATGCTTCGCGCTGTTCGGCCCCGGGGACGTAGTCGCCATCCCGGCACCGGCGTGGGTGTCGTATCCGCAGATCGTGTACCTGTGCCGCGCCCGACCGGTGCTCGTCCCGGGCGATCCCGAATGGAGCTTGAAGGTGAGCGTACGGGACCTGGATCGCGTGGTTCCCGGCGCCAAGGGTCTCGTGCTGTGCTCGCCGTGCAACCCCACGGGCGCGGTGTACACGCACGCCGAGATCAAGGCGATCGCGCAGTGGGCGCGCGACCGGAAGGTGTGGGTCGTCGCGGACGAGATCTATCGCCGGATCCACTACGGGACGGGTCCGGCGCCGTCATTCCTCGATCTGCCCGACGAGCTGCTCGAGCGGGTGGTGGTGATCTACGGCGTCAGCAAGGCCTACGCGATGACCGGGTGGCGGATCGGGCTGGCGCTCGCGCTGGGAGGGACGGGGGGGGCCCTCGCGAAGGCGATGGCGGCGCTGCAGTCGCATACTACGACCGGGGCGAACCACCCGGCGCAGGTGGCCGCGGCGGCCGCGCTGGGCGACGACCGGGTGGAGCAGGATGTCGGTCGGATGGTGGCCGAGTTCCGCAAGCGGCGCGATCTCGTGGTCTCGCGTTTCCGGCAGGACCTGCCCGGCGTCGAGTTCGTCGAGCCGCTCGGCGCGTTCTACTTCTTCTTCCGGGTGGACTCGTTCGGGGGCATCGGTGGGACGGAATTCTGTACGCGGCTCATCACCACGACCGGCGTGGCGCTGGTGCCGGGCGCGGCGTTCGGGGACGACCGCTATGTGCGACTGTCGTACGCCGCCGCGACGGACAGCCTCCAGAAAGCGCTCGACCGGATTATCGGGTTCGCGAAGAAACTGGCGGACTAGGGACGGGGGACGAGGGACGGGGGACGGGTGTTGCAATAAAGGGCGCCCTCTCGCGACGAAATGATTTGACGAACGCCCACGACGCACAGAAACTTCGTGTGTGCGAAAGCTGGACTCCCTTCAGGCATGGATCGTCGGGCGACAAGTCGCGCGGAGCGCGTATCGGCTTACGCTCGATCCACCCCTGAATCGACACTTCGGCTTGACGGATCAGATTCGGCGGGCAGCCGCGTCGATTCCAGCGAACATTGCCGAGGGATACGCCCTTGGCACGACCGCGCAGTTCATTCGGTTCCTGCGCATTGCCCTTGGGTCGGGCACTGAACTCTGCACTCACCTCGAACTCGTCCGCGACCTTGCGCTCGCGCCCGCGGTGGGCGTGGCAGAGGCACTCGAGCTTAGCAACCGGGTTGTGGGATTGCTGATCGGGCTGATCTACAGCCTAGGACGTCGCCTTGACTCCACCCGTCCCCCGTCCCGCGTCCCCCGTCCCCACTAGAGCTTGGTTGCTCGCCGACTCAGCACTTCCACGCCGTTCTCGGTCATGAGACAATCATCTTCTATGCGGATTCCGAACTTCCCGAGCTGATAGATCCCCGGCTCATCGGTGAACACCATCCCGGGCTCGAGTCGGAGCGCGTTACGCTCCACGAGATAGGGCGGCTCGTGGCCATCCATGCCGAGCCCGTGCCCCAGGCGGTGGGTGAAGAACGACCCGTAGCCCGCCGCGTCGATCACCCGGCGCGCGGCGCGATCAATGTCCTGGCACGGCGTGCCGGGGTGTCCCAACGCGATGGCGGCGCTTTGGGCGTCGTGCACGACGTCGAACACCTTGCGGAACTCGTCCGTTGGGCTGTCGCCGAACCAGACCGTGCGGGTGATGTCCGACTCGTACCCGCCGACGCGGCAGCCGCAATCGATCAGCACCACGGTTTCCCGCTCGAGCGCGGCCGCGGCGGGGCCGCCGTGGGGCAGCGCGCTGGACGGTCCGAACTGCACCAGGCCGCCACCGTCGGCGCCGCGCTGTTGCATCTCGCGCGACAAGAGCCGCGCCACGTCCCGCTCGGTCATCCCCACGACGAGCTGTCCGAACGTCGCGGTCATGGCGCCCTGCGTGATCTCGATCGCGCGGCGGATCAGGGCGACCTCCTCGGGGGCCTTCACGATGCGGAGCCGCTCGGTCACCGGCGCCGCGTCCACGAACTTCCAGCCCGAGAGCGCGGCCGCGAGCCGCAGCGCGGTCTGGTATCCGGTGGACGACTCGAGCGCGATCGTGCCCGCACGCGGCGCCAGCCGGCGGACGGTGTCGCGCACCAGGCCGTACGGGTCGTCCTGCTCCTCCCATCCCGGCGCGTCCGCGATGGCGCTATGACGCTTGATCCGCTCGACCTCGAACGACGGACAGACCACGGTGGGGACGCCGTCGACCGGGAGGATCAGGGCAATGAGGCGCTCGCTGCGCCCGGGATTGTAACCCGTGAGATACTCGTAGTTGGTGCCGGGTGTCGCGATCAGGCAGCGGAGCCCGCGCGCCCTCAGCTCCGCGCG
Organism: Gemmatimonadales bacterium; assembly: GCA_035601235.1. GTDB lineage: Bacteria > Gemmatimonadota > Gemmatimonadetes > Gemmatimonadales > GWC2-71-9 > AG41. The sequence goes on from DATNOR010000153.1 coordinate 7,360, forward strand.
CGCGCGGTCGAGGCGGCGGGCGAAGACTTCCGGTGAGAGGGAGGGCTCCTGGGTAACGCGGAAGTCGGAAGGCGGAACGCGGAACAGCCGTTCGAGCATCCTGTTCCGCGTTCCGAGTTCCGCGTTCCGCGTTTGGTACTGCGCCGCAACCGCCCCCGCCACCGCGAAAAACTCCCGCCGCTCCATCGTCCTAGCCCCTCCTCGAGGTGCGGTCTATATTATGCGCCCCTCGCAGACCCTGGAAGGCGCGGTTGTCGACGCACTTCGAAGCCCGAATCGAGCCGCTCGACGGCAAGCTCCCCAAGGTCACCTATCACTGGGATCCCGAGACCGACATTCTCTCCGTCGCCTGCAAGGGCACGGGGAAGGCCACGAGCTTCAACGGGACGGTGGATCTCGAGGGCAGCGACGGCTCGTTCGTCGTGATCGACGTGGCCAGCGGGTGCCTGCGTGGCGTAGACGTGGTCACCTGGCCGGACGACATCCGCACCCACGAGCAGCTCGCGGCTCCGGCGCCGGCGAAGGACGCACGCGTCGTGTTTCCCACGCGCAAGGCGCAACCGGCGGTGGCGGCCGTCGAGGTGGACACGCCGCTCACGGTCGAGAAAAACCAGGCGGAATCGGTGCTGCACATCCGGGTGGGGCGCCAGCGCCCCGCCACGGTGGTGCGCGTGGCGGACCGCCTGCTGGTCGAAGTCGACAAGAGCTCGCGACTGGCGGGGCTATGGTTTCTCGACGTGCCGCCGTTTCCCAACGTAGAAGCGACGGC
>DATNOR010000154.1:0-14808 GCA_035601235.1 Gemmatimonadales bacterium
CACACCGAGGCACGCGACCAGCGCGACGACCGAAACGACCACCCCGCGCCGCACCACGACCATCGCCGTGACGAGCAGCAACGCCGCCAGGAGAAATGGCGCCCCCGGCACTCCCGCCGCGCGGAACGGGCCGATCGCCGCGGCGAACACCTGCGTGAACAGCACCGGCGCGATCACCCCCGCGATCCCCATCACACTGGCGATCGCACCCTGCAAGCGGCCCTGCTCGTCCGCCCCTACGCGCCGCGTCATCAGCCCCTGCAGCGCCGGATAGGTGAGCCCGAACAGGCCCCCGATGGGAAGCCCGAGCAGAAACAGCGCCCCAGTCGGCGCCAGGCCGTACAGCGTGAACGCGACCGCGCCGAATGCGAGGCCCGCGACGAGCGCCCGCGGCTCGCCCAGCCGTTTCACCGCGGCCCCGACCAGCCCGCCTTGCACGATCATCGACACGACACCGACGCCCGCGAGCGCGAACCCGACGGCGCGCGCCGTCCAGCCGAAGCGATAGTCGCCGTACAACACGAACAGGCTCGGGAGCGCGTCGTGCGCCACGCGATAGAGAAAGGCGACCAGCGCGAGGCCGAGCAACGCCTCGCGCGCCCGCAACAGGCCGAGCGACCCGACGGGATTGGCGCGGCGCCACGCGAACGGCGCCCGCCGCTCGACCGGCAACGACTCGGGGAGCACGAACCAGCCGTAGGCGGCGCCCACCACGCTCAACCCGCCCGCCGCCCAGAACGGCGCGCGCAGGCCGATCCCGCCCAGCAGTCCTCCCACCGCGGGGCCGAGGATGAACCCGACGCCGAACGCCACGCCCAACAGGCCAAATTTCGCGGCGCGCTGGTCAGGCTCGGTGACGTCGGCGATGTACGCGAACGACGTCGAAAAGCTCGAGGCCGTGATCCCGGACAGCATGCGGCCGACCAACAGCCAGCCCACGGTGGGCGCGAGCGCCATGACGGCGTAGTCGAGTCCCAACCCGAGGCACGACAGCAGAATCACGGGCCGGCGCCCGACACGGTCCGAGAGCGCGCCCAGCACCGGGGCGAACACGAACTGCATCGCGGCCCACACGGTGCCGAACAGGCCGACCATGCCGGCGGCGCTCGCCTCGTTGCCGCCCTCGAGCTCGATGACGAGCTTGGGGAACACCGGCGCGATGATTCCGAGCGCCAGCATGTCGAGCAGCACGGTGCCGAAAATGAACCAGAAGGTCGCACGCCGCACGGCGGGGAGGGGCGGCCTAGAACCGCCCGACGAGCCTGGCGATGGCGGAGCGGCAACCCTGCTGCAGGTCCCGCTCGAGCGCGTCGCACAGCGCCTTCGCCTGCACGTCGGAGTGGTAGTAGTACACGAAGTCCAGTACGGCGCCGAGCACGCAGGACGACCGCTGCTCGTGGCCCACACCGAGCTTGCAGGTCGCCATCGTCGCCGGCACCTGATCGCGACTCATGGTGGCCGCGTCACGCCCCAGGCTCTGGTAACAATTTTTTCGGAACGGCGCGCCCACGCCGGCGCACAACGCGAACACCTTGGCGAAATCGCCCTGCACCACGCCCAGCGCGTACGAAGTCTGCATGTCGAAGCACTCCGCCTTGTACTTCTCCGCTACGGCGGTGCAGGGATACAGCGGCTCGCTCGGCTTCAGGTACGTGCTGTAGTGGCCGCCATGCGCGCCGTCCACGATCAGGTTCTCCATGAAGACGCCGTTGACGCAGGCATTCTGCTCCATGGCACCCGTCAGGCCGTCGCAATCGTGCAGCGCGTCGAACAGCTCGTCGTTTCGCACGGCCATGATGGCATGTCCCAGGCCGTGCACGCAGTTGAAGTAGTCGAGCGACCGGCGTTCTTTCCCGGGAACGACGGCACAGGCGGCGTCGAGATCGCTCAGCAGGCTGCCGCGTCCCCGCGCCAGCGCGAAGCCCTGCATCACGCCGTGGTAGTATCCCGAGCCGCAGGCATTGTCGCCGTGACGAAACGCCACGGCGACGTCGCCGTACTGCGCCATCGCCGCCTGACCGATCGCGTGCGTGATGGCATGGCACAGCCGCTGCACCTCGGGATCGGCGCCGTACCGCGCCTTCAAGTCGGCGAAGGCCTGCGCAACGCCCTGCCCGGCAGCGATCGAGCGATAGCGCTGCTCGTAGCACCCCAGCGCGAGGCGCGGGTCGTTGGAGCAGGGGGCCGCCGCCGGGGCGCGTGCCGCCGTGAACACACGAGAGCCGAGGATGCCCGCCGCGGCGACGGCGAGCACACCGATCGCGATGAATCCGGCCCGGCCGGTCAGTTTCATGCGTCCCACCATAACAGGGGCGGGGGACCGGACGGAAGCGTGTCGCGCCGCTTCTCTAGGCCGACGACCCGGCGGCGGTGTTCACTCCCAGGAGCCCGTTGATCGGGCACACGCGGGTGCGCGCCGTCTGAAACGCCCCGATCGCGACGACCACTCCGGCGATCAGGCCCCAGAAGCCCTTGTGCACCAGGGGCAGCCACGCATCCAGCACCGCGAGAATCAGCAACGGGTAGCCGAACTGTGCCGTCCCATCCTTGAACCCGCCCATCGCGAACAGAATCCCGACGTACATCATGGCCGCGCACACGATCCACGTGAGAAATCCCAGCGCCTGGAAGAAGCCGTCCAGCGCGGTGAGTCCGCCGATGATCGCCAGCGTGCCGGCCACCTGACGGGCCCGGGCGTCGAACGGCCCTACGTTGATGCCAGCCTGCGCCATGGAGCTACCTCCGGTGGAGTGCGTGCAGAAGGATACCGCGTTGTGGGATGAGGCGTGGTGGGGTACGGCGTTGTCGGGTGAGGCGTTGTCGGATGAGGCGCTACCGGATACGGCGTTGCCGGGTGAGGCGTTGTCGGGTGACGCGTTGGCGGCTACGCAGTATCCGACAACGCAGTACCCGACCACGCAGTATCCGACAACGCAGCATCCGACAACGCAGCATCCGACAACGCGTTACCCCCACAACGCCTCATCCCGACAACGCCTTACCGGGCAACGCCTTACCCCGCAACGTATCTCCCGTCGTTGTACGCCGCCCCCGCCGCGTGGCATATTGGTGCCCCCTTATGGCCATCGGCGACGTCTGGCTGTTCCGCATCGTGCATCAGGACACGGGCAAGCCCGCGCAGGGCGTGCCCGTGACGGTGCTCGACCGAGCGGGCAATGCCGCGGGCCACTGGGTGAGCGATGCCGACGGCATCGTCGCCGTGCCACGCCGCGACATCCCCAAGCTGCGGCTGCGCGTGGGGCTGCGCAGCGAAGATCCCATCGAGCTCGCCACGGCTACGCTCGGCGACGAGCCGACGCCGCTCGCCGCGCCCAGTCAGCTGCCGCCCCCGATGGGATCGGGGGAGCGCGCGGTGCGCGAGCTGCACCCGGCTCCTGCCGCTCCACCCGCGACGGCACCGCCCGCGCGCGGGCCCGATCCCGTGGAGGTGCCGGGACACGTCCTTTACTTCCAACGGCTCGCCATGTTCGCCGAGCGTGCGCCCACGGCGGCGGCGCCGGCGCGCGATCCGGTGGCCGACTTCTTCGCGCTCGCAAGCGAGGGGTCGAGCGCCATGCGCTATGGCGCGCTCATCGAGGTGGAAGAGTTCTGGCAGTCGCTCGGCGTGCAGTGGGGCGAGCTGCTGTACAGCGCGACGCTCACCCCGGGAGACGAGGCCAAGCTCGTCGTGCTGGACGGTCGCTGGCGCCGCGAGTCCGACGGGCGCGAGCGTCCGCTGCAGATTCTCGCCCGCATGGTCGGCACCTCGATGCTCGGCGATCTCGTCACCGCGCTGCGGCCCGAGCTGCAGCTCGACGCGCTCACGCTCACCGAGCCGGGGCTGGAGGCGGCGGCCGCCGACACCGTCCACATGATCCGCGACCGCACCGAGCGTATGAGCAACGCGCTGCGGCGCCGCCCGCTCGGCGTCGTGGACGCCCCCGCCGATGCCCCCGCCACCGGCGTGCGCACGGTCCGCAACACCACCCGCGATCGTCTGGTGACATTCCACTTCTTCGAGCCGCTCGAGCGCTTCAAGGTCATGGTGCGGAGCCCGCGGGCGCGACCGGTGATCTTCGTGCCGTTCCGACTCCCCAACGTGGCGACCACGGACGTGGTGCGGCGCTTCGGCTACCTGTTCCGCCGCACGCTGCTCGATCGCGGCATGCTGCCCGACCTCGAGCGGCTGCTCGGCGGCGATGACGCCGGTGTGCCGTCGGAGGCGCGCAGCCGGTTGCTCGAGCACATCGAGGCGAACCTGCTGTACTACTCGACCGCGATCATCTCGGCGGGTGATCCGGCGGCGCGCCAGGTGGCGCTCTCCAAGTTGCGCGACCCGGCGGGACGGCCGCTCACGGACGTGATCGAGAACACCGTGGTGGGACGCATCGGCACCGCGATCGCCCTGCCACTGCGCTCCGCCGCACAACTCCCGGCCGAGTGGCGCGACGCCCTGGCGGCGTACCAGGCAAAGCCGCTACGCGTCACCGAGGGGTTCGTGGTCACGATTCCCCATCCCGGCGTCTGGGTCAGCGCGCAGGCGCACGAGCCGATGCAGCAGCAGCAGGCGGACTCGGAGGCGGCCGGGTGATGGCGCGGCGGACGGCTGTTGGCGCGCAGGGCCCGCCGGCGCGGCGGGTTTTTTTTGGGTCGGCGAAGGTCATCGCGTCGCTCACCTTGCTGGTGGCGCTCGCGGCGTGCCCCGCGCAGACGCCCGAGGTGCCGCCGCGCTCCGCGCGGGACACGGCCGGGGCTGGGTCCGCGGGGGCGGGGGCAGCGGGGGCGCGCCCACCGCGGGACACGGTGCTGGAGCAGCGCGTCGCCCGGCTGGAGCTGCGGCTGCTCGAGCGCGACGCGCAGCTCGAAGAGCTGCAGACGCGGCTCGACGAGGCGCGGCAGGAAGTGGTGCGCGCCATGGCGAAGCTCCAGACCGTGGCGAGCCGCGCCGAGGCGGCGTCGGCGATCGCGGAAGCGGAAATTGCCCTGCAGTCGCTCCGCGCCGCGGCGCCATCGCAGCCGGCCGCGGAGCTGGCCCAGGCCACCACGCTGCTGCAGCAGGCGAGCGCCGAGTTCGCCAAGCAGAACTACGGCGGGGCGCTGTATCTCGCGAACCAGGCCAAGCGCGTCGCTGGGGCGGGCAAGGGCGGTGTGGGGGGCGAAGGACGCACGGCATTACGTGCGGGCGAAGTGGCGTTCGCCGTGCCCGTGCAGCTCCAGGCGACGGCGCACGGCAACGTGCGCGAGGGGCCGGGGGGCGGCTACAAGGTGCTCTTTACGGTGGACGCGGGTGCGGCGCTGACCGGCTTTTCCTACGTAGATCAGTGGGTGCGCATCGCCGACGAGGGCGGGCGCGGCGGCTGGATCTTTCTGAGCCTCATCGGGCGACGCGCGGCCCGTTAGCGCACGGCGCGCAGCACACGGTTTCGTCCCTCACGCTTCGCCTGGTACAACGCCGCGTCCGCGCCGGCCAGCAGCTCGTCGGGGGACTCGCCGTCCGCGGGGAACTGGGCGACTCCCACGCTGACCGTGAGCTTCCCGCCCAGCAGCGCGTCGCGTGCGAGCTGCTCCTGAACGCGTTGCGCGCTCTCGGTCGCGCCCTCCGCCTCGGTCTCGGGCAGCAGCACCACGAACTCCTCCCCGCCATACCGCGCCGCGCAATCCACGTCGCGAGTGGACTCTTTGAGGATGGCCGCCACGCGCGCCAGCGCGGCATCGCCCGCGAGGTGGCCGTATGCATCGTTGTATTCCTTGAAGCGGTCCACGTCCAGCATGAGCAGCGTGAACGGGTGCTCCAGCCGGCGTGAGCGGCGCACCTCGTTCGCGAGTGCCTCCATGACGTAGCGCCGGTTGTAGAGTCCCGTGAGGTCGTCGGTGATCGAGAGCCGCTCGAGCTCGCGGCGGCTGTCGCGCAACCGCGCCACCATGTCGTTGAACACTTCCGTCACGTAGCCGAGCTCGCCGCCGCCCACCACCGGCAGGTCGACGTAGAGGTCGCCTCCCGCGACTTGGGCGGCGCCGCGCGTCAGGCGGTCGAGCGGCCGGGTGATCAGCAGCCCGAGCACGTAGGCGAGCAGGCCCACGCCGACGAGCAGCGCCGCGACGAGCAGAATGGTGACGTTGCGGAGACGGGTCACCTGGCGGAATGCCTCCGCCGCGGGGACCTGGACCAGCACGGCCCACTCGACGTGGGGCACCCGCTTGGCCGCGGCGAGCACGCGGTCGCCCCGGAACCCGGTGAGCTCGATGGGGAGCTCCTCGTGCTCGAGCAGCCGCCGCGTGAACGCACTGTCGAGGTGGCGCTGCATCAGGTCTTCGCGCTCCGCCTCCGAGCTCACCAACGGCTGACCCGCGGTGGTGATCAAGTACACGCGGCCGCTCGCGCCCGCGGCGAAGCGGCGCAGCAGGTGGTGCACCGCCGCCAGGTCGAGCTTGGCGGTGAGCGCGCCGACGAGGCGGCCCCCCGTCTGGTAGATGGGAACGGCGAAAACGACGACGTCCTTCCCGAGCGCGTCGTCGCGGTACGCGTCGCCCAGCACCGCGTTGTCCGTCCGGATGGCAGCGGCCCAGTTCGCCGGCAGGTGGGCGGGTGTCGCCTGCTGAGCCGTGGTCGCCACCGCTTGGCCCTGCGGGTTCACGACCAGCAGCTCCGGGTAGTCCGCGAAGCGCTCGCCCACGGAGCGCAGGTAGTCGGTGAGACGCGCCAGAGCGGGGGCGCCCCGGCCGCGCGTGATCAAGTCGAGGTTCTCCGAGACCTCGTACGAGCTCGCGAACACGCGCAGCTCGTACAACCGCTCCTTGACCCACAGATCCATTTCGCGCGCGGTCTGCGCGCTGACGCTCTGCAGCTCGCCCGTGATCTTCTCCGTGAGCGAGCGCTTGTTCTGCAGGTAGGAGATCCACGCCGTGGTGAACGACGGGATGAGTGTGGCGAGGATGCCGAACACCAGCATCTTGCTGCGGATGCTGTCCAGCCGCAGCAGTCGCAAGCCGCGCGAGACCACCTGCTCCCAGGAGGTCACGCGATCGTCCTAGAAGTGGGGCTCGTCCGCGGTGGGACCGTACACCGCGGGGACGGGGATGCCGTTGAGCCGCAGATACACGGTGAGCTGGCCGCGATGATGGACGAGATGATTGAGCACCGTGCGGCGGTACACCGTGAACTTCGGGCTGGTATTCACCGTCCGGCCGGCGACCTTGAACGCCCAGGGCTTCTGGAACTCCGGGTCGGCGGTGCGGGCGATGGCGGCGCGCGCCTCGGCCGCGTTGCGGTCGAACAGCTCCAGGATGCGGGCGGTGCTCTCGAGCGCTGCGAACTTGGGAGCCGGTCCGCCCGGCGGCATGATGTCCAGCTCGTCGCGCGTCACGGCGTTCACCGCCCAGGCGGGCAGCTCGGCCACCAAGGTCGCGAGCCGGCCGAGCGTCATCGATTTGGGATGGGGCTTCCAGGCGGCCTTGCCGTCGGGGACGCGCTCGAGCACACGGCGTGTGGCGGCCATCTCCTCATCGAATTCCGGAATCAGCCAGTCGGCGAGCGGCATGCGCGGCCTCGATCGCAGGAGTGTCGCGAAGGTAGTGACGCGGCTGGGCGGGGGCAAGAATGCGGGCTTCGCGCTCGTTTCGCGATGTCCTCCCCCCCTCGAAAAGCGTCCTTCGCACCTGCGGGAAAGCAGGTCCTTCGCGCCTGCGGCGCTCAGGATGACCCCGTGCCCTCGCTTTGTGAAGAGGGGATGGAAGAAGACCTCCCTTTTCCACGGACCGCGCGCTAGCGTTGCTGTTCCCCCAGCCTCGGAGCGATTCGTGGTGAGCGGCACGCGTAAGGCGACGTTGTACAAGTGGGACGATCTCCCGCGCGAAGAGTTGCACGAACGCTTGTCCCGCCGCCTCATCACCGGCGATCGCGTGATGCTGGCGCACGTCTACTTGAAGCAGGGGTGCGTCGTCCCGCGGCACTCCCACGAGAACGAGCAATTCACCTATATCCTGGAAGGCGCGCTCCGGTTCCTGGTGGGCGCGGACGGCGCCGAGGAGATCGTGGTGCGCGCGGGGGAGGTGCTCCACCTGCCGGCGCACCTGCCGCACGAGGCGCACGCGCTCGAGGATACGCTCGACGTGGACGTGTTCTCCCCGCCGCGCGAGGACTGGCTCAACAAGACGGACGCGTATCTCAGGAAGTAGTGTGCCCGATCGCCCGGAGGAACTCCCGGTCCCACGCCGCCGCAATGCCCTCGCGAGGGGAGTACGGCCCGGGCTCATAGGCGCGGGATGACACGCCCAGCTGCGAGCGCTCGCAGATGTTCCAGTCCTGGCGGTTCGTCTCGTCCCAGAAGCCCACGGCGTCCTGCGGGTCGAACCCCGGCTGCCCGAACGCGTCGGTAGGGAACAGCCACTCGCAGGTGATGTGCGTGCGGTCGGGCGCCGCGGGCCAGAGCGTGTGGAACATCACGTAGTCGGGATGCAGCGAGAGCAGCAGATTCGGAAAGATCGTATAGAAGTAGACCCGGTTGCGGTCTTCCGCCGGCAGGTCCCCGACCGCCGGCCCACACGCCCGGCCGGAGAGCGTCAGGCTCCCGCCGGGGGCGGTGATCACCATATACCCGCCCAGATAGGGCCCCTCGAACAGATCGTTCTCGCCGCTGGTGTAGGGCGTGAGCTTCGCGAGTCCGGGATGGATCACGGGGCAGTGGAGGCATTCGGAGTAATTCTGGAACACGAACTTCCAGTTGGCGCGAACGTCGTAGTCGATGCGGGCGCCCGAGCGGAGCCGCTCGATGTTGAACCGGCTGAAGCGACGCTCGAGGGACGCGAACGCGCGAGTGAACGGCTCGGGGTCGCGCGCCAGATTGACAAACAGGAATCCCTCCCACGCCGCGAGCGCGACCGGGTGCAGCGGATAGTCCCGCTTGTCGAAGCCCGCGACCTCGTTCATATGCGGCGCGCCGATCAACGCGCCGTCGAGCGTGTAGGTCCAGGCGTGGTAGGGGCACTGAATCGTTTCGGACAGACGGCCGCGCTCGCCGTCGCACAGCCGGGTGCCGCGGTGGCGGCACACGTTGTAGAAGGCGCGCACGGCGCCATCCTGCCCGCGCACCACGATGACGCTCTCCCCGGCGATCGAGCGGACCATGTAATCCCCGGGCGTGCCCAGCTCGGCGGCGCGCCCGACACACACCCAGCGCTCTGCGAAGATTCGCTCCTGCTCCTCGGCGTAGATCCCGGCGTCCACGTAGTAGCGGCGCGGCAGCGTGCGCTGTCCCTGCTGGTAGGCCTGGGTGGCTTTGATGAACGTGGCCATGACGACTAACGCTATGGAGCCCCGCGCCCGAATGCCACTCCCCGGCGCTCCGGTCCGAGCCCCGCGACCACGGCACCGAGGATGAACACGGCGGCCGCGGAGAGCGCCATGGCTTGCGCGTAGCTCGTGCCCGTGGCGAACAGTGCTTGCGCGTGCGGGATCTGGCTCGCGATGGCCACACCGCACTGATAGGCGAAGCCCGGCAGGAACCCCCGCACCGCATCGGGCGAGAGCTCGTTCAAGTGCGCGGGGATCACCCCCCACGCGCCTTGGACGAAGAACTGCATGATGAATGCGCCCGTCCAGAGCAGCGGCAGGGTCGGCGCGAACGCCCAGATGGGGATGGTCACCACCGCGCCCGCGAGCGCCAGCCCGATGGTGCGGCGCCGTCCCAGGCGGTCGGAGTAGAGCCCGCACAGCACGCCGCCCACCAGCGCACCCACCTGCGAGAACGCCGTGAGCGCTGCGCGCGTGGTCGGCCGAAACCCCCAATCCCGCTCCAGGAACGTGGGGTACATGTCCTGGGTGCCGTGGGACACCATGTTCATCATCGCCATGAGGATGGTCAGGTAGACGAACAGTCTCCAGTTCGCGGCGATCGCCCGCCCCAGACCGCTCCAGTTGTCGTGCCGGGTCTGCCGCCACACGTCCGACTCCCGCACGCGTGCCCGTACGAACAGCGCCAGCAGCGCGGGCAGGCCGCCGATGAAGAAGAGGGGGCGCCATCCCCAGCGCGGGAACACCACGAGGTAGCAGACCGCCGCGAGCAGGTACCCCAGCGCATAGCCCTGCTGCAGCAGTCCGGACACGACGCCGCGGTAGCGGGCTGGGACCTTCTCCATCACCAGCGACGCGCCCACGCCCCACTCCGCGCCCATCCCGATCCCGAACAACGCCCGTAACACCAGGAACGTGGCGTAGCTCGGCGCCAGCCCGGTGAGCACCTCGACCACCGAGTAGAACACCAGATCGATCATCAGCGGCAGCTTGCGCCCGTAGCGGTCGGCCAGCAGCCCGAAAATGAACGCGCCCACGGGCCGGAACAGCAGCGTGAGCGTGAGGGAGAGGGCGATGGCGGCGTCCGACTTCCCGAATTCTTTTCCGATCGCCGTCAACGTCATGACGACGAGGAAAAAGTCGAACGCGTCGAGCGTCCAGCCGAGGAATCCGGCGAGGACGGCGGCGCTGCGGTCGTCAGCGGCGGGCCGGGTGACGGTCATTGGTGTCCCGCGAGTTGGGCCTCTAGATTACACTCGTGCGCGTCACCCTGCTTGCTTCGCTCCTGCTCTGGTGCGTCACCCTCACGGCCCAGAGCGCAGGTACCCGGCCGGCCATCGCGGTGATGAACCTGCGGTTCGACGGTGAGCACGCCAACGTGCTCGGGCCGGGCGACACGGCGGTCGTGGCGGCGGCGACGAGCAAGCTGCTCGCCACCCTGCGCTCCTCGGAGGCGGTGACGGTCGTCGATTCCGCCGCGGTAGCCGCGGCTGTCGCCCGCGCCGAGGCGGACGGGAACGCTTGCGACAACCCCTGCGCCGTCGCGGTCGCCCGGCGGCTCGGCGCGCGCTGGGTCGCCAAGGGCAGCATCTCGAACCTCTCCGGGCTCGTGTGGCAGTTCGCAGCCGAGCTGTTCGACGTCGCCACCGGCGAGCCGGTGCTCGTCGACAGCTACGAGATCAAGGGCGACCCGGCTCGGATGGCGCCGGTCGGCGCGCACATGTTCGCCCAACGGGTCGAAAAGAAGATCGGCGGGCTGTTGCACTGACCGCTTCGCTCCCCTCTCCCACCGCTGGAGGTCGCATGCTTCGCCTCTGCCGTTTCGGACTGGTCGCTGTGCTCGGCATCGCGCTCGTCGTGGCGCCTGCCTCCGCCCAAGAGGCCGCCTCCGACACGCTGCTCACCGTGAATCACTACCTCGACTGGGAGCAGGTGAGCGATCCTCAGATCTCACCCGACGGCGCCCAGATCGTCTACACCCGCCGCTGGGTGAACAAGCTCGAAGACAAATGGGATTCGGCGCTGTGGATCATGAATGCCGACGGCTCGCACAACCGGTTCCTCGTCAAGGGCAGCGACGCGCGCTGGTCGCCGGACGGCACCCGCATCCTCTATCTGACCGACGGGGAGCCCAAGGGAACGCAGCTGTTCGTCAGATGGATGGACGCCGAGGGCGCGTCGTCACAGGTGACCCGAGTGCTCGAGAAGCCGGCCAACCCCAAGTGGGCGCCCGATGGCAAGTCGATCTCCTTCGTCATGCTCGTGCCGGACTCGACGGTGTGGAGCATCTCGCTGCCCAAGCCGCCCGAAGGGGCGAAGTGGACGCCGGCGCCGCGGGTGGTGGACGAGCTGCACTACCGCCAGGACCGCGTCGGGTACATGGAGCAGGGGTTCACGCACCTCTTCCTCGTCTCGGCCGAAGGCGGGACGGCGCGCGCGCTCACGAGCGGGCACTGGAACGTGGGCGCCCGGTTCGACGGCCTGAGCGTCGGGGCGGGGTACGATTGGACCCCGGACGGGCGCACCATCGTGTTCGACGGGCTGCGCGACTCGACCTGGGACCGTCAGTACCAGGTGTCGCGCATCTACGCGGTCGACGTCGCGAGCGGCGCGATCCGGGCCCTCGTTTCCCGGCCCGGTAATTGGGCGAACCCCGCCGTGTCGCCGGACGGCAAGAGCGTCGCGTTCACGGGCTACGATTCGACCGAGCACACCCACCGCACGTCCGACCTGTGGATTGCGGGGATCGACGGCTCCGGCGTGCGCGATGTGTCCAAGAGCTTCGACCGCGATCCGGGCGAGCTCCACTGGACGCCCGACGGCAAGGGCGTCTTGTTCCAGGCCGGCGACCGGGGCTCGATCAACGTGCACTACGCGGACCTGGCCGGTGGGGTGCGCGACATCACCCAGGGCCCGCAAGTCGTATCGCTCGTCTCGCTCGCGCGCACGCTCGTTGGCGTGGGGGTGGCGGGCGACGCCGAGCACGCGGGCGACGTCGTGCGCATGGACCTGCGGCGCCCCGGGCCCGTGACGCGCCTGACCGCCGTGAACGACGACGTGCTCGCGAATAAGCGGCTCGCCAAGATCGAGGAGATCTGGTACAACTCGACCGGCGGCACCCGCGTGCAGGGATGGATCGTCAAGCCGCCGTCGTTCGAGCCGGCGAAGAAGTACCCGCTGATCCTCGAGATCCACGGCGGGCCGTTCGCGATGTACAACGTCGGCTTCACTTACATGTTCGAGAATTTCGCCGCGAACGGCTACGTGGTGTTGTATGTGAACCCGCGCGGCTCGACCGGCTACGGCGACGCCTTCTCGAACGCGATCGACCACAACTATCCCGGTCCGGACTACGACGATCTCATGGCCGGCGTGGACGCGGTGATCGGCAAGGGCTACGTGGACACGACCCGCATGTACGTCTCCGGATGCTCGGGGGGCGGCGTGCTCTCGAGCTGGGTGATCGGCCACACCGGCCGGTTCGCCGCCGCCGCGGTGCGCTGCCCGGTGATCGACTGGATCAGCATGGCGGGGCAGACGGACATTCCCCTCTTCACCTACAGCTTCTTCCATCAGCCGTTCTGGGACAAGCCGGACGAGTGGCTCGCCCATTCGTCGCTGATGCAGGTCGGGCACATCACCACCCCGACCCTGCTCATGACGGGTGAGCTGGACCGCCGCACCCCGATCCCGCAGACGGAGGAGTTCTACGTGGCCCTGAAGGTGCGCGGCGTGCCGACGGTGATGCTGCGCTTCAACGACGAGTTCCACGGCACGGGATCGAAGCCGTCCAACTTCATGCGCACCCAGCTCTACATGATGAGCTGGTTCCAGAAGTATCGCCGTCCCAGCGCGGAGGCGGCGACGGGGGCGGGGAATCGCTAGCGCGGGGCGCGGCGCAGCTGCCCGAGCCAGCCTTCCTCGATGGTGTGCTCGTCGCGCGTGAGCTGGACCCACGCGGCGAGAATGGCGGAGCGCTCCACGTATCCTACCGCTCGGGTGGGATCGTCGCGGCTCGCGACCGAGAGCCCTTCGAGCTCGTGCTCGAGCAGCTTGGACATCGCCTTCTCGAGCAGCTCGTCGGGGTAGGTGACCACGTCGCTCGCCGCCTGGGGGGCGAGCGGCGGCTCCATCACGTCCTCCACCTGCAGCACGCGCAGCGGGTTGACGCCGTATTCGCGCGTCAGGTGACGTCCGCGGCGCGCGAGTTTTTCCGTCAGGATCGAGCGCCGCATCACGAGTAGCGTCACCGCTTCGGACGCCACACACGCGATGAGCAGGGCCGGCAGCGCGGCCACGTCGCCGGTGAGCTCGAGCGCGAAGACGATCGCCGTGATGGGGATCTGCATCGTCCCGCCCATCAGCGCCGCCATGCCGATCGTGGCCCAGAGACCCGGGTCGGCCGCGTGGAACACGGTCGCGCCGAGCGCGCCGAGGGCGCTGCCCATCAACAGGAGCGGGGCGACGAGACCGCCCGACGTGCCCGAGCCCAGGCCGATCGCCCAGATGAGCGCCTTCACGAGCAGCAGCGCCACGAGCGTGGCGCCCAGCAGCCGCCCGGCGAGCAGGTCGTGGATGACATCGTAGCCCACGCCCAGCGCGCGGGGCGCGATCAGGCCGCCCAGGCCCACGAACAGCCCTCCGATCGCGGGCCACCACATCCAATGGATCGGTAGCCGCGCGAACAGATCCTCGCAGCCGTACAAGAGCGCCGTGATTGCGGTGGCGCCGAGGCCGGCGGCGAGCCCCAAGCCGAGGGAGATGACGAGCGTCGTCCACGGAAGTGTGGGATGCAGCGTGACGGGGAACAGCGGTCCGGCGCCGAACAACGGCACGCGCAGCACGCCCGCGACGGCCGCCGAGCAGGCGACGGGGATGAAGCTGCGGGGCTTGAACTCGAACAGCAGCAGCTCGATGGCCAGGAGGACCGCCGCCACCGGCGTGGCAAAGATCGCCGTCATGCCGCCCGCGGCTCCCGCGACGAGCAGCGTCTTCCGCTCCACGGCGGACAGGTGGAACGCTTGCGCGAACAGCGACCCGAACGCGCCGCCGGTGACGATGATCGGTCCCTCCGCGCCGTACGGACCGCCCGTGCCGATCGCGATGGCCGAGGATAACGGCTTCAACACGGCCACCTTCGGATCCATCCGGCTGCGCCCGATGAGAATCGCTTCGAGCGCCTCCGGGATGCCGTGGCCGCGAATGCGGTCGGAGCCCTAGCGCGCCATCAGCCCGACGATCACCCCCCCGATCACCGGGATGGGAACCGCCCAGAGCCCGAGCCCGCTCGCGGCCGGCGGGGTGAGCAGCGTGGCGAACCGGTGGAAATAGGCGAGGTTCGTGAACAGGCCGATGAGCCGCACCAACGCCAGCGCGACGAAGGCGCTGATGACGCCGACCGCCGCGGCCATCGACGTCAGGAGGAGAATTCGCCGGTCGGTGCTGTAATCGCCGAGCCGGTCTCGAGAGGAGGGGCCGCCCGTCATGACAGTGAGTATGTAATGGTGCGGCGGTGCGTC
>DATNOR010000155.1:0-3703 GCA_035601235.1 Gemmatimonadales bacterium
CATCGCCGCGAGGCAGATCGGGACGTGCCACTCCCACGGCGTGGCGTTGAACACCAGGTCCAGCTCCTCCTGCTCGCACATGCGGACGAAGTCGGTGGGACCGCGGGAGTAACCCGTCGGGCGCGGGAACCCGGCCTGCTCGACCAGGTCCTGGATTTTTGTCACCTTTTCGGGCACGATGTCGTCCACGGCCTTGATCACGCACCCCTCGACCCGCAGCAGGTTGTGCACGTGCGCGGTCCCCTGCCCGCCAACGCCGACGAACCCGATGCGGACGGTGTCCAGAGGCGGGGCGGCGAGGAACCGCTCGGGTGCGGGTCCCGGGCTCGGCCGTAGCTGGGACAGGGAGGAGGACGAGGCGGCGCTCGTCGCCGGCGCGCAGGCCGCGGTCCCGCCCAGCGCGGCGAGGCCGAGCCCGCCCGCGATCAGCTGCAATGCTTGCCGCCGGTCGATCGTCTCCGGGTCGTCGCTACTCGCGGTCATGTGAGCCTCCCTCCGAAAGTCAGGTCCGGATGCGTGGTCGAGACGATACAGCACGGGCAGCGGGTTCTCCAGGAGCACCCCTTGCCGGTTCGCCGCCGCCCGGCTTAGCTTGGTTCAGCAACCGACACGATCCCAAGGATCCTCTTGATGATTCGTCTGACTCCCCCGTCGCCCACCCGCCGCCTCGGTGGGCGTCTTGCGTCCTTCGACGCCGCGGTGCGGCGGAAACGAACGCCCTAGAAGTCTAGGATCTTCCATTGCCGTGATCCGGCCTTCCGGGGTGCTCGCGAGGAGACCCCGGGAGGCCGTTCTGCTGTATGACCCTCGAATGGGATCACGGTATGACCACTGAGCTCCAGAGTCTCGATCACGAGATCATCGGCCGGTACACGGACCAACCGGCCCGGCTGCCGGCCGCCCTGCGCCGGCGCATCGAGGCGTCGTGGAACGGCGCTCCCGTGCAGCTGTACGCGCTCGCCGACCTGGACGAGGCGCTACGGTTGACCGAGGCATGGGTCGCGCTCGGACCCGGACACGTGACGGTGGCACGGGCGACGGACGGACGGCACGAATGGGACCTCATGCACATCGAGCGCGCCCGCATCGAGGCCGTGCGCGAGGCCCCCGGGCTCTCCGCGAGCACGCTCTCGATCCTCGGCCGCCCCGGCGATCCGGCGCTCGCTGTGCTGCGGTACAGCCATCGCCAGCGGCGGGCCTTCGAGAATCTGACGTTCGTGCTCGAGGAAGCGCTCGCGGGGCGTACGGTCGCGACGGTCGACGCGGATGCGGAGTACGCGGCGAGCGTGGCGCGGCCGATTCGCGACGCCCAAGCGCTGGTGGCGGGGCGTCGGGGGGCTGTGATTCGCCGGTTGCTCGGCTACCTCCGGCCCTACCGGCGGCAGCTCGTGCTCGGCATGGCCGCCGCGACGCTGATCACCCTCGTGAGCCTCGTGCCCCCGTACCTGGCGGGGTACGTCATCGACCGCGTCGTCCGGCCGGCCCAGGAAGGACGCCTCGACGTGGGTCGCGCGAGCGCGATCGCCTGGCTCGCAGTGGGGGCCATGGCGCTCGTGTACCTGGTCCGTCAAGCGGCGGCCGTCGTGCGGCTGCGGCTCATGGCGGTGCTCGGCGAATGGGTGGCGCGCGACCTGCGTGCCGAGCTGTACGAGCACCTGCAGCGCCTGAGCCTCGCGTTCTACTCGCGCAAGCACACGGGGAGCCTGATCACGCGCGTGTCGGCCGACACCGACCGGCTGTGGGAGTTTCTCGCCTTCGGCGTGGTAGACGTGTCGCTGTCGTTGGTGATGCTGGCGGGGCTCGGGGCCGTGCTGCTCTCGCTCGACTGGCGGCTCGGTCTGGTGATGACGCTGCCCGTGCCGCTGTTCTGCTGGGCGATCTACCGGCATGGCGAGACGTTGAACCGGGTGTTCCTGCGCGTCTGGCGCAAGTGGTCCCGTCTGACCGACGTGTTGTCGGACACCCTGCCCGGGGTCCGCGTGGTCAAGGCATTCAACCAGGAGGCGCGTGAGATCGCGCGGTTCGATGGGCACAACGACGACGTCACAGCCGAGATCAACCGGCTGCACGGCATCTGGACGACCTTCTGGCCGTTGCTGATGCTCGCCGTGCACGCGACCACGCTGGGCGTGTGGGTGCTGGCCGTGCCGCGCCTGTTGGGCCTCGGGCCCGCGCTGTCGGCGGGAGCGTTCGTGTCGTTCCTCTTGTACACGA
This sequence comes from Gemmatimonadales bacterium, assembly GCA_035601235.1. Classification (GTDB taxonomy): domain Bacteria; phylum Gemmatimonadota; class Gemmatimonadetes; order Gemmatimonadales; family GWC2-71-9; genus AG41. Next base: position 2,215 of record DATNOR010000155.1, read on the forward strand.
CGATGTTCGTCGCCCCGATCGAGGTGATCGGGCAGATGGCGCGCACCGTGCAGCGCGCCACCACCTCGGCGCACCGGGTGTTCGAAGTGCTGGACACCGAGCCCGAGGTCACCGACGCCCCCCGGGCGGTGCGGCTCGAGCCGGTGCGGGGCCGGGTCACGTTCGAGCAGGTGACCTTCGCCTACGACGGCGTGCGTCAGGTGCTGCGCGGCGTGAGCTTCGATGTGGCGCCGGGCGAGCTGATCGGCCTGGTGGGACCGTCGGGCGGCGGCAAAACGACGATCGTGAACCTGATCGCACGCTTCTACGACGTCACCGGCGGAACGATCCGGATCGACGGTGTCGACATCCGGCAGCTCGAGACCGGCCACTACCGCCGCCAGCTCGGGATGGTGCTCCAAGATCCGTACCTGTTTCACGGCACGGTGCTCGAGAACATCCGGTACGGATTGCCGGCCGCGTCGCTCGAGCAGGTCGTCGCGGCGTCGCAGGCCGCGAACGCCCACGATTTCATCTGCAAGCTGCAGCACGGCTACGACACCGTGGTGGGCGAGCGGGGGCACACGCTCTCGGGTGGCGAGCGCCAGCGCGTCTCGATCGCGCGGGCGATCCTGCACGACCCGCGCATCCTGATCCTCGACGAGGCGACGTCGAGCGTCGATACGGAGACGGAGCGAGAGATCCAGGAGGCGCTGGAGCGGCTGATCGCGGGCCGGACGGTGTTCGCCATCGCGCACCGCCTGTCGACACTCCGCAAGGCGTCGCGCCTGTTCGTGATCGCGGACGGGCGGCTGGTGGAGAGCGGCACGCATCGTGAGTTGCTCGCCGAGCCGGATGGGAAGTATCGGAGACTGTACGAGATGCAATTGCAACTGCAGTGAGCGCGGCTGACCCCGGGCCGATGGCCCGGGGTAACCCAAACGGACCCTGGGTGGTTAACCCCGGGGCGCCGCCCCGGGGTCAGCCGAGCCTTTCGAGGGAGGGGAATATGGAACTGACGACGTTGAGCAGACCCGTGGCTGCGGTGGCGTCCGAGCTTACGCTGGAGCGCCGGGCCGACGGCCGCCTCTGGGCCGCTCGCGGCGACGCCGAGCGCGCCGTGTGGGTGCGTCGCTGCTTCCCCTGGTCCGAGCCCGCGCGGTTCGTGTCGCTGCGTGACGACGACCAGCAGGAATTCGCGCTGGTGCGCGACCCGGCGGATCTCGACGCCGCCTCGCGGCGCGTGCTCGAGGAGGCGCTCGTGGCCGCGGGATTCGTATTCCAGATCACCCACGTCACGGCGATCGAGGAGGAAGTCGATATTCGCCACTGGCGGGTCGAGACCCGGCAAGGACCGCGCTCGTTTCAGACCCGACTCGACACGTGGCCGCGCGTGCTGCACCACGGTGGCCTGCTCGTCCGCGACGTGGCGGGGGATCTCTATCATCTCCCCGATCCGGCTGCGCTCGACCGGCAGAGCCGGGCGCTGGTGTGGGCGTTCGTGGACTAG